>CAYHVQ010000007.1:0-43296 GCA_964360435.1 uncultured Gammaproteobacteria bacterium
GGTTCTTGGGGGGGTGTAAACCCCCCCCAAAAAACCGTTTGTGGGGGGGGGGGGGGGGGGGGGGCTTCTCTTCGGGATCGGTATCGTAAGTTTGCTCGGTGGTATACAGATCCTTCGTAACGGAAAGTTGATAGCTGGCAATAGATGGGGTGGCACCGGGAAGAAGAAATTCCCCGTTGGCGTTCGTTGAAGAACGAATGGAAATCGGCGGGTTGACATCAGGGTTGACGATGGTGAGGCTCGCGCGGTTGACGGGTTGTCCGTTCGTATCAACGACTTGAAGAATGAGCGTCCCGCCACCATTCGTTGTTTCAATGCCGCGAGGAGCAACATTCGTGACAAGGGTGACGGGCGGATTTTCAAAGTGTCCAACCCAATTCACCTCGACGCGGACGCGCTTATAATCTGACCCAAGAAGATCGCGAGGCGCCGTATCATCAAACGGATCATCCACGTATCGGATATCCGTGGTGATGGTATAGGTTGTCCCATTTTTTTCGGTCGTCGTTGAAGGGGCAATGGCTCCAACGGGAATCCCTCCCACGGTTCCAATATCGTCGTACGGCAGGTTGCGGATTCGTTCCATCTGTTCATTTCCTAACGCTGCGGCCTCTGTGCGAATCTGGTTGTCTTTCGTGAGTCGGAGAGTCATTTGCATGGTTCCATAAATCCCCATCATGGCAATCAGAAGAATTGTAGAAGAAACGAGAACTTCGACAAGGGAAAAACCTGTCCGATGTTTCATATCTGGTCTACTAAAGAATACATCGGAAGAATGAGCGCGCTTGCAATAAAGGCGACAGCTCCACCAAGGATGAGAATGAGAATGGGCTCAATAATCGCGGCGAGTCCGGACGTGATCTGATCCACCTCTTCGTCGTAGAAGTTCGCGATTTCTTCTGTAATCATTTCCAATGTTCCGCTCTGTTCTCCCACGGCAAACATCTGCGTCACAACAGGCGGAAACAGTTTAGGCTCCCGTTCCAGCAGACTTGCGATCGGCGCGCCCTGCTTAATGCCCTCGGACGTCGCCACTAGCGCATCACGATAGATCACATTGCGGAGCGTGTTTCCGGTGACAACAAAAGACTGATCAATGGGGATGTCGGTGGTGAGCAGCGAGTGAAGCATTTGAGAAAATCGGGCGAGATTCATTTTGAGTGCAATACTCCCAAAGATCGGCAGGCGGAGCATGAAGCGATGAAAAACTCGTTTTCCGGATGGTGTTTGAATCACACGGGATGCTAGAAAAATAAGGACGATGAGAACAAGAGCAACGATCCAGCCCTGGTGAACCATGATGTCGGTGATCGTAATCAAAAGCTGTGTCGTGACGGGCAGGGTTCCTTCAAACTCGTCGTAGATCGCAAGCATGCTTGGAATGACAAAAAGAAACATGAGAGTGCCAATGATCACCATGGCGGACAAAATGACAGAGGGGTAGATCATCGCCGACTGCACCTTTTTTCGCAGACTGTGGTCTTTCTTGAGCTGAACAGAAAGTTGTTTGAGGATGTGGTCAAGATTCCCGCTGATTTCGCCCGCATGAACCATGGTTGTGATGAGTTTTGGAAAAACTTTTGGATGACGCTCGAGGCTTGAGGCGAGCGTTGCCCCTTGCTGTAATTGTTGCTCAAGATCTTGAAGAACCGCCTGCATTTTTTTATTCGTTGTTTGTTTTGCCAGTGTTTTAAGCGCGGTTCCGAGCGCAAAACCTGTCCGGACAAGAATTTCTAAATGCTGGATAAAAAAAAGTTTATCATTTGCTGAAATGCGTTGAAAGGAAAAATCAATTTTTTTTGTCGGGGAGTTCATACAAAAATTATTCGCGGGTCACCCGAAGGACCTCCTCGATTGAGGTAATGCCGGCCAGTGCCTTCAGAAGTCCGTCTTGAAGCATCGTGATCATTCCTTGTTTTTTTGCGGCGTCTTGAAGCTGTGTGATGGGAGCCTGGGTTGCAATGAGTTGAGCGATCGGGGGAGTCACCTCAAGGAGTTCAAAAATTCCAAGACGTCCTTTATATCCTTCTTGCCCGCATAAGTTGCATCCTTTGGATTTGAAAAATGTCCACGCCTTTTTGGAAGGGCGCGTGGGAGTTTGGGTAAATTGTTGAGCCGTAAGCACATCGTCTAATAGCTGAAATTGCTCCAATTCTTTTTCTCCAAGCATGATTTCTTCGTGGCAATCCGGACAGAGTCGGCGAACCAAGCGCTGGCCGATCACGAGATTGGTGGTAGAAGCGAGGAGATACGGCGGGACGTTCATTTCAGAGAGCCGAGCAATAGTGCTCGGAGCATCGTTCGTGTGTAGGGTAGAGAGGACGAGGTGTCCGGTCATCGCGGCGTGAATGGCCATTTCCGCCGTTTCATTATCGCGAATTTCCCCGACCATGATAATGTTGGGATCTTGGCGGAGCAGCGCGCGAAGTCCAGAGGCAAAGGTAAATCCAATCTTTGGGTTCACCTGACTTTGATTGATGCGAGGGATGCGGTATTCAATCGGATCTTCAATGGTTGAAATGTTGACGGCCGTTGTATTTAATTGGCCGAGGATGGAGTAGAGGGTTGTGGTTTTTCCGGAACCGGTGGGGCCCGTGACAAGAATGAGCCCATGCGGTTTTGACATATTTCGCATAAGAACCTGCAGTGCGGTGGCGTGAAATCCGAGTTTTTTTACATCGAGCGCCTCCGCGGCTTCGTCAAGGATCCGCATCACGACTTTCTCCCCGTCAAAAACTGGAATCACGGAAACCCGGACGGCAACTTTGTATCGCTGGTGGACAATCTTGAATCGGCCGTCTTGAGGTAGGCGATGCTCATCAAGTTTAAGGTTTGAGAGAATCTTAATACGCGCAACAAGCCCGGAAAGAACGGTCTTTGGCAAGGTCATGACATCCTTAAGAATGCCGTCAATGCGATAGCGTACGAGTAAATTATTTTCCGCCGGTTCAATGTGAATATCGGACGCACCTTCAAAGACAGCGTAGTCGAGTAGGGTTTCAACGACTTTAATAATCGGAAGATTTTGTGCCAGACGTTCCAAATCTTTTGGGTCATCTGAATTGACGGTCTCGCTCTCTGCGACCGTTTCCTGAATGTGCCGAGCGATACTCTCTAGTTCTTGATCCACCCCATGGTGATACTGTTGGAGGGCATGATCAATGGAAGAGGGGGTTGTTTGGTAGATCTCGATTGACAGGGGAAGCTGTTTTCGGATGACATCAATGGTTTGGAGGTCGTCTGAATCCACCATCGCCACTTTAATGACTTGTTCGTTTCGTTCAAAGGGGATGAGATGATGGGTTTGGACGACCGGCTCTGCCAAAAGACCCAGAATTTCCGGTGGAATCAGGGTTTTGGATAAATCAACAAACGGCACGTTGTCGTGTGCCGCGAGGGCTTGATAGAGAGCGATTTCCGAAAGAAATCCCTCGCTCAATAGGATGTGATGAAGCGATCTTTGATTTCGCTTTGCGCCGTTCAGAGCTTCCTGAAGCCGATCCGAGGTGAGAAGTTTGTTGCTAAGAACGATGTTTTTTATTTTTTCCTCCGTGAGCATAATAAAGGATTTGTTTTGTATCGAGATGTGATCATATTATCCCATACAAAAAAGAGGAAGTCAATAATTTTGTGAAGCTCATAAACAAGATGATGTCTATTGATCGATCCTGGGTTGTGGGAGAGTTGCAAGAAAAGAGCTTTTTTAGTACAATATATTTCGACGAGCGATGAGGGCGTTTGGAGGCCGCAGGATGCTCAACCGGGCAGAAGATTATTTTTGAGAGGTCTCTATGGTATTCCCAGCATCCGTTTCAGCGTGGTGGGCAGGGAGAATTTATTGGAGTCCTTTGCGAATTTTTCGTCATCGCCGAATGATGGGGTGGTTTTTCGGGATTGGGTTTTTTTTGAATGCCGCTGTTTGGGGTCTCTTGCTTTGGGCGATTCCATTCGGGACATCGTCCGTTGTTCTGCATTACAGTATCTTTGTGGGCATTGATCGAGTTGGAACCTGGTGGGGATTTGCTCTTTTGCCGAGTACCGGAACATTCATTTTATTGCTTCATACGTTTGCCGTCACCACATGGTTCGAGTATGATCGGCTCGTTCGATGGTTCTTGATGGGATCGGCTGTTCTTTTCCATGGTTTGCTCCTGATCTTTGAATTTTTTCTTGTTTTACAAAATCGTTAGCTGATATGATGAGTTTTATTGACATTTCTGCAGTCATTAAGGTTCTTGTGCTTTCAACGCTGTCCTTTGTCCTGGCGTTGGCATGGACGCCATTGCTGACAAATTTTTTGTATCGGCATAAGCTTGGCAAGCAGATTCGGGACAGCGGAGAAACACCGATCTTTACAAAGTTTCATCTCAAAAAGAGCGGTACGCCCACGATGGGAGGCGTTTTAATTTGGGGGACAACGCTCGCGCTCGCGTTGGTTATTAATCTGCTTTCCCGATGGACGCCGTTTGAAATTTGGGATCAGCTTAATTTTCTTAATCGCGCTGAAACCCGGCTCCCATTGGGCGCTCTTGTTGCCGCGGCAGTTGTTGGACTGGTAGATGATATCTACTCCGTTAGAGGAAAGGGCGTACCTGGCGGGGGACTGCGCGTCCGGCATCGTCTGTTGATTTACACGCTTATTGCCATTGCTGGCGCATATTGGTTCTATGTGAAGCTGGGGTGGGATATTTTGCACATTCCTTTTCTCGGAAACTATCAGATCGGCTGGTGGTACATTCCGATCTTTATTTTTATTATTGTCTCAACTTCCTTTTCCGTGAACGAGGCAGATGGATTAGACGGCCTAGCGGGAGGGATCCTGCTGGCGGCGTTTAGCGCGTACGGCGCGATTGCCTTTGCGCAGGGTCGCGTTAACCTCGCAGCGTTTTGCGGCGTCATCGTTGGCGCACTTCTTGCATTTCTGTGGTTTAATATTACTCCTGCGCGCTTCTTTATGGGCGATACGGGCTCCATGGCCTTGGGGACGACGCTCGGTATTGTCGCAATGCTTACGAATCAAGCCCTTCTTCTTCCGGTTATTGGTTTTCTCCTTGTGGTAGAGGCATTATCCGTCATGCTTCAGCTTACGTCAAAAAAACTATTCGGACGAAAGATTTTTCTTTCCTCGCCGATTCACCATCATTTTGAGGCCATGGGGTGGCCGGAGCCGAAAATTGTCATGCGCTTTTGGATTATCTCTGCGATGACCGCTGTGGTCGGCATGACGCTCGTTTTAATTGATCGCTTTAATTAGCGAAAAATGTTGAAATTGTAACCCCTGTACGACATGGATAATGACCCCTCTTTAAACAATGCTGCGGTGCAGGCCAGCGCAAAGGAACAAGATGATGCGTTGGTTCGACGATATCAGGCTGGCGAATCATCGGCCTTGTCTGAATTGTACGATCGGTATGTTCAGCCGATGTATCGGTTTGCGTACGCCAAAACCGGCAATAAACAGGAGGCGGAAGATCTGACGCAGGAGATTTTTATGAAACTGATTCACGGCCTCTCAACCTTTCAATTTCAATCCTCGTTTAAGACGTGGATCTATAAAGTTGCCGCAAACACGGTGATGGATTACTGGCGGGAGAAGTATAAAATGAAAACCGTTTGCATTGACGATTTTTTAAACAGCGATTTAACAGAACCCCTCGTCATGTCTTCCGAGCAGGAATTAGAAAAAAAGGCCGAACACCTTCAGAAAATCATGGATCTTTTGCCAGAGCATTACCGAGATGTTTTGGAGTGCAGATTTATTAAGAACTATTCGTTAAAGGAGACGGCGGAGGCAATGGGAAAAACCGTCGGAAACGTAAAAGTTTTGCAATATCGCGCTTTAAAGAAGGCGGTGGTGGTTGCCGAGCAGTTTTCACTTGCCCCAATTTCTTCTTCAATATCTGATTCCTTAGAAGGACGCGATGAATAAATACGATATCCTCGAACACTATTTGCATTCTTTGCAGGAGGAGCGGGATGGTGCGGCCCTGATGCAGGCAAATGACGATACCGAGCTCCGTCAGGTGATAAAGTTTGCGCGAGATCTTAAGGTGCTGACAAGCTCCGCGTCTTCTCATCCCTCCGCGCCGTTTATGAATGAACTGAAGGGGAGGTTGGATGCGCCGGGATCCCTTCGCGAGGCGAAGCGGTCGCTTCCACTGAGCACTCCCCAAGAGGATGAGGCGGATGAGGTTGTTCCGCGCAGGCGTTCCTTGTGGAAAATTTGGACACCGGCATTTGCGCTTGTTGCGATCGGCGTTGTTGCGCTCTCCGCGCTTCAGCCGAGTGGGAAGGGGGGATTACTGTCATTGGTGACATCGAGCAATCCATTGACACGCAGTTTCTCTCCGCAAACGAGTGTTCCAGAAGATGGGTCTGCAGTGGAGATTGATGGTGGGCAAGAAACGGTTTTAGAGGCGGTGAATGAGGCAGGTGCGGATGATCGGAAAGGGAAGAGTGGTCTTCGCACAACGCCGGCGTCCCCGTTCATTAATGACGCTTCGCTTGCGTTCGTTCCTTTGGATGTATCCGGCATTTCCTCGCTTTCGCAGGAGATGGATCTTTCTCTTGCGTCCCTGAAGGATGGGATGACAGAATGGGATGAGGTTTCCTCGGATTCAACCCTAACGTCATTCAGCACGGATTTTGTGGTGGATTTTTGAGGAGTTGTCGGTATTTGTCCACAGGTGCAACTGCGGTGGTTTTGTGTTATAATAGATCCGATTTTCATGCAACAAAAAATAGTGATTAAAGGAAAAACAGTGAGGGTTTCTCGCCGGATAGGTCATCGGCCAATGTTTTGCAATCTTGATCCTAAAAAGTTGGTATTGATTTTGGGTTTAGGGCGGTACGCGGAGGGGGGCGGGGTGGCGAGCGCGGCATGGGCGCTACGCCGTGGATTCTCTTTGCGGATCGCGGATCTTGCACATGATGCCGAGATTCAAAAAAATATCCAGCGTTTGCGAAAAATCCAGCGTAGGAACCAGGTCATTGACATTCATCTCGGTCCGCATCATCTCCGTGATCTCGAAGGCGTGGGATGGATTATAAAGAACCCAGATGTTCCTCCGGAGATTCCATTGGTTCAAGCCGCCCGAAAGCGAAGGATGTTGATCACGTCGGATATTGAACTTTTTCGTCAAGAACGTCCAGACGTTTCTTTGATCGGCGTGACTGGGACACGAGGAAAAAGCACGACGGTCGCTTTATTGCATCATGTTTTGCGCGGCACCTCGCCGGCAACGCATCTTGCAGGGAATATAATGCGATCACCCTTGGGGCAGTTGGCGGGTATTCATTCGCGGGATCGGGTTGTTTTGGAGCTGTCCAGCTGGCAACTCGACAGCCTTCGGGAAATGTCGCTCGAACTGGATCTTGCGGTTGTCACCATGTTGGGTCTGGATCACTTATACCGTTATCCCTCCCGAGCGGCCTATTGGGCTTCCAAAAAATCCATTCTTCAACACCGATCTGCGCGTGGTGTTGCCGTGCTGAACCGTGATGATCCTGCCATGCGACGGTGGCGGACGACTCGTGCGCGATGGTTTTCCGCTTCGCTACCGCTTCCAAACGTCGTGGGCGCGTTTCCGTCCCATGTTGCGTCGGTTATGGTTGCAGCGGATGTCCTAGAGATTCCAAAGGATCACGTTTTGAGGCGATTGCGAACATTTCGCGGGCTTCAGGGTCGCCGGCAAATTTTACGCGTTCGCAATGGGGTCACCGTGATCAATGACGGAATCGCCACAACACCCGAGGCAACGTTTGCGGCGGTGCGGTCTATTCCGCCATCCACCCCAATTCTGCTCATCACGGGCGGGAAGGATAAGCACCTTCCCGATCGCGCACTGGCGGAGCTGATTCAGCAGCGTCATGTCCGTCTTCTGCCGATTCAGGGATCGGCAACAACGCGTCTTCTGGAACATTTTCCAAATCAACTAAAAGTTTTTCTATCCCTAAAAGGAGCCTATGCCGCGGCTTTAAAGATGGCGATCTCGGGCGATACGATTTTGTTTTCTCCGTGCGGCAGCAGTTTTGAGGCATTTCGAAATGTCCAAGAACGCATTCAAACCTTTGAACAATTAGTCCGCGATTCATGATTTCGCGACAGCGAGGAAATATTCATTCAGCGGATTCCGTCCTTCTTGCGACGCTTTTCGGGCTTGTTATTTTTGGGTTGATTGCCCTTTCTTCTGCATCCACAGTTGCCGGGTACGAGAATTTTAGAGACAGCAATTACTACGTTTGGCACCAGATTCTTTACGGCGTGCTGATCGGCAGTGCGGGTTTCTGGATCGCGTCGCGCGTGGATTATCACCGCTGGAAGCAATTTGCGGTTCCGTTGATTCTTTTTACCATTCTCGCCCTGATTGCCGTGCTGATTCCGGGGATCGGTTTTGAATATGGCGGAGCTCGGCGGTGGATTGATTTCGGTTTCTTTTTTGTCCAACCATCGGAAATCGCGAAGTTGACTTTTTTATTGTATCTTGCGACATGGTTTGAGAGCCGCGGTAAACAGCATGTTTCTGATTTTTATAACGGACTCACGCCATTTTTGATTCTGCTGGGAATCATCGGTTTTCTGATTATGCTCCAGCCGGACATGGGGACGATGTCGGTGATCGCGATGATTGCACTTACACTTTATTTTGTCGCGGGCGCGGACTTGAAGCATTTTACGCTGATTGGAGCTGCGGGGGCGCTGCTCATCGCACTGCTTATTCGTCTTGCTCCGTATCGCGCGGCACGGTTTACGGTTTTTTTGAATCCGCAATTCGATCCGCAGGGGATTGGGTATCATGTTAATCAGGCACTACTTGCGATCGGATCTGGTGGGATCTTTGGTTTGGGATTGGGGCATTCTCGGCAAAAATACAACTATCTTCCCGAGGTGACCGGCGACTCCATTTTTGCGGTGATTGCCGAAGAGATGGGTTTTATCGTTGCGGTGGGGGTCATTATTCTCTTTCTTCTCCTGATGGTTCGAGGTTATCGCATTGCCCGGCAGGCGCCGGATGAATTTGGGAAACTCCTTGCGGTGGGGATTACCACATGGTTCGTTTTTCAAGCAAGCGTGAATATTGGCGCGATGGTTTCCGTTCTTCCACTGACCGGCATCCCGTTGCCGTTTATCAGCTATGGAAGTTCGGCGATGATTCTTTCTATGGTTGCAATGGGGATTTTAGTCAATATTTCAAAGCAAACACGATGAGCGGCGGCAATCTTATGAAGAAGATCGCGCGCGGCGGGCTGGTGATGGTTGTTGTTGCAACAATTTTTTTCGGCGTGCATTGGATCGTCATTGCGGCGACGCGAACGGTGGCGTCTGGCGTAGCGGCAGAGGCGACGTACTATATGAGCCAGCGCCGACTCGTGAAGGACAGCGCGAATAATCTTTTTGTTGTCGGGGTTGCGCCGATCAGCAGTGTGGATGAAGTTGCAGTGCTCCGATCAACGGATGGCGGGACGACGTGGACGACCTTTCGAGTCGTGAGCACATCCGCGGACAGTATTCCGGATCGGCATGCTGCGCTTGCCATTGATGGTCGGGACAATCTGTATGTCGTCTGGGAGCATCGTGTCAGTGATACAAATATTGATCTGCAGGCGCGGGTGTATGATAAGACGACGGACAGCTGGGGAAGCGTTACCATGCTCTCAAGCACCTCTGACGCGGAACAGACTCCGGCGATTGCCGTGGACGCGAACAGTCTCGTGCACATCGCGTGGTCCGGTACGGATACCAGCACAGGAGTATTGCGGTATCTGAATTTCACGCCAGCGACCATTGCCTATAATGGCACGTTGAGTGGCGCGACGTCGCCTGATAACACAGAGACGGGAGTCTTGTATCCTTCTTTAGATGCAGATGCAAGTGGGGTTGTCCATGTCGCGTATCGCGCGACCGCAACGCAAAAAAAGGTTTTTTACCGTCAACGAATCGTTGTTGGAACGTGGTCCGCGGCAGAGCAAATTTCCGCGGCGAGTAGTAATGATGCGGATTCACCGCTTCTGGCAATTCGTGACGCCGGTCATCCCAATGTGATTTACATCAAAGATAGCAGCCTTTCGAGTAATCGTGTTTTAGCCGCGAGTGGACGCTCGAGTGCTGGTAGCACCGGCCAATGGTCAACGCCGTCGAGTCTTGCAACGGATGACGCGTTTGATGCTGGGAGCGCATCCGCCGGACTGGATAGTAATGATAATGTGGTTGTGTTATACATCCGAGGGGCTGGCAAGGATCTCTATAAGCGGGTTTATAATAGCTCGACCCAGCAGTTTGAGGCGGAGGTCTTATTGGAGTCCACAAATACTTACGCCGGTATTTCTATGCGGGATAGCCGGTATCCGGCCTCGAATGCGCTAACAACGCAGGCGGATTATGTCCTCACAGAAACTGCCGCTTCGATTAGCAGTGTTGTGTATGGGAATTTTTCAACAAATTTTACTCCAACCGTCACATCCGGAGCGGTCACGAATCGGGATGATACAGATAACCTTTACGCAAATTATCGGTTTTATCAATTTCAAGCCGTGGTCGATGATCCCAATGGAACAGCGGATCTGGATGAAATTGATGTTCGGTTTGGAGATGCCAGTGTCACCAATGGGCGGATCCGCGTTCATTCCGAGGATGGTGTCTTGTCCATTGCAGAGGGGAGTAGCGTTGCGTCATTGCAGAGCACTACGCCTTCGACAAGCACCTCTGGCAATGCGCTGACCTTAACTTTTGGGTTAAAAGTAGATTGGGATTATCCGGATGCGGACGATGTGGAGTTGGAAGTTCGCGTGTCCGACAAGCAGGGAGGAGACAGCGGCTACAGCACGGTTCAGACGAATTATTTTGACCTCGTTACGGATATTGAGATTGATCTTGCAGATTGGTCGCTTTCGGATTCGACGCTGAATCCCTTGGATGCTGGTACCTTAACCTACCGGATTGAATATGAGGGATCGGAAATTATGCCAACGGACACCTCGGTTCAGGTTTCGGTGACCGCGGTCAGCACAGGAACGGCCGCGATGACTGGAGAGGGAAATGCAGGAACAGACGAGCTTGGTCCGCCGATCGGAGGACATCAATTTTCTGGAAGCGGAATCTTTACCGCGTCTTCTGCCATTGGAACAACAACGCTTTCTCCGCAGGTTGTTCTTTCCAAGTCGGATGGGAGTTTAAATGAGACCTTTATATTATCTACGGTGTCTCAAACGCTGATCACGGATCGCGTTGCCGTGACAAGATTTCGGGTGGATAATGCTGAATATACCGATGGGGCGGGTGTATTGTGGAAAAATCATGACGGGGTGGATGATGCCATCCAATTATTGATTACCGCAGGGATGGAGCGGATCCAGCAAGCGCTCACGGGCGGGCAACTCATCATTGGGTATTCTGGAGATGACGACGCATATGGAGGCGCGACATTTTTCGATGGAACCAAGACGGTGAATGTTGAAGAGACGCCGAGCGATGGTCAGACCGTGAAACGGACGGGTGTTCGTGTGACATCCGCAATGGAGGGAGGAAATAATGTTTACGGGGATGTCGTGAACATGACGGTTCCGTCATTAACGTGGGGGTGGGATGACGCGCCGCCGAAAAATTACGCGTCGGATGCTCCGGATGTTGTCACGTCGGGTTCCTCTTTAACCCTGACGATCAGCGGCGCTACGGACGAAGGGGCTGGCGTCAATAAAACTTTTGCCGTTTTTTCTTCGGATGCGAACGCAACGCCGACCATCGAGCAGACTACGCTTACGGCGGATCTTTCGGGATTGTCCGACGGGGATTACGCCTTGAGCTATTACGTTACGGATCAGGTGGGAAATGCCGGCAGTGTTGTCCGGGATCTGATTCAATTGGATTTTCAAACGACGGCGCCTGATAAAGTCGCGTCTGGTTTTTTTCCGCAGGAGGGTGAGGTTCTTCACACGCGGATGCCAACCCTTTCCTGGAATGCGGCAGACGATACCGATCCCAGCGAATCTTCGAACGACTTGATTTATCAGATGCGACTGGATAGCGATGGGGAAATTGCGAAGTCTTACAAGTATGAATATACGACGACCGAGCGCGGAAAGACATCGCATGCCGTGATCACCGCGTTAAAGGATAAGACGGAGTGGGTGTTTGCCGTCCGAGCACAAGATCCCCGCGGAGCCTGGGGCACATGGTCGGATCCGGTTTCGTTTTGGGTTAATACCGAACTCGGTCCGAATATTGTTGCTACAAAAACCGTAGGCATTGATGTGCAGACAAGTGCGGTCAGCGTTTTGCCAACGACGCCATTGTCGCTTGTTCGAGGCTTATTGAGTGAAAAGACACCGGGCGGATCCAAGGGAGTCCATTCATCTCTACCAACGATCGAGGCAGGCGGGGTACGTTTGCTCGTCCGGGATTTTAGGATGGAGGCGGCGGTGCTGGCGATCGTTCAGGAACCGGTTGTCACCTATCTCATTTTCGTTCTTCTTATTTTTTCCTTCGGATACGCTTTGGGGACGTTAACGCAGAAACAGCCGCTCACATGGAATCGCGTTCAGCGATCTGTTGCGGATTTTGCGCGATTTATGATTCAGCGTCCAGTTGTTTCCTTTAACACCGTGTCTCCTCGGGACGCTTCCGGGACATGGATTTACCCTTATACGACCTATCAAAAACATCATCGAATCTCACGGAAAATAGCGTTTTCGGCCGTTCTCTTGATGGTTCTCAAACTAGCTGCGGCTTCTGGGCTGACGTGGTATCTCGTGGAGGTTGCGCCGATTGTGGTAGGCTCCTCTCCGTTAAGCGATGACACCCAGAAAATCGCTCCTGGGCAGACGGCGATGTATCGCATTGATTACGAGAATTTCGGCGGCGGCGATGCACACACCGTGGTATTTACGGATTCGCTTCCGAGGGGGGTTGAGTACATTCCAAACACGCTCACCTTAAACGGCGTCCCGCAAACCGATGCGGAAGATGCGCGAGATGACGCACGCGTGGATGCGAGCACGGTGGTGATCAACGTGGAAGATGTTCTTGCAACACAGTCCGGTTACTTTACCTTTCAGGCTCGCGTTTCAAATCCAGCGAGTGTGGATAAAATCAGCAATACCGCGAGTTTTACTTATTTTGAAGCGGATAAGCATCGGATCACAAATTCCGTCACGAACGCGCTGACGACCGGAGCCATTGGGGACACGGTTTGGGAGGATCTGGATGATGATGGCATTCCGGACGATTCGGAAGCGGGCATTGCGGGTGTTGTGTTGAAGTTGTATCAGGACGCGGATGGCGACCTTGAGATGAGTTCGAAGGATCGCGTGGTAGCTTCTGCGACGACGGATGCGCAGGGACAGTACCTGTTTCGTCAGCTCGGCGTCGGAGTCTATTTTATTAATCTCGACGAAACGACCATCCCGTCAGGCATGACCCTAACCGCTGGATTTGATCCATGGAGGGTGAGTTTGAGCCGAGTCGGACAGCAGGTGACGATATTTTCGCATTTGGATTTCGGATTGCGCCGTCCGGGTTCTACGCCGCCGTCTGTAACGCCGGAGATTCCCGCACAACCGCCGCAGGAAGAAGAAAACGTCTCGGAGGAAACTCCCCCTTCTGGATCCGAAGAATCTCCTGCAGTTTTGGAGCGATTTACTCTAGTCAAACAGGAGGATTCTGCGGTGATCGTTCCATCGGATTTGAATATCCCGGTGGCGGATCAGTCACTGTTTTCGGATTTTGCGCTAGTAACACCGGTGGAGCGAGAGCATGTCCCAGCGCAATCGCCGGTACTGGTTTTCGAGGGTCGGTCAAAGCCGTTCTATTTTATTCAGCTTTACATTTACAGTAAGCCACTGGTCTTTTCCGATCAAGCGGATGAAAAGGGCTATTGGCGCATTGAGGTTAAGAAAGATCGTTTGGTCGGAGAAGACCATGTCGTGTTTGTTTCCGTCACGGATCCGGAGGGGAGAACAAGTTCACAGGTCGAAATTGCGCGCATCAGTGTCATTCAGGAGGGGATTGAGGTGAATCAATTTTATCTGGTTTTATTGGGCGCAATTTTTATCTCCATGCTTATTGTGATCTTTGTTTATCACAGGGGGTCTGCGAAGCGTATTGCAAAGATTGAAGAGTTTTAACCGTTGCGACAATGAAGATACTTTTGACCGGCGGAGGAACCGGCGGGCCGACAACACCGCTTTTGGCGATGATTCAGGCGTGGAGAAAAAAAGAACCGAATTTGGAGGTTACGTTTTGGGGAACAACAGAGGGGCCAGAACGCGAATGGGTTGAGGCGATGGGGATTCGATTTCAAACGATCGTTTCCGGAAAGTGGCGGCGGTATGTTTCTGTGAAAAATTTTTTTGACCTCGTGAATATTGTCCAAGCTTTTTTTATTGCCGTCGGTCGTCTGCTACACGATCGGCCGGATCTGATGATCTCTGCGGGGAGTTTTGTCAGCGTTCCGGTTGCATGGGCTTGCGCCATGCTTGGCATTCCCGTGGCGATTCATCAGCAGGATGTTCGGCCAGGGTTGGCGAATCGATTGATGGCTCCCGTGGCAACCCTAATTACAACGACTTTTACCACTTCCCTTCATCACTTTCCAAAGTCAAAGACGGTTCTGGCGGGCAATCCCGTTCGCGCCGATCTTCTAGAGGGCGCCGCGGAGCGCGCAACGGAACGGTTTGATCTTCGGTCGGATTTTCCAACGATTTTGATTTTAGGTGGAGGAACAGGATCGCTCGCATTGAATAAAATTGTCATGGACGCGCTCCCAAAACTTCTTCCGCGGATGCAAGTGATTCATGTTGCTGGCCGCGGAAAAAATATTTTTCAGCATCCGCTCTTTCATGAAACGCACAGGCCGACGTCCTTTGACTTGTTGGACTCGACCGTCAAACAAAAGTCTCTGATCCAGCGGTACCATGTTGTTGAGTTTTTAACGGAAGAGATGAAGGATGTCTTGGCGGTTGCAACCGTGGTGGTTACGCGCGCGGGGATGGCGACGTTGTCGGAGTTGGCTGCCTTAAAGAAGGCGACGGTGATCATACCGCTTCCGCAAAGCCATCAGGAACCAAACGCGGATTATTTCCAAAAGCATGGCGCAGCCGTGGTTTTGAATCAACACACACTCACGGCGCAGATTTTTACCCAGCATCTTCTTGCGCTCTTGGATCAGCCAAAACTGCGAGGGTCGCTTGAGGATCAGATTGGGCGGATTATGAAACCGGATGCCGCTGAACATATTGTTGAATTGCTGGAGGAACAATTGGCGAAAAAGCGATGAAATCCCGAACATACACACAGTGGGTTTCGGACGTGGATGGCCGCGATAAAAAATCGTTGATTCCACGCGCGCAGTTGCGTTTGGATCGGATTCAAGCGGTGCTGAATATTTTAGGAAATCCCCAGTGGTTTTACCGGACGGTCCATGTTGGAGGCACAGCCGGAAAAGGCTCGACGTGTACGTTCTTGGCATCCATTTTTCAGGTCGCGGGGTTGCGAACTGCGCTGACGCTCTCGCCATATATTAAGACCGTTCGGGAGAAGATGCAGGTGAACGGCCGCAATATCAAACAAATACAGTTCGTTCGGGTGGCCGGAAAAATCGCCCAAGCGGAGAGGCGGGCGTGCGTGCGGTTGAGCCACTTCGAATTTCTCCTTGCAATGGCGTTTGAATATTTTCGAGACCAACGGGTGGATGTGGCGGTTGTGGAAGTTGGTGTAGGCGGCCGGTATGATGCGACGAATGTGCTTAAGCCGAGTGCGGTGATTTTGACGAATGTTGGGAGAGATCACATGGATCTTCTTGGGGGAACGCCCCTTGCGATCTTAAAGGAGAAGATGGGAATTTTGAAGCCGAAGACGCCGCTTGTGACAGGCGTTTTCCGAGAATCCCAGGAACAAAAGATTTCCGCGCACGTTCGTCGCCTTGGTATTCCGTGGATGCGGATGAATGGAGATTTTTGGGTGAGGAACACGGATGTGACCGCGCGTGGAACTCGATTTGATTTTAAGTCCAAGCAAGAAAGTATACGCTCCGTCCACCTTGGGCTTACTGGAACATTTCAACCTGCTAATGCCGCGCTTGCCATCGCCACGTCGCTTCAGCTCAAGAAGGATGGATGGAGGATTACTATCCCCCAGATCTTACGCGGATGTCGAATAGCTCGTATTGATTATCGGTTTCAGGTGATCCATCAGCATCCGTTGACGATTCTTGACGCCGCTCACAGCCCAGAAAAAATGCGCGCACTTGTTCGATCATTGAAACAGTGTTATCCTCAAAAAACC
The DNA here is from genome assembly GCA_964360435.1 of uncultured Gammaproteobacteria bacterium. Lineage (GTDB taxonomy): Bacteria > Patescibacteriota > Patescibacteriia > CAYHVQ01 > CAYHVQ01 > CAYHVQ01. The sequence continues at coordinate 16,277 of CAYHVQ010000007.1, forward strand.
TTTGTCGCGGTCTGTGCGGTGCGAAAAGGAAAGGATGCGCGAGCAATGTTGCGCCTCCTCCTTCCGGCCGTGCGCGAGGTCATTCTCACGCCGCTTCAAGAAAAAACGAGCTGGAATCCTAAAGAACTTCTGACGCTCATGCCGTTGCGGATGCGGGATCAGATGCACATGACCCAAGACGCGAAATCCGCTCTTTCGCTTGCACGCGCGCGTGCTCAAAAAAAAGACGGGATTGTGGTGACCGGCTCCATGTATCTCCTTCGAGAATTATGCCATCGTCCATGATTGCGCTCAAACCCAATGCATTGATTTATTTCATCGGGATCGGCGGAACAGGAATGAGCGCCGCGGCGCTTCTTGCGCGCTCGCGTGAGTTTCGTGTCGCAGGTGCGGATCATGGCGTGTATCCTCCCACGTCAACGCTTTTGGAAAAATCTGCAATTTCATTTTTTACGACGTATGATGCCGCGCATCTGAATCCTCTGCCGGATCTTGTGGTTGTAGGAGGAGGGGAACGCGCTGAGCACAATCCAGAAATTCAGCGTGCCAAAGAACTAGGAATCCCGATGGCGCATTTTCCCGAGCTTGTCCGATTTTTTTGGAGGGATCGACGCCGCATTGTGGTTGCCGGAACGCACGGAAAAACAACGACGACATCGCTCTTGGCGTGGATCATGGATCGCGGCGGACTTCGGCCGGGTTTTTTTATCGGCGGCTATGCACCCAATTTTCAAAGTTCGGTTCGGGATGCCACTGGCCGCTGGGCGGTTTTAGAGGGCGATGAATATGCGAGTGGAAGCATGGATTCAACATCAAAGTTTTTGCGCTATGAACCGGATCTTGCGATCATCACCAGCGTTGAATGGGATCATCCCGATCAATTTCATTCTCTTGAAGAGGTGAAATTGGCATTTCGAACCATGATCAAAAAGTTGCCAAGAAGCGGCTTGCTTGTCGCCAATGCAGATGATCCGAATGTCCTGGACGTGGCGCGGGATGCTAGTGCACAGATCCAGTGGGTGAGCTTGCAGACGCGAATGGTGGATTGGTCTGCGCAGGATCTTCGGGCTTCGCTGCGCGGGATGGATGGGATTCTGCTTCGTGGCGGGCGGATCGCAATGCGTTTTCACTCCCAGTTGCATGGAGAGATGAATATTCGAAATCTCCTATGCGCGGTGGCAATGGCGGATTATATTGGCGTGCCGATGCGGGCGATCGCCGATGCCATTTTTTCCTTTCAGGCTCCTGCGCGGAGAAGCGAATGCATTGGGGAAAAAAATGGCGTCACGGTTTTGGATGATTTTGCACACCATCCCACGGCGGTTCGTGAAACGCTTCGTGCTACGCGGCTCCGTTTCCCCAATCGTCGAATCTGGGTCGTGTTTGAACCGCATACCTATTCGCGAACGCAGGCGTTGTTGAGTGATTATCGTGGAGTCTTTGATGCGGCGGATGAAGTTCTGATTGCGGATATTGCCGCCGCGCGGGAGGCGGGCTCGGCATTTACGGTGACAAGCCATGCACTTGCAGAAACGATCCGGCAGTCCCACGTTTCTGTGCAGGATACGCCGACTCGGGACGACGCGCGAGCTCTCTTGCTTTCGCGTCTGCGTCCCGGAGATGTTGTCATCATTATGGCAGTGGGATCGTTTCAAAAACTTGCACAGGAAATTCTTGACGGATTGCCATGATGACATCTATCCAAATACTTCGACAAAGCCTCCCAAATCTCCAAGTGCAAGTTCCTTTGGCGCCCATGACAACATTTCGCGTGGGCGGGTCGGCCGAATTTTTTGTGAAAGCATCGGATGCTCAACAACTGGAGGGTGCTATTCGCGCTGCTCTGGACGCCTCGGTTCCATTTACGGTGCTTGGTGGAGGAAGTAATGTCCTGGTGGCGGATTCCGGCATTCGCGGACTTGTCGTTCATAGTAGCGGTGGAATCGTGCAATGGAATGGAGAGCAGGCGAGAGCAGACGCTGGCGTTCTTCTTGCGCAGTTTGTTTCCGAGGCGACCCAGAAGGGGATGAGCGGGTTGGAGTACGCGGCTGGAATTCCAGGAACGGTCGGCGGTGCGGTGCGAGGAAATGCCGGAACGCGCGTGGGTGAAACGTCCGAGCGGATCGTTGCGGTGGGGGCGATTAGTCCCAGCGCCGTGAAGAAAATGTTTGATCCTGTGTCGTGCGAGTTTCAGTATCGTCATAGCTTCTTTAAGCATTCCGGATGGATTGTTCTGCGTGCAGTATTTCAATTTCAACTCGGGGATCCTGCGCAGATTCGATCCCGTGTGCAGGAATACCAGAAGCACAAAACCGCAACCCAGCAGGTTGGAGCGCCGAACTCCGGTTGTATTTTTCAAAACACGCGCCTGGATGCCAAGGAGGAGCATCGGTTGAAAGGTCTTGGATTGGAGAAGGGGATTCGGAATCATTGCATGGCTTCCGGCTGGATTATTGAAGAGGCGGGGTTGAAAGGATTGTGTATCGGCGGCGCGCAGGTCTCCGATGTTCACGCGAATTTTATTGCCAATACCGGCGATGCAACTGCGGAGGATATTGTGATGCTCATCGGCGTCATTAAGCAGAAAATCCGAACGCAGTACGGCATTCAGCTTCGGGAGGAAATTCAGCTCCTTGGCTGGTGAGTTTAATGGGACGAGTCACAAAATAATCCCTTGAAGATTTTTTACGATTGTGGTATTGTTAAACGGCACTTTTAGGACTTCAACCTTATGAATCTTTCCATATCCCATCACGGTTTTGACCTCACGCAAGATGTAAAATTGCTTGTGGAAAAAAAATTCGTGCGTCTTGAGAAGCATGCTGTTCCAATACTCGGCGTGCATGCAGATATTGATCGCGACCAGCACCATCGGCAAGGGGATATTTTTCATCTTCGCGCAACAATTGAAGTTCCGCACGAAACCTTTCATGGGGATGCGCAAGGTGAGAGTATTGAGGCTGTATTAGATCGCCTGATTGATCAGGCAGATCATCAAATTTCCCACTACCGCGAAATTCAAAAAGAGAGAGGTCGGCCAAAAGCGCAAATTCGGCGAGTGATGAAATCCATTTTTCCCTGGCTCGGCAAGGAGGATTGTTAAATCGTTTAGATTCCTATGGCCAACATCTTCTCGAAATTTTTTGGTGACCCGACAAAACGTCTTTTCCTCCGGTATCAAGATGTCGTTGAAGCAATTCGTTCAAAAGGCGTTGCGTTGCGAAACCTGTCCGATGATGAGCTTCGCGGGATGCGGAATCGATGGAGGGAAGCGCGAAAGCAGGGTCGAACCGTTGATGAGCTCCTTCCAGAGGTGTTTGCCGGTGTTCGGGAGGCCAGCCGCCGAACCGCCAACCTCCAACTCGACCACCCCGTGGGAACATTGGGGATGGAACATTTTGATGTTCAGTTGATTGCGGGGCTCGTGCTTCATGAAGGACGCATTGCAGAAATGAAAACCGGTGAGGGAAAAACGCTGGTGGCAACGCTTCCGTTGGTACTGAATGCCATTGAAGGGGAGGGGGCGCATCTGGTTACCGTCAATGACTACCTTGCGCGACGCGACACGTTATGGATGGGGTGGATTTATCACGCCCTCGGATTTTCCGTCGGCTGTATTCAACACGATCGGTCTTTTCTTTTTAATCCGGCCGCTACTGGCGAGGAGGCGACCGTTGCGTATTTGCAGCCAGTCTCTCGACGCGAGGCTTACGCGGCCGATTTGACGTATGGAACAAACAACGAGTTCGGGTTTGATTATCTTCGGGACAACATGGTACAACACTCCGGTCAGCGCGTTCAGCGGGGGTTGCAGTATGCGATCGTTGACGAGGTGGACAGCATCTTAATTGATGAATCTCGTACGCCGCTGATTATTTCCGGTCCGGCGGAAGAGGCGACCGGACAATATGCGCAATTTTCTCATATTGTCAGCGGGCTGATTGAAAATGAAGATTACAATGTGGATGAGAAAATGCGGGCGGCCACGCTGACGGAGGCCGGGATTCACAAGGTTGAAAAAATTCTCGGGTTGGAAAATTTGTATACTGAAGGCGGCGTGCGTTTGGTTCATCATCTGGAGGCCGCATTAAAGGCTCGTGCGCTCTTTAAGCTGGATCGCGATTACGTCATTAAGGATGGTCAGATTATTATTGTGGACCAATTCACCGGCCGCCTCATGCCCGGACGTCGATTTTCTGAAGGGCTTCATCAGGCGATCGAGGCCAAGGAACACGTTGAGGTGAAGCAGGAGAGTTTAACATTTGCAACGATCACGTTTCAAAATTATTTCCGGATGTACAAAAAGTTGTCAGGAATGACCGGAACTGCTGCAACCGAGGCAGAAGAATTTCATAAAATTTATCACCTTGATGTCGTCGAGGTTCCGACGCATCGTCCTATGATTCGCGGCGACCGTTCGGATCGTGTCTATAAGACAGAGAAAGCAAAATTTACCGCGCTTACTCAAGAAATTCGACGGCGGCATGAACAACATCAGCCCGTGCTTGTTGGAACGGTCTCGATCGAAAAAAATGAGCTGCTTCACGAATTGCTGGAGCGGGATGGGATTGTTCATGAGGTGCTCAACGCGAAAAACCATGAACGCGAAGCGGAAATTATTAAGCAGGCCGGACGTCCAGGTGCGGTGACCGTGGCGACGAACATGGCGGGCAGAGGAACAGATATTGTGCTAGGCGGAAATCCCGCTGTTGAAGAAGAGCGGCGTGCAGTATTGGCGGCGGGAGGATTATGTGTCCTCGGAACGGAGCGACATGAGTCTCGGCGGATTGACAATCAATTGCGCGGCCGATCGGGTCGGCAAGGCGATCCCGGTGAGTCTATCTTTTTTGTTTCAATGGAGGATGACCTGATGCGGATTTTCGGCTCCGATCGCATGAAGAGCGTCATGGACACGTTGCGCGTTCCGGATGATCTTCCCATTGAAAATAAACTTATCAGCAAATCCATTGAGCAGGCACAGAAAAAGATTGAGGGATTTCATTTTGATACGCGTAAGCACTTAGTGGAGTACGATGATGTAATGAATCGGCATCGCGAGGTTATCTATCGAAAACGGAATGAAGTGCTTGCCTCCGCGGATCAGCCCGAGGGGTATCGCAGTGAAATGCTGGCAATGATCGAGCAGGAAATTGAACATGTTGTGTCGTTTCATACGTCGCTGGAACAGGAGCATGGATGGAATCTGAAGGAGATTGTGGAGGTCATGCGAACAATTTTTCCGCTCACAGAAGAGGATGTTCAGGGATTGGAAGCGATTCAGGGTCATGGTGGAGGGAAGGTGCAGGATATGAAGCTCCGAACGGCGATTATCGAGCATTTCGGCGCGATCGCGGAGCGAGAATATCAATCGTTGGAGTCGCGTGTGGGAAATCTAGAGATGATGCGTCAGCTGGAACGTACATTGGTTCTGCGCACGATTGACCTTTTGTGGGTGGATCATTTGGAGCAAATGGGACACCTGCGAGAGGGGATTGGATTGCAAGGATATGGACAACGCGACCCACTGGTGGAGTATAAGAAAGAGGGGTATCGGTTATTTACCCAGCTGATTGATGCGATTCAAAAAGAAGTAGTGTATTCCATTTACAAAATTGGCGTTCCATCGCCGATGGTTCCAAAAGACACTCCTTCGGTAAAACTGCAGATGACGGGTCCAGCAAAAACCATGCAGGAAAAAGAAACGCAATCTCGGCAGCAACAGGATCAGCGCGCTTCCTCAAAGATTCACAATGATCAGGGGAAAAAGGTGGGGCGGAATGATCCATGCCTCTGCGGATCCGGAAAAAAGTACAAAAAATGTCACGGGAAATAATTTAGAGGCTATTTTAAAAAAGACGACCAGGCTAGGAGCTGGTCGTGATGACAAGATTGGCGGCAAGGTCGTCGAAGTCGCGATCGGGATTGATTCCGAGAGGAACGCCATCCTGGATCATGACTTCCCGCATTCCGCCGCCGGATGGCTCGTCGATCTTGAGCTGAAACTGCGAGTATTGCCGCCGAAGCGTGATATCCTGTCGAACCGCCTCGGTGACATCCAGTTCAACCCACGATTCTTCGTACCGGATATCGAAGCGTTCGCCGTGTTGGGACAGAAGGACGGGGGTATCTCCCAGCTCCGAGAAGGCGACATGATCCACGCGAAGGGTTCGATCTTCTCCTGGAGGGGAGATTTCGAGTACCCAGAAGCGCAGAATCGCTTGGGTGATTGGAGGATCTTCCGGCAGTCCATCGGTCGAGAAGGCCAGGAATCCGAGACTGGATTCGCTTGGTGATCGAACGAGCTGGAGCGAGCCAGTATTGAAGACCTCCCAACCGAAATCCGTTCCGTCAAGGTGGTCAATGGACCACCGTTCTTCGATATTCGCCTGGGGATCCGTGGCAAGTGTGCACCCAACGAGGAAGAGAGGTGCGCACAGTAGCAGAGCGCGAAGCGGTTTTTTCATGACCGTCCTTTCACTTTCGCAAGACAGTCTAGGTTAAGACGTCCGACGCCTTTTGTCAAGTTTTAAGAATATTGGTATAATAAACTTCAATAAACAAAAAAAGAATATTCATGCAAGAGGATTCCTTCGTTCAGTTAAGCGTTGTTCTCGGAATCGCGTTTCTTGTCACGTTGGTCTTACGGCTCCTGCGTCAGCCGATGGTGATTGGGTACATGATTGCCGGCCTGATTCTTGGGCCTGCGTTTTTGAATTTTGTCGGAGAAGGCAGCGGCCTGGAATTTTTTTCACGACTTGGGGTTGCCTTGCTACTATTTATTTTAGGATTAGGACTCAACCTCCACAAGATTAAAGACGTTCTTCGCGCTTCGCTCTTGGCAGGTTTGGGGCAAATTCTGTTTACCGCAATCGCTGGGTATCTCATTGCCCTTCTTTTAGGTTTTTCGGTGATTGTCTCGATCTACCTTTCAATTGCTCTTACCTTAAGCAGTACGATTATCGTCCTGCGCATCTTGGATCAAAAAGGGGATCAAGATCAGCTCTATGGCAGGGTGGTGATTGGGATGCTCCTCATCCAAGATCTGTTTGCCATGTTTGTTGTGATTGTGATCGCAAGCGCACAGCAAGATGGACTTGATGATCCCCTGCGGTGGTTTGGTTTGATTGTGATGAAGATGATCGGCGTTGCGGCGGCCGTCGCGCTGTTTATGAAAGCGCAGAAATGGTTTCCTCAAGTGGAGCGGTTTATTTCTCGAAGCACGGAGTTGCTTTTTCTGTTCGGTCTCGCCGTGGTTTTTGTTGCCGCCAGCGCATTTGAAGCGCTTGGGTTTTCGACGGAGTTGGGAGCATTGCTTGCAGGAGTCGTCCTTTCCGCCTCGCCGTACCATCGGGAGATGGCGGCGCGGCTTCAGCCGGTGCGCGATTTTTTTCTGATGCTCTTTTTCATTTTTCTTGGTGCAAATATTTCACTGACCAGCCTGCGATCTTCTCTTTCCTTAATTATCATCTTTTCCCTCTTCGTCTTGATTGGAAACCCGCTGATTGTGATCGCAATCATGCGCGCGCAGGGATATACGCATCGAACGAGTTTTTTTGCCGGATTATCCATGGCGCAGATCAGCGAATTTTCCATCATCCTCCTGCAGATGGGGGTGAGCGCTGGGCACATTCCGGCCCCCCTTATTGGCTCGCTTACCATGGTGGGACTGATCACGATTACCGGATCGTCGTATTTTATGATCTACAATCAGACGCTTTATCGGATCATTGTTCAGCGTTGGCTTTCGCGCGGCGGTCGTGAAGGAAAGAAGGTTTTAGATCTCGAAGGTGCTCCTGTGGATATTATTCTCATTGGGTGCGGTCGGCTGGGAAGCGGGATTGTGCAGTTTTTAAAACGTAAACACACGTCCGTTTTGGTCGTGGATCACGACCCTACTGTCATTGATCGCCTTCGGGATCAGCACATTTCCGCGATTCTTGGCTCTGTGGATGACGCAGTATTTTTGGATGAATTGCCCTTGCAAAAGGCAAAATTAATTATCTCCACAACTCCGGATGTGGAAGATAATGCCGCGCTTCAGGAGTATTTGCGGCGCCGGAAAGTCCGGGCGGTTTTTGTCGCAACAGCGAATCACCATCATCACGCGCAAACGCTCTATGCCCACGGCGTTCATTATGTCATTACTCCCTATGATTTGGGGCGGAATCATCTTCTGGAACTGCTCAAGAAAAATATGTTGGATCCGAAAAAGTACCGTCGCGACCGTATCCGGCATCTTAAGGCGCTCGCGGACGCTCGGGCGTAGACAGGATTCACGCTCGGCATCTCTCCGTATTGCTTTCGCGTTGATTCTTCGATATACTTTAACCATGCGTCGCGTTTCCATCTTCATCCTGCCTGCGCTTGCAGTTATGGTCGGTTTTCCTTCCGCGGTTTTTGCTATTGGGGAACGAATGCCGGAGGTGAGGATTTACAATGCGGAAACTGGCGCGGAAGAAACGCGTTTCCCCGTGTTGGATGGGAAGTTTAAGGGTGGCATTTCGGTTGCGGCCGGGGATGTTGACGGAGATGGTGTGGATGAGATCGTTGTTGGCGCGGGTCCTGGCGGCGGTCCTACAGTAATGGTATACGAAAAAGACGGTACGCGGCGTTCCAATTTTATGGCCTATGACGCCAATACGAAGAAGGGCGTTTCGCTCGCAGTGGGGGATGTGGATGGCAATGGCACGGATGAAATTTGGACGGCGCCCATGATGGGACAGGCGCATATTCGCGCGTTTGATTTTTCCGGCACTCCGCTTTTTATAACAAAAGGATTTTTCGCTTTTCCTGATTGGATGAAGGGCGGGGCGAGTCTTGCGATCGGAGATGTTCAGGGCGATGGCGTTCGGGAAGTCTATGTGAGCGCGGGTTCTGTAACCAGCGGACATATTCGTTCTTTTTCTCGAACCGGAAGTGTGGTGGGTTGGAGTTTAATGCCGTTTGGCGCGGCGCATCAGGGCGGTGCAGTTGTCCGGCTGGCAAATATGGATGCCGAAAAAGGCGATGAAGTCATTGCGGGAAATTACGATCAAGGGGAGTCGCGCGTGAAGATTTTCCGTCAAGATGGGTCAGTCGCGTCCGAGTTTCGGGCGTTTGGAGCGTATCCGGTTGGCGTTCGGCTGGATGTGGGCGATATTGATCGTGATGGGAAGGCGGAGTTGGTCGCGGGCGTTGGGCGCGCGGGCGGGCCGCAAGTTCGTGTTTTTCAAGCAGATGGAAAACTTACGAAACCGGATTTTTTGGCGTACGAGTCGGATTTTCGCGGCGGTGTGAATGTGGCACTAGGTAACGTTGATACTGATGCAACATTGGAGATTCTTGTGACTCCTTCGCGTTTAGATGAGCAGGCAAAAAAGGACCGCGATGGATTTCTTAAACGCGATCCGAGCCACGCTGGGTATCTCGGAACAGTGGGAAAATTGATTGAGGTGGATATTTCCGAACAGCGATTGTATGCTTTTAAAGATGGAAAAGTGGATCGAACCTTTCTGGTGTCTACGGGGATTGATAAGTATCCGACGACGCAGGGCGTATTTTCCGTGATCCGAAAAATTCCCATCAAAAATTATCGCTGGAATTATGGACTAAACCACCCCGATAATTATGACATCAAGGACGTTCGATGGAATCTTCAGTATAACGGTCCAGAATTTATCCACTACGCGTTTTGGCACAATAATTTTGGTCGGAAGATGAGCCATGGATGCGTGAATGTCAATAAAGAAAATGCGATGTGGATCTATGGTTGGGCAGAGGTCGCAACGCCGGTGATTGTGCATGAATAGACCCCTCTGGAGTTATCCTTGCCCCGTCATTTCGGCTATGATATAATCGTTGGCAGTTTAATGTTAATATCTGGCATGAATGTTCGTCTACGTCTTTGGCTGGTTTTTGTCGGCATTATTCTTTTGACAGTCGGTGCGGCTGTGATCGCTCATCCCCGCGGGCCGGATATCAAAATCGGGGGATTTCAGCGTGAGAGTCGGATCCGTTTGGGTTTAGATCTTCAGGGCGGCGCGCATTTGGTTTACAATGCGGATACGTCCAAGGTTCCGAACGGAGAGGAGCGTTCTGCCGTTGAAGGGGTGCGGGATGTCATTGAGCGACGCGTCAATGCGTTTGGCGTCTCCGAGCCTGTTGTCCAAACAAATCTTTCCGGTAAACAGTGGAGAATGATTGTGGAATTGCCGGGTGTTACCGATGTGGATGCTGCGATTGCGCAGATTGGCGAGACGCCGCTTTTGGAATTCAAAAAAGAAAAACTTTTTGTGCCGTATACGGACGAGGAGAAAAAGGCGATTCAAGAGCGGAATGAGGAAAAAAAAAGGAAGTCGGAGGATGTTTTGAAGAAGGTTCTTTCCGATCCGGCCTCGTTTGAGGCCATCGCAAAAGAACAAAGCGAGGATCCTGGGTCAAAGGAAAAGGGCGGAGATTTGGATTTTTTTGGAAAAGGCGTCATGGATCCGGCGTTTGAAAAAGCAGTATTTGAAGGGGAAATCGGGAAGGTCATGCCAGATCTTGTGAAGTCATCATTTGGGTATCATATTATCAAAGTTGTGGAGGAGCGCGCGAAGCCCTCTGATCCCGAGGCGGAAAAAACAACAAACGACTCTGCGGAAAAGAGGGATGAAAAAGAACGTCGTGCTTCGCACATTTTATTTCAGCTGGAGCCAGAGGAAAAACCGCAATCGTATTTTCCGGATTATGAAAATACCTCACTTTCCGGAAAAAATTTGAAGCGAGCCGGTGTCGAATTTGACCAAAGCTCCGGTATTCCCAATGTTTCACTAGAATTTGATGACGAAGGGAAAAAACTGTTTGAGGAGCTCACGGGGGAAAACATTGGAAAGACAATCGCGATTTATCTCGATGGACAAATTGTAACAGCTCCAAAAGTTCAACAGCGCATTTCCGGAGGCCAGGCAGTCATCACAGGCGATTTTGCTCTGGACGAAGCGCGAGACATGGCAAGGCGTCTGAATGCTGGTGCATTGCCCGTGGCAATTACGCTGGTAAATCAGCAACAAGTCGGGGCGACGCTCGGCCAGACCTCTGTAGAGCGAAGTTTGTTCGCCGGTCTTTTTGGCATTCTGATTGTTGCGTTCTTTGTTATTGGATACTATCGTCTTTCCGGTCTTATTGCAACTCTAGCGTTGGGAGTCTATGCACTGCTCACACTCGCCATTTTTAAGCTTTGGCCCGTGACTCTAACTCTTGCAGGCGTTGCAGGCTTTATTCTTTCCATTGGGATGGCGGTTGACGCAAATGTCTTGATTTTTGAGCGCATGAAAGAAGAATTGAGAGCTGGAAAGCCCCTACGCAGTGCAATTGAGGATGGATTTTCTCGCGCATGGCTTTCCATTCGTGATTCCAATTTTTCAAGCCTAATCACTTGTTTTATTCTTGCATGGTTTGGGACAAGCCTGATTCAAGGGTTTGCAATCACGCTCGGTATTGGAATTATGGTCAGTATGTTCACGGCGATTACGGTTTCTCGAACCCTCCTTCGCCTCTTGACGCCGGAGCATCTTTCCAAACGCGGACTTAAGTTTTTTGGGTTAAGGGGCTAGATTGGTATGATTCATTTCATTGAATATCGAAAGTGGTGGTACGGTCTTTCTGGGCTCCTGCTCACTATCAGTTTGGTTTATTTAGCGTTCGGAGGATTGAAACTCGGAATTGATTTTACCGGCGGTTCATTGCTTCAGGTCACGTTTCCATTGACGCGGCCAACAACGGATGCGGCAGAACTTACACTCGCGGATTTGGAACTGGGCGATGTGTTGGCCCAACCAATTGGCGATCGGGATATGATTTTTCGCGTACGCGAATTGACGAATGTGGAAAAAAATAAGATGGTTCAAACGCTCCAGATGACCCACGGCGTCGTTCAGGAGGTGTCGTTTGAAAGTATTGGCCCAACCATTGGCGCGGAGTTGCGGCAGAAGGCCGTTTGGTCCGTTGTTTTGGTGCTCGTTGCGATCATTCTCTATATTTCTTGGGCGTTTCGACGTGTTTCCGCTGGGCCGGTTCCGTCGTGGGTTTTTGGTAGCGCGGCGATTCTTGCCCTCATCCATGACATCACGATCGTTTCCGGGTTGTTTGCAATTTTGGGCACATATTTTCATGTAGAGGTTGACGCGCTGTTTGTTAGCGCAATTTTGACGATTTTAGGATTTTCCGTTCATGATACGATTGTCGTCTTTGACCGCATCCGAGAGCGTCTGAAGCACCAAGGAGGAAGGGGTTTTATCGAGGTGATTAACGAGAGTATCAATCAAACCATGATCCGATCGCTCAATACGTCTTTAACGACACTGCTTGTTCTGCTCACGCTTTATTTATTCGGCGGCGATTCGATCCAATGGTTCGTCCTCGCGCTCATTGTTGGGATCGTCATTGGGACGTACTCCTCAATCTTTATTGCTAGCCCCTTGCTTTTATTGGGGCAGCGATTTAAAAATCGTTAAAATTGGCTAACTCTAAATAGAATGTGCGCCTGGGGATCAAGCAAATTCTCGTCTGTTTTTCGTACGAGGATGCGTAGTTGACAGATGATCTTTGAAATGCTATATTATGTTTATTGGAGGAATGGAGGAGGCTCGAGGTTTAACTCCTTTCGATTGCAGATATGAACGATGGTTCCATCTTGGACAAAATCATGACAAGCAAGCATCAGGAGGAAATGAAGCAATTTCAGCCTGCGGAAACAATTTCTCAATTGTTGAAGTATCTCAACAGCAAAGAGGAGGATGTTTTGCGCCGACGCTATGGACTGAACGGCCGCGAGCAAGAAACACTGGAAAAAATCGGCGAGCTGTATAACGTGACACGGGAGCGCATCCGGCAAATTGAGAATATCGCTATTCGAAAATTGCGCGAGCAAGATAGATTCAGTGATGTTGTACGGCCGGTGGAACATACGATTTCGACAATCCTTCTGCAGCACGGCGGAGTCATGAGCGAGGGGATGCTTTTGGAAAGTCTATTGAATTTTTCATCCGACAGCGATCTCAATCGGCAGTCGGTCGAGTTCATTTTGGAAAAACTATTATCGGATCGTATCGTCCGCGTTATTTCCAATGAAAAGTTTTTGGCAGGTTGGCGGTTGCATATGACCTCGCTGGGTTTTGTGGAAAGCGTCGTTCGAGAGCTGATTGCGATGATGGATGAACACCATCAGCCCATGAAACAGCCGGATTTGCTGGAGAAATTTTTCACTCGGCCGTTTCATCAACAGCTCGATGAGCCGCTTGATGATCGGATGGTTTTGTCGTTTGTTGGATTGAGCCGACATATTGATATGAATCCGTTTGAAGAGTACGGGCTGGTTCGTTGGGGGAGCATTCGGCCGAAGCGTATGAATGATAAAATTTATCTGATTCTCAAAAAGGCGAGTCAGCCACTGCACTTTGAAGAAATCACCGAACAGATCAATAAGGTTGGCTTCGACCATCGGAAAGCGTATGCGCCGACGGTTCATAATGAGTTGATTTTGAATGAACAGTATGTGTTGGTCGGGCGGGGGATTTATGCCCTTCAGGAGTGGGGATACAAACCGGGCGTTGTTTCGGATGTTTTGGAAGTGATTTTACGCAACAGCACAGAGCCAATGACGCGGGATGAGCTTGTGACCGTGGTTCTGAAGCAACGGGTGGTGAAGAAAAACACGATTCATCTTGCGCTGACGGATCGCAAGCGGTTTCAACGTTTGTCGGATGGACGATACACGCTCGCGCAACAACCGTTTGCGACAAAGGAGGATGTTCCCACGACGCCAGAAAACGATGTTGAACTTTAGAGAAACAGTGGTCATTTAAAAAAATAAACGCATCATGTCTTTCGATCTCTCTCAGATTGATTGGTCTAAGTTTGAGTTCGACTACAAATCCAGCCCTATTTATTTGGCATGGGTGATTTTTATTCATGGCGGCTGGATCGCGTTCATCGCGCTGTTTATCGTGATGGGCTATATTGTGTATTTAAAAGCGAAGCGACGGAAGTTTTGGGACGCGATGGCTTGGCAGTTATTAGCGATCAATGTCCCCATGAACAATGAGCAAAATCTTCTTGCAGTGGAGCAAATTTTTGCAATGCTTCACGGAATTCGCTCTGCGCCGAATTTTGTGGAAATGTGGATTAAGGGGGAGGAGCAACTTTACTTTTCTCTTGAAATTGTCAGCATTGAAGGATATATCCATTTTCTCGTTCGGACACCCGCAAAATTTCGAGATTTGGTTGAGTCTGCTTTTTATGCGCATTATTCCAATGCGGAAATTACCGAGGTTGCGGATTATGCGTCGCCGTGGAATTTAAAGTTTCCGAATGCCCAGTACGACATTTGGGGAGCGGAATACGTCACCGCGAAATCTGAATTTTATCCGATTCGAACCTGGCCGAGTTTTGAGCACTCCCTTTCACAGAGCGCGGTGGATCCAATGGCTTCGCTTTTGGAAGTGATGAGTAAAATCGGCGCGGGCGAGCAGATGTGGTTCCAATTCGTCATCACGCCGGTGGATGATAAGTGGAAGCAAGGGGCTGCGAATGCCGTGAGGAAGATTATTGGGATGAAGGTTGAGAAAAAGGCGAATTTGATCGAGAGAACAACGGGGCTGACGGCAAATTTGATTCTAGACACCATCTCGTCGGCGACGAGCGAACCGGCGAAGAAGCCAGATTCAAAAGAAAAAAAGGATTATCCCTCTCTCATGCAGTTTTTGGCGCCTGGAGAAAAGAATGTTGCAGAGGCGATCGAATTAAAAGCCGGAAAAATTGGTTTTAAGACGAAGATTCGGTATATCTACCTTGCGTCCGCCGAGGTTTTTAGTCGCGCTCGCGGAGTTTCACCCATCTTGGGAGGATTGAATCAATTTAATACACAAAATCTAAATGCTTTGAAGTCAGCGGCAAAGACAAAAACAAAAGTGGATTACTTCCGCAAATGGCGGGAGCCGAGACGGAAACGCAAAATCATGAAGTATTTTAAAGATCGAGATAATGAGAAGGGAATGGGAGACGGATTTGTTTTGAATGTTGAAGAGTTGGCCAGTTTGTTTCACTTTCCAAGTATCCTGGTGACGGCGCCAACTGTGAAGAAAACGCAGGTGAAGAAAGCGGAGCCGCCTGTTCAGCTCCCAACAGAGAGTGGATTTCGTGATTTTCCGATTCAGCCGATGATGCATGAAACCGAGGAAAATGGCAATACGACGATCGGGCGCGGTCCCATGCCAATTCCTGCTCCCGTAGAAGATTCATCCATTCCGGAGGGTGCGGTGTCGGATGACGATACACCCGCTCCGGATCCCAGAGAGGAAGAGCCTCCAAGTAATTTACCGTTCTAATCCATCCCATGTCGGACGACATCACCTATTTTGCTCAAACGAATTACCGCAATCAGTTCCGGCGATTTGGGATTCGGCGCTCGGATCGGCGGCGTCACATGTATTTGATTGGAAAAACCGGAACCGGAAAATCAACGCTACTGGAGAATATGATTATTACGGACATTCGGGCAGGGGAGGGTGTTGCGGTGGTAGATCCCCACGGAGAGCTTGTTGAAAAGATCATACGGTTTATTCCAACGGAGCGCACGAATGACGTTGTCTATTTTAACCCTGCGGATTTAGATTATCCCATCGCGTTTAATATTTTGGAATGTCCGAATCCGGAGCATCGAAATCTCATTGCATCGGGGCTTGTGGGAGTTTTCAAAAAAATCTGGGCGGATTCCTGGGGGCCTCGTTTGGAGTATATTTTAATGAACGGAATTTTGGCCTTGTTGGAGTATCCAGGTAGCACGTTACTCGGATTGATGCGGATGTTGGTGGATAAAGAATTTCGAAAAAAAGTTATTACGTATATTAAGGATCCCGTAGTGAAGTCGTTCTGGATGAATGAATACGCGAATTACAATGAAAAGTTTCGGAATGAAGCGATCGCCCCAATTCAAAATAAGGTCGGGCAGTTTTTGGCAAGCGCTGTGATTCGCAACATCGTTGGCCAAACCAAAAGCACGATTGACCTTCGGGAAGTGATGGATAAGCAAAAAATCATTTTACTCAACCTTTCTAAAGGGCGAATCGGAGAGGAAAACTCCGCATTACTGGGAGCCATGATGATTACGCGGATTCAGCTGACGGCAATGAGCCGCGTGGATATTCCTGAAGACACACGCTCGGATTTTTACCTCTATGTGGATGAGTTTCAAAATTTCTCAACGGACAGTTTTGCGAATATTCTTTCCGAGGCGCGAAAATACCGACTGAATCTCATTATGGCGCATCAGTACATCGAGCAGCTTGGTGAGGTGGTGAGCGCGGCTGTTTTTGGAAATGTGGGAACGATTATTGCGTTTCGCGTTGGAGCTGCAGATGCGGAATTTATGGAGCCGGAGTTTGAGCCAGTATTTGTTCAGCTTGATCTTGTCAATCTGCCCAATTTCAACATCTATTTGAAGTTGATGATTGATGGGATTACCTCACAGGCATTTAGCGCACAGACACTTCCGCCGGTGACTGGAGACACCGGAAGCATGGATTCTGTTATTGCCGTATCTCGACAGCGGTACGCAAAGCGCCGAGAGGAGGTTGAGGAGAAAATTTCCCGCTGGTCTGGTGTTGAAGATGGAAATGTCGAGGAAGACGACGGTGGCCGTAGGGATCATGGTGATCGTGAACGACCAATGCGGCAGGATCGTGATCGCCGTCCGCCTGAACGCGAACGAAATAAAGAAGGAGACAGAAGAGGAGATCGAGGACACCAGGAGGATCGCCGAGATCGTCCTCGACAACAAGATCGCGTTCTCGAGCGAGGGGGGGCAGATGGACGTCGTTCCAATGATCGTTCCGTTCGAAAAGAATTGCCAACTCGAGAATCCCGCGAGGCCGCGCGTACGCAGACGGATTTCTCCCAACCCCGTCATCAAGCTCGTCGAATGGATTTTTTACATCCGTACGAGGCTGACGAAAAAAAATCCATCGAGGAGAAGCCTATAGTCGCGACCCCGCGTCCGGATCCGGTGGCCGAAACACCGGACGTTCCGCAGACCATTGCCAATCCGCAGCCGCAGACGTCGTCCACCGTTCGCGCGGTTGCTGCGCATGGAAAAAAGACCATCACTGATCTTAATCCTGGAGATGTTTTAAAGCTGGTGAAGTAGTATGGAGAATCGGTTTGAAACACCCTTGTATGATCAGCCGCTCAATTCTCCTAGAGAGCGGAGGATTGAACGCACAGAGGCTAGGGGACAGATGAGTATAGACCTTCTCCTTCTGTTTTCCATCAATAAGGCAGTGCCGCTGTGGATGAAACTTAATAACGAAGTGATGGCCGAAGAATTTATTCGCACCCTCGGCGGCTCTCTGGCGTTAATTCTTGCCGTTCCGATTTCCATCCTTGTCGCGGCATATTTTTACGCAACGAAAAAATTACGAACCAGACTCCCGTGCGGCGAAATGGCCACGAATAACTTCCTCGGCCAATATTTTAAACCGATCCAGTCCAGCCCTGGCTTGAGGCGCGTCGCGCTCTAGATGCCGTTGCGGAAATCCGATATTTTCATCGTCCGCCTTTTTATTTAACCCCTGCGTTGCTCGCCAGGCATCCAGCGCCCGTGTGGGGTCTGAACCCTTATAATAAACAATCTTCGAGGGTCGTTTTGAAGCATGCTCCGCAAAATATTTCTCCCAAAATTCTTTTGAGCTGATGGGGTCCATTGCCTCTGTATATAAAATTCCTTCCGCTTTCATTGCTTGATTGATTTCTTCATCAATGGAACCCGTCGTATCTTTTCTCCCCTCTGCTTGAGCCTGTTTTTTAAGATCCAAACGTAGCAAATGATCATATGTGAGCATGGCCTTTTGAAGCCGCGGGTCAGTTATGCCAAATTCCTGCTCTAGCCGTTGACGAAAGGGTTTGAGCTGCGAGCTCCCCCAACCGTCAATTAGCCGGCCGGCGACTTCCATAGCCGATTGCGCAAAATCATGAAAATTCGGCGCGTCGATAACCCTTCTTAGGGCCGCGTGGACTTCAGCATCGATCATTGGATTTCCGCTGTTGTCCAGCTCATAACGCGAGCCTGTGTTTCGATCAACCTTTGCCGATTCCGGAATAAAAACAATTCCAGCATTTAAATCCATCCCGCGTTCTTCGTTTGCCCAAACCCATTGATCGTTCCAGTATCCGCCCCCGCCTTCACGGAGTCGACCGCTAAAATAATATTGCGACGCGATATAAGCTGAAGGATAGGCGACAAAAATTTCATTCCCCTTTTCCGAACCATAAAAACAATCGGCAACTTCCTCCGTGGCAAAATGCACAGCCATGCGATCAACATAACTCCCTGAATCGCTCTGTCGATCGTCGTTGGTCAACGTGTCTAAATATTGGAAAGCCTCGTCTTGTGTTTGGAAACGATCAAGACGCAGATACCTTGCGACCGCTTTCTCTTTTTCGGCTTCCATAATGTAAACTCCAAGCGGCGACCGTAAGCGCCCATCCCCAACCATTCTCATGAACCCATTAGTGTAAGCCCCCTCTCCGGTCGTATGAAACATGTGTCCGGTGTGGTCACGGATTCCCTGCCGCGTCACATGCGCAACCATTTCTCGAGGAAACCTTTGAAGCAAGAGGATATACTCATCAAACGAGAGCGAAGCAAGGTGTTCTTCTGAAAAATTTTCCGCTATCTCTTCGGTGGTATATTCACTATTGACCCATTTTTTCTTTTCTTGCCGATAAAAATCGCTCAACATGGTTTTTGCTTCTTTTAATTCCGGCGGTGATTCTTCTAGCGTTGATGTTTTAGAGATCGTCCGATGTTCGAGCGCTTCGACGTCGTGCTGCTGTTTTAATTCTTCGACGGTTCGTTGGCCGACGGCAAGATCGGCGCGGAGTTTCCGCAGTTGAAAAAAATTTAAAATTTTTTCAAGCCGCGATGTGGAAAGTTCATTAAGTTCGTTTTCTAACCTTTGAAGCGATTCTAACTGTTCCGCTAAAACTCCCTCACGTTCGCCGATGGATCGTTGCAACTCGGCCTGCCGTTCGGCTTGAGCGCGCTGTTGGTCGAAATGCTCCGCCCGTTTGGCTCGAATGGCATCCGCGGCTTGCTGTCGTTCTTCCGGCGATTCTTCTTTAGAAAATGCTCTGATAAATTTTGGTGTTTTTTCCATGGAGGAAGTTGATATGAAAAAGGCGAATCGGAGAATAAAATCACCATCATTTTACCAGTTTTGGCTATTTTTTTCAATGGGGTTGGGTAAAAACTATTGACAAAAAATGAAATTTGAGGCATGATCGCACTATGAGTTCCTCCTATCACCTTAAGGCAATCGTTATGAAAAGGTTCTTTTGGGTCTTGACCTGCTCTGTTTTAATGACATTAGGATTTGGAACTTCGATTCAAGCGGCGGATCCAATCTTTGGTCCAGCAGTCGGGATTTCCATTAGCCCAAAGGTGGTCTCGCTTACTGCGGACGAAACACAGGCATTTACCGTAACCGCTACTGACGCAAATCAAAAAACATGGGATGCGACATCGCAGACGGATTTTTTTGTCGATCGGTTTGCAGGAGTGATGGGGCAAAAAGGCCTCTTTGATCCGCAAAAGGTCGGTGAGTCCTATACGATTCGCGCGGTGGCGTATGGATACGCGGATGATGCGTCTGTAACGATCCGCGAGGGCAAGCGTGCGACGCTCGAAATTTCACCGGCGCTGGCCAGTTTGAAAGCTGGAACTACATTTGACTTTGATCTGATTTCGCGGGACGCGGATGGAAATGTCCTAAGCGGCAATGGCGTTGTTTGGAGTTCAGATCTGACGAATGTCGGTACCGTTGATGCCAGCGGAGTTTTTACCGCAAAGGCGCTGGGGAACACTTATGTTCGAGCGCAGGCAGATGGCTTGAGTGCAAGCGCGCTCGCGATGGTTTCAACGCCTACTTTTGCAAAACAGCTGGTGATGACCCCGGAAAAAATTACGACACCTGCCGATGAAACCATTACGCTAAAGGCGTCATATGTGGATGAATTTGGAAATACAACGGATGTGACCGCGCAGACCAAATGGAAAGTCACGGATCCTTCCGGGCGCATAGAAGGGAATACTTATTTTCCAGGAAGTGTTGGGGATTGGCAACTCACGGCAACTGCGAATGGATTATCGGATACTGCGACCGTGACCGTTACACACGGATCCGCCGTGACGCTTGTGATGTCGCCAACAACGATGGAGATCTCGTCAGACCAGAAACAAGGTTTTTTGCTGGAGGCGACGGATCGCGATGGAAATACTTGGGATGCCGAAAGCGACGTTATTTTGAGCACAACCGATCCGCTTGGCGCATTTTCGGGCAACGTGTATCATCCCGGCAGCGTCGGCGTGTGGGATATTACTGCCACCGTAGACGAGGCTGTTGCATCCGCAACCGTGACCGTGGTGAGCGGCGGAGCAAAACAGCTTCAAATTCAGCCACAGCCGTTGAAAGTAAATATCGGAGAAACACTGACGATTTTAGTGAAAGGGTTTGACCAGGATCGGAATATGGTGGATGTGACAGATCGGTCGGAGCTAACCGTCAGTGGGGGCGGAACGCTCTCCGGAAACGAATTTACTGCCTCTAAATCAGGGGCATTTACGCTCACCGCCACCTATGACGGACTGTCTGAATCCTCCTCGCTTGTCGTGGAAGATTCTGGTAATCTTGGTGTTCCGCCTGCACTGGCAACCAACGAAGATATCGCATTCGAGCCATCCGAATCAGAAGATCAGTCTCAGGAGGACACTCCCCTGCAAAATGCGAACGACCAAACTCCGCTGTCTTCAGAGCCAGGACAAGTACTGCCTCCAGAAGGAACTGTTCGCGGTGAGGAAGCCGAGCCCGAGGTTTTTCGCTCGGAACCGCAACCGGTGGAACCGATTGTGGAAATTATCCCCGAGTCCCAAGGGGCGGTAAAGGGCGCTCAAACCCTATCACCGTGGTGGTATGGTGTGCTCGCGAGTTTGTTGGTGCTTTTGGGATTTGTCGGATGGAAGCTAGTTCAAAAAACAAACAATTCCAATAGATAGCGTATTTTCATGACGACGTTTCTTGCCGACGCTTTTATTCCCCACGCGCGGAATGATTATAAACCTCATGCGCTTCGGGTTCACATGCTGTCAACGTACGCCGCGTTGATTTTATTTGTCAAAGCGGCCGTCGTGGTTTCTTTAAGTTTGTTATTCCCAGATCCAAGCGCCTTTGCCGCAATCACCGCTGACCGCATCGTTGAATTAGTAAATACGGCTCGCGCGGACGCGCATTTACCAGTCATGGTGCCTAATCACGCCCTTGATGAAGCGGCTCAGAAAAAAGTTGAGGATATGTTCCAAAAAGGATATTTTGACCACTTTGAGCCGGATGGAACCGCCCCATGGCACTGGCTTCGCGAGCAAGGGTATATTTATACGGTTGCGGGGGAAAATCTTGGAATGAATTTTACGGACGCGGATGCGATTCATAAAGCATGGATGGATTCCCCAACCCATCGAGCGAATATTCTCAACTCCAATTTTCGAGATATTGGTATTGCGGTTTCATCAGGGATCCTGAATGGGAAAGAGACAGTTCTCGTTGTGCAATATTTTGGCAGGACCGTTATTCCAACTGTGGAACCCGAATTTGGCTCTTCGGTAGTTCCGAGAGGGATGGAAATTTCGCCGGAAATAACGCCGGTCGGCAAACCGCAGATTATCTCAAAAGAAGTGGAGGTGAAAATTGAGGAACCTGCCGGGTGGATTGCGGAAATGCTGCAAGGTTCTCAACTGTTTTTCTTGGCGTTTCTGGTTTTCCTGACGCTCGCGCTTGCAGTGAAGATTCTTGTGAATATTCAGGTGCAGCACCGACACATTATTTTTTACACGACCGCCTTAATCGCCCTCCTTGTCGTCATGATTCTTGTGAAATTTCACTGGATCGAGTACATTGTTCCGACAAATACAATTCTGTAATGGTCATGCGGAAACGACAGACGATTGTGATTGCGATGAGCGGTGGTGTGGACTCATCCGTCGCTGCAGCCCTTTGTCAGCAGCAGGGGTTTGATTGCATTGGGATTTTCATGAAAAACTGGTCTGATCCCACCACTGCTGGTGACTCGGGTTGTCCGTGGGAGGAGGATCAATGGGATGTCCGAAGGGTTTGTCATCTCCTTAACATCCCATTCTACACGATCAGTGGCGAGGAAGAGTACCGTAAACGTGTGTTTAAGATTTTTCTTAAAGAAGTTCGCGCGGGTCGAACTCCGAATCCGGATGTGTTATGTAACAAAGAAATTAAATTTCGCGTGTTGCTAGATTTCGCACGAGCCATGGGAGCAAATGCGCTCGCGACCGGACACTACGCTCAAGTGCAAAAATCTAGTAAGGGGTTTCAGTTGTTGCGGGGCGCAGATTTCGCAAAGGATCAGTCGTATTTTTTACATCTTCTTGATCAAAACCAGCTGGCATTCACGCGTTTTCCAATTGGAAAATTTACCAAGCCGTTTGTTCGCACAATGGCAAAAAAGCTTCATCTGCCAACGGCCGAGAAAAAAGACAGCCATGGGATTTGTTTTATTGGTGAAGTACCAATGCGGAAGTTCCTCAAACAATACCTTTCACCGCGTCTAGGAAATATTGTCACCATGGACGGAGACGTGATCGGTCAACACGACGGCATCATTTACTATACAATTGGACAGAGGCAGGGCTTGAAGATCGGCGGCGGGATTCCTTATTACGTTGTAGAAAAAGACGTCAGAAAGAATATCCTCATCGTTGCGAAGGGATCCCATCACCCCTCTCTGTATCAGGAAACACTTTTGGCGGATGCCGTGCACTGGATCGCCGGGCGTGCGCCTCAATTCCCATTTGATTGCACAGCAAAAATCCGCTATCGCCAGATTGATCAGTCGTGTCATGTGGAGCAGGAGCGCCGAGGGGTTCGTGTAAAATTTGATGAGCCACAGCGAGCAATTACGCCTGGCCAAGCGATTGTGTTTTACGATGGAGATGTTTGTCTTGGCGGCGGGACAATACAATAGGATTTAAGCGGATGGATACCGTTGTGTCACTTCTTTCCAGTTTAGTGCCGAGAAAAATGCTTCAATGTAGTCCGCGCGTTTAATACCGTAATCGGTGATATATGCGTGTTCAAAAACATCAAGGACAAGCAGGGGGGTTCCTCCGGCGAGATGGCCAAGTTCGTGTTCGTTGATCCAGATGTTAAAAAGATTGCCGTTTTGACCGTCTTGATAAAGGATCGCCCAGCCAATCCCGCGCATCGTGCCGGTGGCCTTGAAGTCGCTTAACCAGTTGTCAAAACTTCCGAAATCCTCCACGATTTTTGTGCGAAGGGAGGAACCGAGGTCTAATGACTGCGTTTCTTTTGTCATGTTTGAAAAATAGAGTTCATGGAGGCGCATGCCGGAGAACTCCCATCCAAATCGGCGTTTGAGTTCCGCGTACTGCGGTGAGGCAGGATCGAGCGCTTTAAGGGTCTCTGTAATTTTATTCACGTTTGTGACATATCCTTGGTAGAGTGTAAAATGATTTCCGAGAAGCGTATCACTGAACCCGGCCGTGCCATAGAGGCGATCAAAATTTTGGGGAGCGTAGGGTATCATAAAATTTTGTTGAAAAGTGATGGGATCATTCTATCACGCGCGGCGTTGACGCGCAATGCAAAAAAAGCTGATCGCGTGATCAGCAGAAGTGGCGAAGTTGGGTCATAGCACTGGGATCGGGTTAGACCCAGCCGGTGCCGTTGCAGACGTTGCAGTTCGCGGTACCATCACAGTACCGGCATCGTCTGGTGCCACTGCAATCTTGACAACCAGTATGGCTCTTGTTATGTCTGTTGCAGCATCTCCGGCAGTCTCCCTCACCGCTGTGACCGCATCGCTGACACCGACCTGTGCCACTGCATCGCGCACACTGGAGCCCTTGCATAAGCCTTTCTCCTTTGGTTCCCCTCGCGATCAGCTTTTCACATAAACACGAGGTTGTCAACAGGAGTTGATTTTCTACTCTGGTCATGGTAATTTATTTGCGCTATGACATCATGGACAGCACAACAACTTCGTGAGCGATTTCTGCAGTTTTTTCGAGAAAAAGGCCACGCCATTATCGCCCCTGCATCCCTTATTCCAGAGCATGACCCCACAGTGCTTTTTACGACCGCGGGAATGCATCCATTGGTGCCTTATTTAAGCGGCCAAAAGCATCCGCTGGGCGCACGTTTGGCGGACGTTCAGCCCTGTATTCGCACGGGAGATATTGATGAGGTTGGCGACAATCGGCATTTGACGTTTTTCGAGATGTTGGGAAATTGGAGCTTTGGGGATTATTTTAAGAAGGAGGCGATCGAGTGGAGTTTTGAATTTCTCACTGGCGAACAATGGCTCCATTTGGATCCAAAAAGGCTTTATGTCACGGTGTTTGAAGGAGACAGCGATGCGCCATTGGATGAAGAATCCATTTCCGTGTGGCGGGAGGTGTTTGGACGCGTTGGGATGATGGCGGAGGTGGGCGAGCGAATCTTTACCTACGGAAAGGACAAGAACTGGTGGGGGCCAGCTGGGCAGACCGGACCGTGCGGGCCGGATACGGAAATATTCTATGATACCGGCCGCGAGCATCGAACGGAATTTGGCGGGGTTTGTCATCCCAACTGCGATTGCGGCCGGTTTGTGGAAGTTTGGAATGATGTTTTTATGCAGTATCATAAAACCAAGGAAGGAACATTTGAGCCTCTTGCCCAAAAAAATGTGGATACCGGCATGGGTTTGGAGCGAACGTTGGCTGTTTTACAGGGGGTGACAGATATTTTTGAAACGACATTATTTAAATCCATTTTTTCCGCGATTGATGACCAAATTCCGGCATCGCGAACTGCGCAAAAAGATGATCGGCAGGTGCTGGCTCGACGGGTCATTGCTGATCATGTGCGAGCCGTTGTGCTGATCTTGGGGGATCAAAATGGGGTCGCGCCATCGAATGTGGATCAGGGGTATATCGTCCGTAGACTGATCCGACGTTCTATTCGTCATGGTTTTCTTTTGGGAATTGAAGCTAATTTTCTTACTCCCATCGCGGAGAAAATCCTTTCCGATTTTTCCATCGCTTATCCGTATCTTTCCAGGAATCGCGGGAGGGTTTTAGAACTTCTTGTTGCGGAAGAGGAAAAATTTCGAAAAACTTTAACGCATGGCATTCGTGAGCTGGAGAAACTCCTAAAGCGCCCAGAAAATTTTAACGGCCGCACTCTTTTGCCCGCGTTGGCGTTTAAGCTTTACGATACCTATGGCTTTCCGCTCGAGCTGACGCGCGAAATTGTTGAGGAGAATGGATATGCGGTGGATGAAGAGGCGTTTAGAGCGCAGTTTACCCTGCATCAGGCGAAGTCTCGACAAGGCGCGCAACAGCGTTTTGCTGGCGGGCTTGCGGATCATTCAGAAATGTCACGTCGGTATCATTCCGCAACCCATCTCACGCATGCGGCATTGAGGAAGATCCTCGGGGATCATGTTTTTCAGAAGGGGAGCAATATCACGCAAGAGCGGATGCGTTTTGATTTTTCGCACCCCCGGAAGGTAACGCCTGCGGAGTTGAAGGCTGTGGAAGATTTAGTAAACGCGCAAATTTCCAACGGGCTGGATGTGACATGGGAAGAAATTCCGTATGAAGAAGCGAAGAAGAGGCATATTTTAGGGCTATTCGATGAGAAATATGGAGATCGGGTGAGGGTGTATACCATGGGAGATTTTTCACAGGAGATTTGCGGTGGCCCGCATGTCCAGAATACTCGGGAGATTGGGCATCTAAAAATTGTTAAAGAAGAGGCGGTCTCGGCGGGGGTTCGGCGGATTAAGGCGACCGTTGAATCTCAATAGCAGGGCTGGAATAGGAAGAAGGGCGAAGTTAAAAAATTTGGCTAAAATTAGCAAATCCTCATACCTTCTTTCCATGTCGCAGTGCGGTTTTTGAAGCGTGTTGACATTCTTTATTATTTTGCTATAATAGTTTTGGTTCCTCTTTACTTTGAACTTCAGGACTTTGACGGGATCTCCAAGGCTTTCACGGAATCACGCAGACGCTTTTGGATTCCCATCTGGGTATCTCGTCATGATGGGGTTTTTGTAAAATCTCTAAAAAGGCCGTTGTGGTCACTCCATGAATCAACCGGGTAAAACATCGTCTTCCGCCGGGGACACTCCTCGACGCAAGGAGGCACCGGAGGGTGTAAACGTCAATCGAAAAGGATTCCTGGAAGTTGCCGGGACGGTTGAAGAGCTCCTTCCGAACGCAACATTTCGCGTCAAACTTGATAATGGGAAGCTGATTCACGCTCATCTTTCCGGGCGAATGCGAATGTTTAAAATACGCATTTTACCCGGGGATCGGGTGACGATCGAGATGACGCCATACGATCTCACAAAAGGCCGCGTAACTTATCGCCACACATGAAAGTTCGAGCTTCCGTTAAAAAAATGTGTAAGGATTGCAAGACGATTCGTCGAAGCGGGCGAGTAATGGTTATTTGCAAAAATCCTAAACATAAGCAACGACAGGGTTAAATTTTTCCTATGGCGCGTATTGCCGGTGTGAATATTCCAAGCGAAAAACGGATCGAAGCATCTTTGTGCTATATTTACGGAATTGGTCCATCCCTCTCAAAGCGCATTCTTACAGAAACGGGCGTGAATGCCGATACCCGGACAAAAGCCCTGACAAGCGAGGAAGTGAATAAGCTACGGGAGGTGATTGAAAAAAATTATAAAGTGGAGGGATAGTTAAAGCGAGAAATTTTTCTGAACGTGAAGCTGTTAAAGGATATTGGAACGTACCGAGGTTCTCGCCACGCAAAGCATTTACCCGTGCGCGGGCAACGAACAAAAACGAATTCTAGAACCGTGCGCGGAAATGTCCGTCGCACAACGGGAAGCGGCCGAAAGCCTTCAGCGCAGAAGACTTAATCGCATACGATATTTATGGCGGAAGA
>CAYHVQ010000008.1:0-39243 GCA_964360435.1 uncultured Gammaproteobacteria bacterium
CCTGCGGCGGCCCGCTTTCTTCCCAAAGCGTCGTCTGCCGCGCAATTTCAAATGCCAAAGCCCGTTCCACCGCGCGGAACGAATTAAGATTTTTAATCTCGGTTTTAGGATGCAACCCCCCCGGTTCCACACCCGCCGGCAACTCGGCATCGCCCTCTTCAGAAAGTGCCCGAAGAGAAATGTTTGCATCACACCGCATTTGACCCTTCTCCATATCTGCATTGGAGACATTAAGATACAGCGCAATCTGCCGCAACGCCTGAAGAAATGCCTTCGCCTCTGCTGGCGCGGTCATCTCCGGTTCTGTGACGATTTCCATGAGCGGCGTGCCAGCGCGATTAAAATCCACATAGGAAAATTTCTCCTCGGCATGGAGAAGTTTGGCGGCGTCTTCCTCTAAATGAATCCTCGTAATGCTAATCCGTCTCCGGCCACTCTTCGCATCCACGATCAAATACCCGCCCTGTCCAATGGGCTCATCATACTGTGAAATCTGATAGCCCTTTGGAAGGTCTGGATAAAAATAGCTCTTTCGATCAAATTTTGAAAGAAGGGGGATGTCGCAGTGCATCGCCAGCGCCATCCGTAGCCCCCACTCGAGCGCCTGTGCGTTTAGCACCGGAAGTGTCCCGGGATGCCCCATGCAGACCGGACAGGTAAAACGATTCGGCTCCGCGCCATCATTCACATTTTGGCAACGACAAAACATCTTTGTTTTTGTCTTCATCTGAAAATGAATTTCTAAGCCAATAACCGGCTGAAGTTTCATAAAATCTTCTTTACATGTTTCCACACTTTGACATGAACTTCTGCGCGAGTCAAGAGTCGAGACCCGTCCATATTGTCGATTCGCTTGAATTGAGGAAAGAAGTTGACCAAGTCATGAAAAACTTTTTGCGCTTGAAAAAGATGCTCTCGATTTCGCTCATTAATGTCTCGTTTCTTTCCACGAAGATACGCTCTAAACTTCTTCTTCCCGATCAGCTGATATGCAACCGGAGCGGGAAGATCGAAAATCAGCGTTAAATCCGGACGAGGAATTCCAAACAATGTATACTCTAGCTCGTCGCACCATTGAAAAAATGCCTTGCGCGAAGCTGTTGTTCGAAATGCGGTTCCCTGATGTCCAAGGTTCGCCGTCACATAAAGATTACTCACAACAACCACTCCATCGGCCAGCCATTTGCGAAGATCTTGACTTGCCGCATAACGATCGGCCGCATAAAAAATGGATCGAATACGCGGCGGAACATCATCCGTTTTTCCAAATTTTCCGTTCAGGAATTCTTCCACCAGCCCTGCGGACTTTTTGCCATACCTCGGAAAATCCACGAGTCGCACGCGCCGGCCTTCTTTCCGCAAACGGCGAATCAGCAACCGTGTTTGTGTTCCCTTCCCCGAGCCATCGATCCCATCCAAAACAATCAAGCGACCCCTTCGAGCTGTGGAGGACTTCCGTTTATTCATACCGCGGGGTATTGTTTTTTTAACTCCTTGAGCTGCCCTGAGCGGACAAATTTCATCTCCACGGCGCGATCCGCTTGCGCATTCTGAACCTCTGTATCGCCATAATGATGATATTTTGCTTTGCTTAATCCGTGACGTAGCGCATCCGCTTCCGTCACTGGTTCGGAAAGCGTCTGAAAAACGACTTGACACATCCGCTCGCCCGGATACATTTTAATCACTTGCGTGGCGGTATTGTTCCGAACGGGAATCGCTAAATGCCCGCGGTAGCCCGCATCAATGATCCCGGAAAGATCCACAGCCAGCCCGCGCCGGTTAAACGACGTCCGAGGATACAACACCGTCATGAGATCCAGTGGCATTTGAATTTCCTCGAGTGTCGTCACAATGACAAATTCCGACGGCAGAAGCTCAAAGGTTTGCCCAGGGACAAGTTGGATCTCTTCAAAATAATCCCCTTTGCGCGTTCCCAGATAATCAATATTCAATGCCTCCCGTCCATTTTCGGTGAGTTCCCATGTTTTGGGCAACCGAAACGCAAAGCCCAATCGTAAATCCACCGCATGAGGCTGTATTTGAAACCCGTCCAACGGCGGGTCGAAGCGTAATCCGCCAGCCCGAATGCGATCAAGGATATTGTTTTTCGTTAAAACCGGCATGGTGTCATAATAGCGAATTTAAACGATTTTGGAAAGTACCTCACCGAGTTGCGACAGAGCATCTTGCGGGGTTGAAAACGCGATGTGATGCGAGCGAGTTGCCACGGCACGCACCATTCTGGAAATTGCAGCATTCTTTTCATACAGTAAAATCACCGGCATTTCCCGCTGCCATGCAAACATAATTTCCATGCCCGTACCCAAACTTGGCTCGCCCACATAGGAGATTAAAATATCTGCGCGAGTCAGCTGATCCAGGTTGATTTCCAAAACATCCTCTGGGGTGAAATCCGGATTGATCACCGGATCCGTCACATGATGCGGAACATAGGGCTCAAAACCGTATTTTTTCGCGACCAGCGCAACATCATCGTAGAATTTCTTTTTTTCGACATCCGAAAGTTTCGTGAGCGACCCGGCGATATACGCGCGCCGCAGGCGGGGCGGGTCTGCAGAAATTTTCTGAAATGCAACATGAATCTTTTGTGTTCGCTCCCGCGCTTCTTTCATGATCTGCGCGAGATCCATCGTCTTCAATTGGTAGTCCTGAACAATCCACTCCCCGCCAATCATCACATGTTGCGGACGTAAATCTGGGGCATTGAAAACAAGATTTGAACGTAAATCCACACTTGGGGTCATACCGGGGGTTTCTCGGTCAAAAAACGCAAAATCTGCTTTACGACCCGCGACAATCGCCCCAATCTTCCGATCCATTCCCATGGTCGCCGCAGATCCGTGGGTCGCCAACCGGAGAACATCCGGCGCAGTAAGAAATCCCGGATCGTGATGAAGGCTATTATGCATCAGCGCCGAAAAGAACATTTCATGCATGAGGTTGTTCGTATTATTATTGAGCGACGCGTCTGTTCCAAGTCCAACCGGAATCCCCCGCTCCCGCGCCGCACGGAGAGGAAAAAAACCATCCGTTAATTTTGCGTTGCTGACAGGACAGTGTGCAATGGCCGCCCCAGACCGCGCCAACAGCTCTAAAACATCCGGACGTCGGATTTGCGTGGCGTGAACAAGCGTCAGCCAGGAACCCAAAAATCCAATGCTCTGAAAATACAAGATTGGATGGATGTGGTGAACGCTTCGAAATTTACGAATAAACTCCCGATTTTCCGCCGTATGAATATAGGTTCGGATACCAAGCTCTTCTGAAAGCCGCCGTGCCAATAAAAAGAGTTCGTCCGTTGCCCCAACTTCATGCGAAATCCCGAAATGCACGGTCGTGCGGCCATCCTCTACTGTCACACGTGTCGCTCGAAACTCAGCCTCTATCTCCGCAATAGACATCTGCTTTGGCCCCGCGCCCTCTCCCACCCAAAAATTACTATAAGTTTTTGCCAAAACCGTTCGAATCCCAATCTCCTGTGCCGCCCGGCGCTCGCCTTCAATATTCCCAGTCAAAACACTTGCCGTCGTCGTTCCACTAAGCACCGCTTCTGAAAATCCCAACAACGACCCGACATATCGATCCTCGTTCGTTTTTTCACGGTCGAGCGCATAAAGCCGCAACAGCCCCTCTTCCCAACTCACTCCATCCGTCAGACCCTTACTTAACGCGTGTGAGGGATGAAGATGCGCATTCACAAGTCCTGGAATAACAAAAAACCGCGAGGCATTAAACACCTCCTCCCCCTGCGAAATTAACTGCCGTCCGATTTCAGAAATCAAATCCCCATTGACGCGAATATCCACCGTCCGAATTTCTTGATCAACGCCGACCAACGCTTGCGCGTTTTTCAGTAACCATGACATGGGGAATCGCGCTAATACTGCTGAATTTTATAGTGGAGAAGAACGGTATTGGTGCCGAGCCGCCGGACATCCATGAGTTGTAAGTCGATGTCGCTATCCAGCCCGTCCGCAAAGGAAATCCCCTTGCCAAAAATTTTTGCCTCAACCGTGAGTAAAATTTCTTCCACAAGCCCCGCTTTGAGGAACATGGCATTCGTGTACGCTCCGCCACCAAGAATCGCGCTGGCGAATCCTCGGTGGGAGAGTTCTCGCACAATATCTGCGGGTTCGCCATCAAAATATTCCAATTGCCCGGAAATCTCTTCAAACGTCCGCCGATCCTTCGACGCAAGGACAACATTCAACCGCCCGGGTAGCGGCCGACCAATCGTCTTATACGTGTTAGCACCCATGATAATCACGCCGTGTTTTTTTGTCTCTTCAACAAAAAACGCCTTATCTTCCTTCGATGTCCAATTTGCGGGATGATCCGATGCTTTCGCGATTTTTCCGTCCGCAGTCTGCGCCATGAGAATTGTCAATTTCATAAGCCTCAGTAAACATTAACGGTGATCTTCATTCCCTTAATCGGTTCCAATGGCTGATACTGGAAAGAAATCTGATCCACAACTTCTTGGACGAGTTGAGTATCGCCAGCGGTCGCGCGATCAAATGCCTGCGGTGGAAGATCAAGAGAAATGGATGGATGATCGTTCTGACGCTGGATCAACGCGGCGGCTTGCTCAAAATGGTTGTCGTAAATGTGCGCATTACTGATAGAATAGGTCAGAATCCCGGGACGCACTCCAAGTTTTTGCGCAAGCATCTGCTGGAGAAACGCAAATCCGGCAATATCATGCGGGCATCCCAACATCAGATCATTGGATCGGACAACGAGATGAAGATGCGCACGACCGCCGACAATGTTCAGCGTGAACATCACGGGGCAGGGAAGATTTTTCTTTTTATCCGGAGCTAGACCATCCGACGCCGGATCCCACATCATCACGACCCCGTGTCGCGAGGCAGGATTTTCTGTCAAGTGATCAATGAGCATGCGGATTTGGTCGCGGCCGAAGTGCTTCCGCCACCGATACCCGTAAGCCGCCTCGATCGTTCCATCTTCTTCTAAAAACTCATCCCAAATATTCGTAAACTGCTGAAGCCATGCCGGGTGATTTTCTCCAGTTAAAAACCATATTTGTTCCGCGACAAAAAGTTTCACCGGAATCTTCCGTAGGGTGAGAAGAGGAAAGCCATCGCGTTCTAAGTCAACACGAAGGGTCGCCCCCGGGAGTGTTCGTGTGACCCTACCCGACCATACATTGGAAACATCAGACCCATCTTCAAGCACTGCCGCGATCAGTTTCTGGTACTGTTGATCAAATGCGTTCATAAATACGAAATTCTCAACGAGTTTATCCCCCTATTTTAGGGCAGTATAGCACATTCTGGAAGGTCGAGGCAATGAGCCAAAGTTGGACAAAATCCAAGGAACGGCAATCAAGAACATCGCGCTTGGTGACCGTGGAGGTGCAAAAAACACAATCAGAAAACGCGCGATTTTAGGATAAAGAGTTCCTTCTCAAACTAGAAATCGTTAAACATTTTCTGAATTCCGACCCGAGTCTGCATGGTGAACGGCGGATCCGCTTTAGGATTCAACGGATCTATCTTATACCACTTCATTCGATCCGCACCAGTATTGACAACCGGATCCACATAAAATCGTGGTTTCTTTCGTGAATTGATTGGAGTTAAGTTGACCGAGCCAAAGGCATTGGGGATATCTCCTTGACTGGTCACCTCTGACCATCGGATTGTATCAAAGTTAAACCAGCGATCTCCTCCTGCCGTAATCATTTCCGTATATGGCTGGAGCTGGCGATCTTGAAACCCAAAGTTCACATAAGTGCAGTCATACTCCCGTGTTCCATCATGAATTGGCGCATCCACTAGTTCGTTCCAGTTCACTCCAATCACGGACGGGATGAGCAGTGCAGCATTCCGATATTTCAAGTAAGCTTCTGCACGATCCGTTTGGGTAGCAACATGCGGATAGGTAGCTCCATCATTTGACAAGGAGCAAGGATCCCCTGTAAAGGAAAATTCACCGATGAGTACGGGATTACCGGAAGGCTCCGCATAGCTGTTGACATAGTCCTTGTTCGGCGTTCCCTCTTCGGCCGAAACGTAGTAGTTCAGAATAGTAAAGTCGGTAGACGAGCCGATCGCCTGCAAAATCGGATATTCAACAATACCGTTCCGAAATCCCTCCGTCGAGATGAGAACATTCGGCATAACCGCTTTTAGTTCCTGAGCGATCACACGATTTGCCTCTCCATAAAAATCCGCTGTCCAGTAGACCGTATCGGCAAAGACAATTTCAGCGGCGACCTCTTCTTCTTCCGTAACCTCCTCAAACTTATCAAAGAGGTCGAGACCAAGAGGCTCTAACTCACTAAAAGAATCGAGCGATGTTCCATACACCTCGTTCAAAGTCGTGATGTTATTGTTATACCGCGTGGTCATAAACTCGATCCACTTCGCCTGCGCCGCTGTGTGTCCATATTGTGGATCAATCAACACATGCCACCAATCCGCCCATGGATTTTCGGTTCCATCGGGATTTCGAAGGTTAATATTCGTTTCATTAAATGGCTTGATCGCGACAAGATACGGGTCGCTGCCATACAGACGAGAGAGTGTTGCGGATTCTGTTTGAACTTTTGTCAAATATTCCAGTGACCATGGATCCGGCCACTCAGCTTCTTCTCGAGGCGCCTCCGGTGAAAGGAAATTTGCAAGAACCATGTACGGCATCTTCTGGACAAATGGTTTTTTAAATTCCGTATGCTCTGAACGATCAGCAAGCGTATTCATGCCAAGCGTATTCGTGAGAAAAAGTGAAGTTTCTCGAGCCCACTGACTGCCGTGACCAGCATACTGTGCTTGATAGGCCGAATCATCGTAATTACCGCGTCGAGTTTTAACCATGCCGATCATTGTAAACGCATTCCCCAGTGGATCGATAAACGCGTTCTTATCATTTATCGTCTCTAGATGCCAGTAACCGGTTGCTTGACCTGTCACCTTTTTATACCCGCCGTACTTGTCCAATTCAGCGCTTTCTTGCCGCTCAACCGGCCTCATATAAGCTTCGCCAGTATTTTTAACAAAAGGAACCCGGGGAGCCTGAATAAAAACAAATCCTAGCATCGCGGAAGTGGAGAAAACGGAAAAGACGCTAATCGCGTGGATTAATCTCTGCGCGATCGGCACTGTTTGATTTGTCAGTACGCTAACTTCACTCCCCTTTCGTAATCGAAAATGATTTGACATGTGCCAAAAATAGTAATTAAAATATGGAACTATGATCAATATACCACAATGGGTAAAAATATACGAGACGGACTCGTGTTCGATTTGTCATGAAACAAAATACAGCACCGATAAAGGTGCTGCATAAACATCAAAAAAAATTACTACAGCCCAACAGAAACGCCCGGACCCATCGTCGTACTCACGGTTACGGACTGAAGATAGGTTCCTTTTTGAGCCTCCGGCCGCACGCGCTTGACCGCTTCTACAAAAACTTTAGCATTTTCAACCAGCTTTTGCGTATCTACCGAACATCGTCCGATAAACTGATGAACATTACCAGAATCATCTGATCGAAATGCCGCCTTCCCTTTTTTTAATTGCGCGATCATCTCCCCGATATTATTTCCCACGGTTTCCGTTTTAGGATTCGGCATAAGGCCGCGCTGGCCGAGCGTTTTCGCAATCGGTCCCAATAATTTCATGACCGCAGGTTCTGCAACCGCAACATCAAAATCCAGCTTTTGGGTTTGCTGAATGGTTTTAATAGCTTCCTCGTCGCCGATCAGATCCGCGCCCGCATCGCGCGCCTCCTGCGTTTTTGCTGGAGTGACGAAGGCTATGATCCGAACCTTTTTTCCCAATTCATGAGGAAATTCCGCTGTCCCGCGGACGGTTTGATCAGATTTCTGCACATCCACACCCAGTTTGAGATGAATTTCTACTCCGGCATCAAACTTGACGCCACTTGTTTCTTTTGCGAGCGCAATCGCTTCCGCAAGAGGGTACTGTTTCCCGGCTTCAATCTTTTCCTTCAAAGCGCGGTATCGTTTCGAATGCTTTCCCATAGGACTTGTTGTTGTGGTTCCAACGCACAGGGAAACCCCTGCGCTCCCACTTAAAAAATTAATTGGAAATAATCTCTACTCTTTGACCGTCAGCCCCATCTGCCGCGCCGTCCCCTCAATTGTCCGCATTGCCGCCTCAACATCCGTTGTGTTGAGATCAGAGAGTTTAATTTCGGCAATCTCGCGGATCTGCTGTTTGGTGACCGTTCCAACTTTTGTCGTCAACGGGTTTCCCGCGCCTTTTTCAATTTTTGCAGCCTTCTTTAACAATTCTGCGGCTGGAGGGGTTTTGAGAATGAATTTATAAGTGCGATCGACAAAAACCGTAATTTCAACTGGAGTGACATCTCCCATCTTATCCTTTGTCGCCTCATTAAAGCGTGTACAAAACTCTTGGATGTTTAACCCGTGCTGACCGAGCGCGGGTCCGATCGGCGGTGCGGGATTGGCTTTTCCGCCAGGGATCTGAAGTTTAATGACGGTCTTAATTGCTTTGCCTGCCATAGGGATTAAAGTTTTTTAATTTGTAAGGAATCAAGTTCAACGGGCGTTTCGCGGCCGAACATCGAGACCAGAACTTTCACTTTTCCACGCGTCTCATCCACGGTGTGTACTTTGCCTTCCATTTCTTTAAATGGCCCATCGGTGATGCGAACCGGATCGCCCTTCACAACCTCAATCTTGTACTTCGGCTCTTCAACGCCCATCCGTTTCTGAAGCGAAGACATCTCCTGCTCGGAAATTGGCGTTGGTATTGTTCCCGTTCCAATAAACCCCGTAACATTGGGTGTATTCCGCACAACATACCAGGAGTCGTCCGTCACAATCATTTCCACAATCACATATCCGGGAAAAATTTTCTCTGTGACGATCCTCCGCTTCCCGTTTCTAATTTTAATCTTTTTCTCGGTTGGAACCATGACGTCAAAAATTTTGTCCTCCATATCCATGGACTCAATGCGCTGGCGGAGATTTCGCGCTACATTTTCTTCATAGCCGGAATAGGTATGGATGACATACCACCGTCGGCCGTATTGGGATGTTTGCTTCGGCATAGGATCAAAATTATTCTTGAGGCGTTGCTGTGGAGCTTGTTGAATCCACCGGCGTTGCTGTTTCGACGCCAGACCGGTCGAGTTGCGTAGCTTCCTTCAAAAGTGACTGCAGACCGAAGTCCAAAGTACCGAGGAAAACAGCGGTAACCGCAGACGCGATAATAACCAACAACGTATCTCGAACGACCTGCGAACGTGCTGGCCACGTCACTTTCTTCAATTCTTCCAGAGCTCCACGAAAATATTCGACGATTGGCTTAAACATATTTGGTTTTTAAAGCAGACCCTTTCGGGTCCGCAATGAATTGATCAAAGCTATTATACCCGAATCCTGAAAAAAATCAAGAGCTTGATTTTTGGCTAACCCTAAACACTAATATCTGCGCTCCTGCCCCACATGAAGACTCCGCTATATTTTATCTTTAAGCACAATGAAAGATCGTATCAACGCTTAAGCGCAAAATGATTGCAACGGCGCATTTGAGACACCCTCTATATATCCAGGTTCTGCACTTGTTTCGCACGAGTTTGAATGAATCGCTTCCGTGGAGCAACCTCTGAACCCATCAAAATATCAAAGACCTCATCTGCACGCTCGGCATCCTCAATGGTGACCCGATACATCGTCCGCGTTTCCGGATTCATGGTGGTCTCCCAAAGCTGTTCCGGATTCATTTCCCCCAACCCCTTATATCGCTGAATGGTAATTCCAGCAATCCGTTCCCCCACTCCGCGATCTCCTACGGACTCCGTGCTCTCACCCTCCTCCTCTTTTACAGGAGCCGATGAATCGCTCTTCGAGGAGACGCCAAACTGCCGAAGGACGGCCTGTTTCTGTTCCTCCGTATACGCATACACGACCTGCTTTTGCTTTTTGATTTGATATAACGGAGGCTGGGCAATGTAGATGTTGCCGTTCCGAATGAGCTCCAAAAAATTTCGGTAAAACAACGTCAAGAGAAGCGTTCGAATATGCGCGCCATCCACATCTGCATCGGTCATAATAACAACTTTTCCGTAACGCAATTTAGAAATGTCAAACATTTCGCCGACATTAGTTCCCAATGCCACCACCAGCGACTTAATTTCATTATTGGAAAGCATGCGATCCAATCGCGCCTTTTCCACATTGAGAATTTTTCCTCGAAGCGGAAGAATGGCTTGGAAATCCCGACTCCGTCCTTGTTTCGCCGATCCGCCTGCAGAATCACCCTCAACAAGAAATAGCTCGCAACGATCGGCCTGCCGAGATGAGCAATCCGAAAGCTTTCCCGGAAGCGTCAGCCCGTCCAACGCGCCTTTTCGTAAAACGCTGTCTCGTGCCGCCCGAGCCGCAATCCGCGCCTGCGCCGCAAGAAGGGTCTTACCAATGATTTCCTTGGCATCCCTCGGATTCTCTTCCAAGAAAGCGGCAAAGTAATCTCCAAACACCGTCTCGACGATCGGCCGCACTTCATCATTCCCGAGTTTGGCCTTTGTCTGACCCTCAAACTGCGGTTCTCGGAGCTTGACGCTGATGACCGTCGTGAGCCCTTCTCGAACATCATCTCCGGTGAGATTCCCATCCTTTTCCTTTAGAAACCCGCTTTTTCGAGCATAATTATTCAACGTCCGGGTAAGGGCGGTTTTGAATCCCACCTCGTGCATTCCACCCTCCACCGTATGCATGTTGTTTGCAAAACTAAAAACCGTATCTGTGTATTCTCCGGTATACTGAAGCGCGACTTCAACAGTGACTTGATTCACTTCCTTATCCACATAAAACACCTTTTCTTGTTTAGGTTCTTTATTGTAGTTGAGATGCCGAACAAATGACGCGATCCCGCCTTCAAAATAAAACGTATGAGATCGAACATCTGTGGCGCGGCTGTCCACGATCTCAATCCGAACGCCTTTTGTCAGATACGCCTGTTGACGAAGGTGCTGCAAAATGATCTCCCACTTATACTCCAATGTGGTGAAAATGGTTGAATCCGGCTGAAAAATAATTGTAGTTCCGGTTCCCTTCGCTGACTTCACCGGCCGAACTTTTGATGTCGGCTTTCCGCGCTTATATTCCTGCACCCAAAGATTCCCCTCGCGTTTCACTTCCGCGCGAAGCCATGTGGACAACGCATTCACAACCGAAACTCCGACGCCATGAAGTCCGCCTGAAACTTTATATCCTCCGTCTCCAAATTTTCCACCAGCGTGCAACGTGGTCAGGACGGTTTCTAGAGCGGATTTTTTGGTGACGTGATGTTTTTCGACCGGAATCCCCCGGCCGTTGTCCTCCACAGAGATCTTCCGATCCGGAAGCAATGTAACACGAATCACCGTGCAATGTCCCGCCATCGCCTCGTCAATGGAGTTATCCACCACCTCCCAAATCAGATGATGCAAACCCGCTTCTGCTGTATTTCCAATATACATCCCCGGCCGTTTACGAACCGGATCTAACCCCTCTAAAACAGTAATCTGCTTTGCGCCATATTCCGAAGCGCCTTTTTTCGGCGCTAAACCTGACTTTGGCATAAAATCACAACATGCATTAAGAGTGAGAGGTCTTCGGCTGATCGGAATGTTGGACAATTTCCAGTTTTATGCCTCCAATCCAACGGACGGCAATATTGTAAATGCCTGCGCCGACAACACCGATAAAGAATCCGAGAATCGCGCCAATCACTGCGCCTGCCGCCATGGCCGCAAAAATCACCCACGTGCCGACTACTCCCGTGTCCATCATCATCCCTCCCAGACCAAAAAGAATCCCGCCGATCAAATAGGCCACGCCCATGATCATCGCTTGAATCTTTCCGAACGACATTGGATCAATGTGTTTAATTTCGTACATAGATGTTTTCAATAATACTTAAATGATTATCGAAGCCGAGCTCCAAAATCACGATCTAGGCGATCGAGCAGGCGGCGATGCTGCTTCCCTGCGTCCTCCAATGTGAGAGTACGGTCAAATGATTGATAGGTCAAATGAAATGCTAGGCTCTTTTTCCCTACCGGCAACTGATCTCCGCGGTAAACGTCAAAAAATTCAATGCGGCGGAGGATCTCGCCTCCGGCGTCTCGCATCGCCTGCTCCAACGCCTCGACCGTCATCTCCCCGCTCACGACCAATGCAACATCCAACTTCACCGGCGGGAAACTGGAAAAATCTTGAAAAACGTCTGGCGCAGGCTTGATCGCCAACCAACGGTCAAGATTCACTTCCGCAACCACGACGCCGCCTTCCGCATTCCAAGCCTTTGCTCGCGCGTCCTGAAGTTGACCAATAAAGCCGATGAATACGTCGCCGCGAAAAAACTGCGCATAATGGCGTGGATGAAAATGGTCGCGTACAGCGAGCATGGGATCATCCAGCCGTCGCTCGGCCTTCATCGCCACTGGCCGACCGAGGCGATCTCCAACACATGCAATCAACCCACTCACATCGTCAAATAATACCCGATTCGATGTCCGTGCCGCATCGGTCATGACCACTGCAAGCTGCCGCTCTTCCTGTGGAACGGTTGCAACAGACGGATAGTAAACGGTTCCCACTTCAAAAAGTCGGAGGGGCTGCTGCCGACGGACGTTTGTCTGCACACCCTGAAGAATACTCGAAAGGAGCTCGCGCCGCAAAAACCGATGCTCGGCCGAGAGTGGATTGGCGATCTCTACATGATGCTCGAATGGGATTTCCATCCGGCGGACAACATCTTCGCTCGCAAACGAAAAATGCTTTACCTCCGCATATCCCGCACTTGCCGCAAGAGAACGAACTTTCCGCAAATCTCTTACCGCGGGATTAAAAGATGGCGGCTGAAGGATTGAAGGCATTGAGCTCTCGGGAATTTTGTCATAGCCCACCAGCCGGATAACTTCTTCAGCGAGATCCTCGGCAATTCTCAAATCCGCTCGCCACGACGGCACCGTGACATTCCAAAGAACTTTTTTTTCTTCGATACGGCATCCCAGCGCGGTCAAAGAAGATCGAATCTCCTTTTCAGAAATCGGCATGCCAGAAATCCGCTCCACACATTTTGGATCCCACGAAATCACAAACGGCTCCTCTGTGGCTTGCCCTGCGTCGAGCACATCTTCCAAAACAATCCCATGATCCATTTCCCGAAGAAGATCGTACGCTTTCGCCAATACGCGCAACGTCTGTGTCCGATCCACACCCTTTTCATATCGAGCAACCGCCTCTGTGCGATGCCCGAGCGCGCGGGATGTCAGGCGAATAACTTCGGGATCAAATACCGCCGCCTGAAGAACAACGCGCGACGTCTGCGAATCAATCGCTGAATTTTCTCCGCCCATAATGCCCGCAAGATCAATCAGTTTTTCATCGTCCTCGATAATCGCCGTGCCCTTCGGGAGTTTGCGCTCCACGCCATCGAGTGTCGTCACCACCTCGTGCTCGCGAGAAGCTCGAACAGTCATCTGATTTCCAGAAATTTTTGATGCATCAAATGCATGAAGGGGTTGACCGGTGTCCAGCATGAGATAATTCGTCAGGTCTACGATGTGGCTGATCGGTCGAATGCCACAGGCCTGGAGCCGATTCTTCAGCCATTGCGGTGAATCCTGAATCGTCACGCCAGAAAGGATCAACGCGGAATATCGCGGACAAATCGCTTTATCTTTAAGGTGAACGGAAATCGGCAACGCCGGATGTTTTTTTACCTTAGGAAGTTTTGAAGACTTCCCATGAAGTTTTGTGCGGCTGATGGCGGCAATTTCCCGAGCCAATCCCTCGTGACTCATGCAATCCCCGCGGTTCGCCAAAATATCCACATCAAATAAACAGTCGCCGAACCCTAAAAGCCTTCGGGCGTCAGCACCCGGCTTGAGATTCGGACCGAGTCTTATGATCCCATGCTCCACTTCCTTGGGCAAACCAAGTTCCTCCGCAGAGCAAATCATCCCCTGCGATTCCACGCCGCGGAGGGTTGTTTTTTTTATCTCCAATCCATTTAACATCGCTCCTTCAAGAGCAACAACAATGTTCCAGCCGATGGATTCTGTTGTCATGTTTACTCCACCGCAAACAATCTGGATCGGTTTTGGTCTCCCAACATCCACCATCACGATTTTCAGCCGATCCGCATGAGGGTGCAGGGAAACGCTCACGATCTTTCCAACAACAATTCCTGAAATCCCCTCTCCTCGAACGACTGCGCGTCCGACCTCCAGTGATCGCAACGTCAATTCTCGCGCCAGCCGTTCTGGCTGCCACGGAAGATCCACATCGTCTTTAAGCCATTCAAGCGAAAAAATCATAGCGCGTCAAAACTGTTGAAGAAAACGAAGATCATTTTCATAAAAAAGTCGAATTGATGGAATCCGATGCTTCATCATAAACACCCGCTCCACGCCAAAACCCCACGCGAACCCCTGGACAGCGACGGGATCATACCCCACGTTCTTCAACACCGCTGGATGAACCATGCCGCACCCCCCCATCTCCACCCAACCCGTCTGTTTGCAAGTTCGACATCCCTTTCCGCCGCAAATCGTGCAGGTCACATCGTACTCGGCGCCAGGTTCAACAAACGGAAAGTAAGAAATCCGAAATCGAATATCAACATCCTGCTCAAGCAGTTCGCTGATGCCCGTTTTCAAAACGCTCTTCAGGTGCGCCATGGTAATGCCGCGGTCAATCACCAGTCCCTCAAATTGGTGAAACATCGGTGTGTGCGTCAAATCATCATCCCTGCGAAAACATGCGCCGGAAATAATGACGCGAATCGGCGGCTGATGCTTTTCCATAAATCGCGCCTGACCGCTTGATGTTTGCGTGCGCAAAAGCAAACGATTTTTTCCCTGCAGCTGATGCACGAGATAAAACGTATCCTGCATGTCCCGCGCGGGATGCTCCGGCGGCATATTCAGAGCCTGAAAATTATAATAGTCGGTTTCAATGTCCGGCCCGCCAATGAGTTGAAAATTCATTGCGGAAAAAACGTCCTCAATACGGGTAAGCATCTGGCTGATCGGATGGAGGTGGCCGATCGCCGGCTGTTTTCCGGGCTGGGTTGGATCAAAATTTGAGCCCTCCGTGGCGTCAAGCGCCCCCCCAAGAAACTGCTTCACCCCATGAAATGCCTGCTCTAATTCCGCGCGCACGCCGTTCCCGTGGCGACCAATGGTTTTTTTCTCTTCC
This sequence comes from uncultured Gammaproteobacteria bacterium, assembly GCA_964360435.1. Taxonomy (GTDB): domain Bacteria; phylum Patescibacteriota; class Patescibacteriia; order CAYHVQ01; family CAYHVQ01; genus CAYHVQ01. The sequence goes on from CAYHVQ010000008.1 coordinate 15,236, forward strand.
ACAGAAAGATTCTTAATCTCTCGTAGAAGCTGGGGTAGAAGTCCTTTCCGACCCAAATATTTATTGTAAGCATGCTCAAAGTCGCGATCCGACTTGATCTCCTGAATCACGCCAAGCGCCTCGTTTTTAATTTGTTCCAGCTTTTCGATCATGAAATTTTTGTGACTGCGTGAGAAAAAAATATTCTAAAAGACCTAACCCCATGACGAGCAGAATGACACTCCACCAAACAAAGAGCTCCTGCGAAAGGAGGAGGAGGCTAATAATGATAAATAGTGTGATCCAGAGCGCCTGCCGCATGGAAATTGTAATGATGCGAAACGGTGTTTCCTTTCCGAAAAAAAGATACCGCGTACTGAATCCCAAGAGGGTCGCGAGCCCACCAAGAGCCAAAAAAAGACTGGCATAAAACGAAAAGTGACCAATAAAACCGCTTGTCTCCGGATCAATGCGAAAAAGAACCATCCCCCAAGCAAGAAAACAGACAATTGTGGCTCCACCTAAGGTTAAGAGGTATCGCTGAACCGACATGAAAACCGACTAAAAATCAAAGTTATTTTACGTTCATTTTCGAGTGTATTCTAGCACAAAAGTCGAAGGCTGTGAAGTCTCGGTCAGAGACCATTCCGGGATGACAGCAAAGATATCACTTTGCTTTTCGAAATGGGCAGATCTCATAGTAATCACATGAACGGCAATGGTAACCTGGTGTTGCCCGAAAATCACTTTTCGAAATCTGCTCGACAAGGCTTTTAATCTTCTCACGAAGCCGGGTAATTTTCTTCTCATCCACATCAAAATCAAACGGACGATTTTCATCGAGATAATAAAAAGTGAGCATGAGAGGCTCCGAACCAAGAATCTCGCGGCTCGCAATCGCGTATAAGAGGAGCTGATCGAGCGTTAAATCTGTCTCGGATTTTGGAACCTTTCCTGTCTTATAATCAATAATTCGAACGCCGTGCTGATCACTTTTAGTGATCGGGTCTATACGGTCAATCGCACCTCGAACTCGAACGCCGTCAATGGAAATCGTAAACGATTTCTCCAAAAAAAGCGGCGTTGGAAATACCCCCTGATGCTTTTCATAAAACTCCTTAAGAGTCTCTCTGCCACGCTTTCGATACTCCTCCTTTTGCTTCCTATCCTGATACCAATCATCCTGCCAACATTCTTCGTAGATTTCAAGCAAGTCCTCGAGCGATGGAATGCGGTCTTGCGCTCCGAATTTTTTTGCATCGAAAAGAGAAATTTGGGAATGATCCCTTTGTTCTTTAATCCGTTGAAAAAACTTTTGCAATGTGGCATGCATGGTCTTCCCATAGCTGAACGTAAACCGCCCCGGGACACGAATTTTGAGGAGGTGAGTAAACCGATACTGGTACGGACACGTTTCAAAAACACGAAGTTGAGTATAACTAAAAATCTTCGGAATTTCGATCACGGGTTGCGCCTCCACCGGAGATTGCCTAGGCTCATCAACCTCGTTGTTTTTCTCACCCCGAGCAATCCCCTCTTGATGCGGATCCGTGGCGAGTCCAGCTTCGATCAAGAAACGAGAAAGCTTCTTTTTACGAGCGCCGCCATAGTCGGCCGCAGAAGTTAAAATCAAGTGATCTCGCGCGCGGGTAATGGCGACATAAAAAAGCCGCCGCTCCTCTTGAAGATGGACGTCGCCATCCGGGAGAATTTCCCGAACCAGCGCCTCGGGAAGCTCAATCGCATCCCGCCGTTCTCGCGTCGGGAACCGCTGATCAACAAGATTAACCAAGAAAACCAATGGGAATTCCAATCCTTTTGCCGCGTGCACAGTCATCACCCTCACGCTCTGTGGACCCTCATCCCAGTCTGGTTTAATGGTTCCCTCATCCCCTGCCTCCTGTGCCAAATCCATCTGACCCACAAAATTTCTAACAGAAGGATCTCGGGTTCCCCGCTCAAACGTCTCAACGGTTTTCATGAACTGATTAAGGATGTTTGCACGTCGCTGTGCCTCTCCCTCGGATTCCGATGCGATCTGCGACAGAAGTCCAACATCCTTCAGAAACGTATAAATCACAAGTCCCGCAGGTTTCGATCGAGCTAAGACGGCATGGCGCTCAAGGAGCTGCAACAATCGATCTATTCCATCTAGCCCCTTCGGACTGATCTTTCTTGGAATGGTTCGCGCAATATGAAGGACTTCAAAAAGCGATAAACTTTTTCGAGCCGCGGTGTTTAAAAGATTCACCACATCGTACGAACTGATGCCAAAAACCGGCAATTGCAGAACACGAAACAGCGCGCGGGATTCATGATAATTATCGAGGAGTCTTAAGTACGAAAGAACGTCCAAAATATCGGGCTGCCGAAACAATCCCTTACTTGCCATGAACTGAAACGGAATCTGCGCACGCTCGAGCGCCTGCGTAAACAGATCCGCATGATCATTCGCACGAACGAGGATCGCGAAATCGTTCCATGAACGATCCGGCTCGGCACGCTTCATGGCGTCAATCATTCCAACAACCCCCCAAGCCTCCTCTTCATGGGTTGAGTAATGAAAGTGTTCAATTTTTCCATTTTTCCCCCTCTCCGCAAAAAGCTGTTTTGTGATCCGAATTTTCAAATTTGGACGCGTAATCGCTCCATTGAGTTGCGCCTCCAGCCGGTTAGGGTTATTGAGTTGGATAAAGCGATAGGCGAGGTCGAGAATTTTCTGCTTAGAGCGATAGTTCCGAGTTAAAACAACTTCAACAGAATCCGGAAAGTCCTTTTTAAATTCCAGAATATTGCTGATGGACGCCCCGCGAAATTTATAAATGGACTGATCATCGTCTCCGCACACCGCCAAATTTCTCCGCTCTCCCGCAAGAAGTTTCACTAAATCATACTGCGCGATATTCGTATCCTGAAATTCATCCACCAAACTATATTGAAACTGTTTTTGATACCGCGACAAAATTGCCGGACGCTCTCGAAAAAGTTTTAGCGTATACATCAACAGGTCTCCGAAGTCCAGAGATTCATGGTCGAGCAGAACGCGCTGGTAGGTCGCGTATGCCCGAGCAAGCTCCTGAACGCGCTGGGTGTCTGTGAGCTCCTCCTGATGTTCCGGGCTCTCGGGTACGATTCCTCCAAGAAATTCCGTCTGATCCAAATTGAGCGCACAATCTTGCGCATAGGCCTGATACCGCTCTGGCGTCACATCTTCATCTTTTGCTCGGCTAAAATGCTGAATGAGCGCACGCAGGAATTGCGTCGGGTTCCCCCGCGGACGATAATAATCCAATTCCAATTCGCCGAGATGCTGACGCAAAAGAAGCCACTGCTCGATGTCATTGACCAACTTGAATCGCGGCGAGAGTCCGATCTCCATGGCGTGTTCCCGTAAAATCCGCTCACAAAAGGCATGAAAGGTGGAAACCCAAAGATCGGAAAATCCCAATGGAAGGAGGCGATCCACGCGCTCTTCCAACTCGCCTGCGGCTTTATCCGTAAAAGTCAAGGTTAAAACCGCGTCAGAGGGCACCTTTTTCTCGGTGATCAGCCACGCCATCCGCTCGGCGATCACGGTAGTTTTCCCAGTTCCAGCGCCTGCGACAATCAAAAGCGGGCCTTCCCCGTGCATGACCGCGGTTTTTTGCTCTGGATTGAGGGTGGCTTGTTGCTCCATTGGCCTAGTTTACCAGATTTTGCGCCATGCGGACAGGACTTGCCTTGCACCTTTCTCATCTTCACCATACCACGAATTGTCCTGACGGTATTTTCTCCCACTGGTTCTGGAGGAAGGAATTTTTCCGGCTCCTTTTCTCCTTTTTCGCAATGGATTGATAGCGGTCGGTCTACATCAAACAAGCCTATTTATAATAGGAGACTGCAGTATGCCGCAAAACGGTATTTTTAGCCCCACCATTTTATCTATTAACTCTCTTTTTTCGACATAGCGATCATGTCATACCATGCATGGTTAATGGGTAACCAAACACCGTACCACAGGGGTGACATTTCTACTTTGCTATGGGGTGACATTATCACTTTGGATTGACACATGCGATTTTTTGTTGACATTTTTCATCAGTCGCGATATAATGCCTTTCAATCTTGAACCATTGAAAATGGACGAAAAACGCGTCAATAATAGCCAAGGCGTGCTTTTTAAGAGCCTTGGCCTGGTTGGAAATTTAGGCTTTCAAATTGCAGCTCCCCTGATTATTTTGGCGATTGCCGGCCGCGCCCTCGATTCGCGATTCAAAACCGCCCCATGGCTTCTCCTTGGCGGTATCCTCCTATCCATTGTTCTGTCCAGTATTCTCATCACAAAAAATATTTTATCCCTATTATCAAGCGAGGAAGACAACAAGACAACAAGACCGCCATCGCACTCATAAGTTATGGATATTTCGCTCGCCGCTGAACCCATCGCTCGTCTCGGGCCGCTGACAATCACCAACAGTCTGGTAAATGGTTTTTTGGCAACATTGCTTATTTCTGGTAGCGCGATCGGCCTGTCCCTCCGCGGTTTTTCGAAAATCCCGCTCGGATTTCAAAATGTTCTTGAGTTTATTGTGGAATCGCTCCTCAAGTTCATTCAAAGCGTCACCGGCGACGAAAAACGCGCAAAAAGATTCTTACCGCTCATCGCAACGCTCTTCCTCTTTATCATGGTATCGAACTACCTCGGCCTCCTTCCCGGCGTTGGTTCGATTGGTTTCTACGAAATTCACGAAGGCGAACGGGTTCTCATTCCGCTTTTCCGGTCTGCAAACAGTGACTTAAATACCACCCTTGCCCTGGCGCTGATATCGGTACTCGGCACGCACATTTTTGGAATCATCACTCTTGGATTTTGGCGGCATATTGGCAAATTTGTAAACTTCAAGCTGCTCGTGAAGAACCCCATCATGTTTGCGGTCGGGATTCTGGAAGTTTTTGGCGAGGTTTCAAAAATCGTCTCTTTTTCCTTCCGGCTATTCGGAAATATCTTTGCGGGAGAAGTCCTTCTTGTTGTCATGGGAACCCTCGTATCCTTTGTTGCGCCGGTTCCATTCTATTTTCTGGAATTGTTTGTCGGATTCATTCAAGCACTTGTCTTTGCAATCCTTACCTTAGTCTTTTTAACGATGGCGACCGAAAGCCATCACTAAACCTTAAGTCTCTCCACATTATGGAAGCAGACGCAATTAAGAACATTGCTGCAGCAGCAGCCATCGCCATCGGCGGTTTTTTTCCGGCGCTGGCGATTGGAAAAATCGTCACGAAGGCCATGGAATCCATCGGCCGAAATCCGGAATCCGCCAGTAAAATTCAGGCTCCGATGATTATCGGTGTCGCGTTTGCGGAGGCGGTCGCAATTTACGCGCTCGTCATCGCGCTCGTCATCAAATTTGTCTAACATGGAACTGCTCGATAAATTTGGGATTAATTTTTCTGTTCTTCTTGCGCAGGCCGTCAATTTCCTGATCGTTCTTGTAGTCCTTTACCGCTTCGCCTATAAGCCGATCCTGAAAATTCTCCACGATCGCACGAGAACAATCGAGACAAGCCTGAAAAACGCAGAAAAAATTCATCAGCAACTTGGAGAAACGACCAAGGAAAAGGATCGTATCCTTCTCGATGCACAGCGGGAGGCCAGTGCAATGATTGAAAAAGCGGCTGGAGAGGGTCAGCGACGGCAAAAGGAGCTTATGGATCAGACAACACGCGCCATGGCCTCGCTCAAGGAAAAAACGGAAACAGAGCTGGCCGACGCAAAAGCCGCGCTTCTGAAAAACGTCCAAAAAGAAATGGCCGCGCTTGTGGTGCAGGCGACGGAAAAGCTCCTCAAGGAAAAAATCACGCCAGCGAAGGACGGCGAACTCATCTCGGATGCCATCCCACACCTAAAACCCACGGCACGCTCATGAGGTTTTTACGCGTCCAACCCCGCCACTACGCCATACTGCTCAGGGAAACGGGCAAAATTTCTGACTTCGCCCAGCGGGATCAGCGGATTCGTGGCATTGCCAGACTCATCACCCGCAACCACCACCGGCGCTGGATTCCAGCTATCCTGCGCGCACTCGAGCAAATGGAATTGAATGATGGTGAACGCGCCGTTATTCAACTCACCACTACCGCGCTACTTCCAAAGGAAACACTGGAATCTCTGCGTCTGAAACTAGAAAACGCCATGAACTGCACGGTCGTGCTGCGAACGCGCGTAAAACCGCATCTTATCGGCGGGGCAACATTCCAAGTTCAAGACACGCTCTTGGATGCTTCTCTTTCTCAAGCGTTAACCCAACTCCAGACCCGACTAACTCCTCTTTAATCCCTATGCCATCCTCAACCAAAGAACATCTTATTGATCTCCTTCGTCAAGAAATTAGCGCATTCGAATTTTCACCAACCGCGAAGGAAGTCGGAACGGTTTTGGAAGTTTCCGATGGGGTTGTTCGAGCATCCGGCCTCACCCACGTTTCCTCCATGGAGATGGTGGAATTTGAAAAAGGCGGCGCGGGGGTTGTGCTCAATCTCGAGCAAGACAATGTTGGAGTCATGGTTTTTGGGGAAGATCGGCTCATTGCGGAAGGGGATATCGTGAAACGCACTGGCCGCATTCTGGAAGTGCCTGTCGGCGACAAGATCATCGGCCGAGTTGTCAATCCGCTCGGTCAACCGCTTGATGAACAAGGAGAAATTCAGACGAATGAAACGCTTCCTGTGGAAAAAGTTGCCCCGGGCGTTATTACGCGGCAATCTGTCAACACACCGGTTCAAACAGGCATCACCGCGATTGATGCGATGATCCCGATTGGCCGAGGTCAGCGTGAACTCATCATCGGTGATCGCCAGACGGGAAAAACTGCCATCGCCATTGATACCATCATCAATCAAAAAGGCAAGGATCTTTTGTGTATTTATGTTGCCATCGGCCAAAAATCCTCAAAAACCGCCCGAATCGTTGCTGAACTTCGAGCTCGCGGCGCAATGGAATACACCACCGTGGTTGTTTCCGCCGCATCCGACCCTGCCGCACTTCAATACATCGCACCCTACGCAGGATGTGCTATGGCGGAGTACTTTATGAACAAAGGAAAGGATGTCCTTATCGTATACGACGATCTTTCAAAACATGCTTGGGCGTACCGAAATATTTCTCTCATTCTTCGCCGCCCACCAGGACGCGAGGCCTACCCGGGGGATGTCTTCTATGCGCACTCCCGTCTCCTTGAGCGTTCCGCAAAATTGAATAAAGACTTTGGAGGCGGATCCATTACCGCGCTTCCGATTATTGAAACCCAGGCGGGCGACGTCTCCGCGTATATTCCCACCAATGTTATCTCCATCACCGACGGGCAAATTTATTTGGAATCCGAACTTTTCTATCAAGGCATTCGGCCGGCGTTAAATGTCGGCCTTTCAGTCTCCCGTGTCGGATCGAACGCGCAAATAAAACCCATGAAAAAGGTTTCCGGAAAACTGCGTCTGGATCTTGCGCAATACCGTGAACTTGCCGCCTTTTCGCAGTTTGGTTCAGATCTGGACGATACGACAAAAAACCAACTGGAACGAGGAAAGCGGCTCACGGAAATCTTAAAACAAGGACAGTACGCGCCCATCCCTGTCGAAGACCAAGTCCTCATGATCTTTGCCGCAACGCAGGGACATTTTGACGACCAACCTACTGAATCCATTCAAACCGTTTCAGAACAACTCCGATCCTTCGCCCATACGAACTTCGCCAAGCTCCTCGGACACATTGCCAAGGGAACATGGGACGAACAGGTGGAAAAGGATCTCGCTGCCGCAATAGCCTCATTCAAAAAAACTCTCATCGCATAACCCATGGACGGCCTTCACGATCTTAAACGGCGGATCAAATCTACCAAAAACACGCGTCAGATGACCCGCGCCATGGAGGCGGTTTCGGCAACAAAAATGCGGCACGCGGTGGAGCGCGCGATTTCCTCACGCGCATACTCGCATACGATCTGGAACATTGTTCGAGAATTACGAAGCCATGACAGTTCACAACAGCATCCCCTGCTTTCCGTCCGGCAACCCCGGCGATCGGTCGGCATCATCATCACCAGCGACCGTGGATTGTGCGGGGGTTTCAACACCTCCGTCATCCGAGCCTTCACACAAGCGATTACGGAACGCGAATCGCAAGGCACTGAAGTTGAAATTATTGCGGTAGGAAAAAAGGGAACAATCCAGCTCCTGCGATTAAATAAAACGCTGACAGAGGCATACGAAAAGTGGAATGATCAACCCGATATTGTCGGAGTCCGTGGACTCATTGCCAAGCTGATCCAGCGTTACACGAAAAAGGAAATTGATGAAGTATTTATTGGCTATACCGATTTCCGATCCGCTTTGCGTCAAGTTGCGCGGGTGAGGCGGATGTTCCCAATCGGTCTGGATCCGATCGAGTTTCAGACGGACAGAAACGCCGCTACTGCATATGCAAACGGTGAATCCTTTCAAGAATTTCTCTTTGAGCCGAGTCGTGAAACCGTCCTAGAACTTCTTCTTCCGCGGCTGCTCGAAGTCGAACTCTTTCAACTCCTTCTGGAATCCTCGGCATCCGAACATTCTTCTCGCATGATGACGATGCGCAACGCAACCAACAACGCACAAGATATGATCAATGAACTTACTTTAACGTATAATCAAGTTCGGCAAGCGGCAATCACGCAAGAGATCGCGGAGATCGCTGCCGGTCGAGCGGCACTCGAATAACTATGGAAAATCATGGCATTATCACCCAGGTCATGGGTCCGGTCGTGGATGTGGAGTTCGCAGAGGAACTTCCAAAAATTCATGACAGTTTAATTGTGGCGCGGTCAGGCGACGAGCGGCTCGTCCTGGAAGTGCAACAGCACCTTGGCGGAAACATGATCCGCGCGGTCGCGATGAGTTCCACGGACGGATTAGCACGGGGAATGAAAGCCACCGACGCACGCAAACCGATTTCCATGCCCGTTGGCAAGGCAACGCTTGGTCGGATGTTCAATGTTCTTGGAGAACCCATTGATGGAAAAGGTGAGCTCGGCGCACACGAAACATCCCCCATTCATCGCAAGGCGCCAGAGTTTTCCGAGCAATCCACTGAGACAGAAGTTTTTGAAACCGGCATTAAAGTTGTGGATTTAATCTGCCCGTTTGTGAAGGGCGGAAAGATTGGTTTATTCGGCGGCGCAGGTGTCGGAAAAACTGTCGTCATTATGGAATTGATTCGAAATATCGCCGCAGAGCACGGCGGGGTATCCGTCTTTAGCGGAGTCGGTGAGCGCACCCGCGAAGGCAATGACCTCTACCATGAAATGCTGGAATCCGGCGTCATTGACAAAACCACGCTTGTATTCGGCCAAATGAACGAACCGCCGGGAGCGCGTCTGCGGGTTGCCCTCTCCGGGCTAACTTGCGCAGAATACTTCCGAGATCACGAAGGCCAGGATGTTCTTCTCTTTATTGACAACATCTTTCGCTTCACGCAAGCGGGATCGGAGGTGTCGGCGTTACTCGGCCGTATTCCTTCCGCTGTGGGATATCAACCAACGCTGGCTAATGAAATGGGCGACCTTCAGGAACGGATTACTTCCACAAAAAAAGGATCCATTACGTCCGTCCAGGCCGTCTACGTCCCAGCGGACGATCTCACGGATCCCGCTCCTGCCACCACCTTCGCCCACCTCGATTCCACGGTTGTGCTCGCGCGATCGCTTGCAGAACTGGGCATCTACCCTGCGGTGGATCCCCTGGATTCAAATTCCACAATTCTTGACCCAAAAATTGTTGGACAAGAACACTATGACGTTGCGCGAGGCGTTCAGCGCGTCCTCCAGCGCTACCGCGATCTCCAAGATATCATCGCCATTCTCGGAATGGAGGAATTATCGGAAGAAGATAAACTCACGGTCAACCGCGCCCGAAAAATTCAACGCTTCCTTTCACAGCCGTTCTTTGTGGCGGAGACGTTTACGGGAACCCCGGGAAAATATGTTCCGATCGGCGAAACTGTCCGCGGATTCAAGGAGATTCTCGACGGCAAACATGACGACAAATCCGAGCATAATTTTTACATGAAGGGTTCCATTGACGAAGTAACTGCATCTTAATCCCATGGCTAATATTCGTTTCAAACTAACGACTCCAGAAGGCGTCAAACTGGAAGATGAGGTTGATCAAGTCACCGTCACCACAATGTTGGGACAGGTGACTATTCTCCCCCATCATCTTCCGCTGATGGCGTGCGTTGTCTCCGGCGAAATGGTCATGAAAAAGGGCGCGACTGAAATTCCTCTGGTCGTCCATGGTGGGTTTTTGGAAGTCCAGACAGAAAACCGTGTCACCATCCTTGCAGATTCCGCAGAACGTGTGGAAGAGCTCGATGAAAAAACCGTCGAAGAAGCGATTCAAAGAGCACAGACGCTCATGAGGGAAAAATTCAACACGCAAGATTATGAAGATGCCGCCCTTGCCTTCGAGCGAGAAGCCGCACGATCCGCAATTCTCCGAAAATACCGCACAAAGGGTTACCGCGCCGGCCATCATTCCTCATCCCCAACAGAAAACCTATGAGTCATCATTGTTCCACACTCCTGCTCTCCTGCATTGATTTTCGATTTCACCGCGATCTTGACCAGTGGATGGATGAACAGGGTCTCACAAAAAACTACGACCATGTCGCAATTGCCGGCGCCTGTAAATCGCTCGTCGCGCCAGAGGTTGATCGAGACCGAAGTTTCCTGCTAAAACAAATTTCCATTTCCGCGTCCCTGCACAACATTTCCCAGGTGTTTCTGATGAACCATGAGGATTGCGGGGCATACGGCGGAAAAAAGGCGTTTGCAGGCAACCAAGAGGAAGCATCGCGCCATATTCAAGAAATGGCAACGGCACAAAAAATCATTGCCGAAACGCACCCCGACCTTCAGATCAAAAAAATCTACGCGCGAATCAACGACGCGGGCGTGGTCAGCTTTCAGGAAATTTAGAGCTCATCTCCATTACTTCAGCAACTTCATCTGATCAATTTTGTTGTTCAGGCGTTCGTAGTCCGTATCAACACGATCCAAGGCTCCTCGCGCATTTGTCAGGTGCGTTCGTAAAACGGATAAATCTTCTCCAAAGCGCTCTCCATCTTTTTGCAACGATCCAAACAGCTGCATCATTTTTTTCGCGACCTGTTCGATCCGCTCACCCTCCATCCCCATCATGATTACCCGGAGAAAATAATAAAAACTATTCGGTGAAACGGGTAACACGCGATGCATCGTTCCAAAACTCATCAAATCCACATCCTGTCGGATGATTTCATAATAGATGGTTTCGCTCGGCACATACATCACCGCAAAATCCACCGTCCCCTCTGCGGGTAAAATGTACTTTTTTCCGATGTCGGAAATATGTTTTTTGACATCGGAAACGAACTGCTTTCGATGCAACTCCCGCTCCCCTTCGTCGTCTGTCGCAGCATATTTCTGAAAATTTTCTAAGGGAAACTTGGAATCAATTGGAATAATCCCTCGGCTTGTTTTGATGATCGCATCCACTATTTGCCCATCCTGAAATTTGTGTTGCATTGCAATATGCTCGGAAGAAAATGTCTGCTCCAATAGATCCCGTAGAACCTGCTCACCGATATTTCCCCGAAGCTTGGGGGAACGCAGAAAATGCTGAAAATCCTGCATCTGCCGGCCAATTTCCTGAACATGGCCAAGCTCGCGACTAACGCCACTAATCATATTCGATGCATGATCCAGCCGCTGGCCGATGCTGTCCTGCGTTCGATCCAGCCGCTCCTGCATCCCTTGAATGCTTTGATGCAACATCGAAAACATCGGCTGTGCCTCGCTCCCCTTCTCTAACTGCTGGAACCGGCGACTCATCCACCAGAAGAGAAAAGCAAACGCGAAAAAGAAAACAGTTCCAAGAAAAATCACGGCGCTATTCATAATGCATCAAAATGAAAGATGAAAAAAGTTTTTTGAATTTTCCACAGTCGCCTTCGCAACTTCCTCAACAGAGATCCCCTTAAGCTCGGCAACCCTCTCGGCAACATGACGAACAAATCGTGGCTCATTCCGCTTGCCTCGTTGTGGAACCGGCGCTAAAAACGGCGCATCCGTCTCAACCATCAAACGATCTAAGGGGACATTCCTCACAACCTCAAGCAGATGTTCGTCATCCGTAAAGGTGATGATGCCCGTAAAAGAAACCATATACCCAAAATCTAAAAATCGCTGTGCCGTATCCCAATTACCGACAAAACAGTGAATAACCCCTCGGACATCCTGCCCATCTTGATGAATGAGCGCGAGTAAATCTTCGTAAGCTTCGCGGCAGTGTGTAATGACCGGAAGGTTCCGATCCCGAGCAACCTCCCAATGATCGCGCAACACCTGCTTTTGTTGTTCTTTTAATTGCTCCAATGCGTCACCAGAAGCATCAACGCGGTAGTAATCCATCCCGCACTCTCCGATCGCAACAACCGTGGGCTCCTGTGCAAGCACTCGCAGTCGCGCTTTATCCCACTCCTGATGCCCCACATGGGTCGGGTGAAATCCCACAGCAGAAAAAACCTTTCCGCGATACTCGGGCATCTGCGCGATCTCAACCGCTCTTCGGGACGTTGCAAACTGCGTTCCAACCGCGATCATCCGAACTTCTTCGGAGAGACTGCGATCCACAACCTCTCGCCAGTCTTCGGCAAATGCGTGAAGTTGAACGTGACTATGGACGTCAATGAACATAGCTATTGAAGGTCTTGAACCTGCTTCTGAATCTCGTTCTGAATCTCGTCCGTTGCAGCAGAATTCAAAATCCGATTAAAATCCATATTTGAGGGTCTCACCGCATCTGGAAGTAGTCCTCCAAACCATTTACCGATACTGACAATGGGTGTGTGTAGTTTTGACTCCTGATAGAGCTCTTGAATGGCGGACTGATCGGGATTCCAAATTCCCACAAGGAGGACAAGAATAATCCCGAGAAAAATGCATCCCTCGAGCAGTCCAACAATCGCGCCCCCGATTCTGTTGACAAGTTTAAATCCGGGAATAATGGCCGCAAAGTTGTAGATTTTATTCACGATCATCGCAATAAATCCCACAATCACCGAGACCAGCATCATGATAAGAATAAATGCCGCGATATCCCACAAAAGGGAACCGCCAAACCAGTTGCTGACGATCTGATAATTTCTTCCGGCAATAATAATCCCCAAAATAAGACCGAGGAGCGATCCAACTTTCAAAATAAACCCAGCGCGAATACCGGATATGACATAAAAGAGCAGAACGCCGACGATAATCCAATCTAAAATATTCATGATCTAAGCTTTAATAATGATCGAAGGAACGTGCTGATTAAGTAAAAAAAGTTCGATTTTCGCGGAGCAATACGTCTGGACAAGGCTCCCGAGCGAGCAAGTCGCCTCCTTAACATCAAGCTCGTTTTGAGGAAGAATACCCTCCACCACAAGCAACGCCTTCTTAGTGGATTCCGTTAATTTTGTTTTGTTGCTTTCCCGCCAATTCCATCTACGGCATAGCACTTCTTTTGACTCATCCACCCAGACCACCTCGCCCTTACAAGGAAATTCCGGCACATCCGACCCGAGCGGCGTAAATCGTTCAGATCCGGCTGCGCATGCAAGTTGGACGTCCCCAATAACGTGCTGCAAATCCTCACCGCCCACCGGCATCATGTATTTGAGCGAGGTGAGATTATAGCAATCCACAAGCGGATTGATCTCCGGAAGGACATCTCCTTTTAAAGCTCGTTTTGCTAACGCTTCAATCGAACTTCGATAACTTGATGATCCCCCAAAACGTGTATACGCCTTCCGCCAGGATTGAATCACGGGGTGCTGGGAGATGTTTACAGCAGAAAAAAGGGTTCGCGCATGCATCTCCTCGTCGCGGAGCAATCGAGTCAGCTCGTCGCTACGCTCGCGGTTGTTAAGATTCCAGGCGACAATGAGACCGATTTGAACATCAGGAAAAAGTTCAAAAACTGTCGGGGCAATCGAGATCATGCGCTGTTTCATATTCGGGGAAAGAGCGGCTGAATTTTTTGAATGCGATCGCGAGAAAAATGATCAAAAATTGTTTTCGCGGTTTCCGGCATAAACGGAGATAAGAAAATACTGATGTCTAAAATATGCGCGACAAATAATGACATGGCCTCCCGAAGATCATCCACCCTTCCTGCTTTTGCTAGATTCCACGGCTTATTCGTATCAATGAGTTTATTCACATCATCAATTCGCGTCATCACCCAATCCAACGATTCATAGGATTTGAGATTCAGCATAAACTCGTCGTAGAGCGAACGATCAATGTTAGAGGAACCGTGCCTAACCTGCCCGGAGAGATCTTTGTCAATAATCGTCGAAACGCGGGAAATAAGATTTCCGAGATTATTCGCAAGATCGGCATTGTACTTTTCCGCAAACCGCGCCTCTTGCAGATCTCCGTCCTGATGGATGGGAAATTGGGAAAGAAGAAGATAGCGTGTGCCGTCCACTCCGTACGTCGGAATCATATCAACAGGATTGATGACATTGCCCAACGACTTACTCATCTTCTCGCCGTTGATGGTAAAATGTCCATGGACAAAAATCTTGCGCGGCAGAGCTAGGCCTGCGGCGAGAAGAAGGCATGGCCAAAAAATCGCATGGAATTTCAAAATTTCCTTTCCCATAAAATGCACATCCGCCGGCCAAAAACGCGCAAACTGATCAGGATCGCGGCCGTACCCTATGCCGGAAAGATAATTCTGCAAGGCCTCAACCCAAACATAAATCCTCTGGGAAGGGTCAAACGGTAGTGGAATCCCCCATTTAACGTGCTCTCGCGAAACGGATAAATCCGCAAGTCCCTGATCGAAAAGGGATAAAACTTCGCTTCGCCGCCCCTCCGGAACGATTTCCATGTCGCCAGCGTCAATCGCCGCCTTCACGCGAGGAAGATATTTCCCAAGTCGAAAAAAATAATTCTTTTCTTGGATCCGCTCTGGAATCTTTTTGTGATCAGGGCACTTTCCATCCACAAGTTCCTTCTCCGTCAAAAACTTTTCACACCCAATACAGTAGAGACCCTCGTATACTCCCTCATAAAGGTCGTCTTGCTGCCTTAGCTTTTCCATCAATACCCTGACACACTCGCGATGTTCCGAGCTTGTCGTGCGAATAAAAAAATCGTATTGAATATTTAGAGCGTGCCAGACTTCCTGAAACAGCGCGCTATTTTGATCCGCAAAGGCTTGCGGGGTCATCTGCTGCGCCTCTGCGCTTGCCGCAATCTTCGCACCGTGCTCGTCCGTTCCAGTCAAGAAAAAAACGTCATCTCCGCGGGAACGGCGATAACGGGCAAAAACGTCGGCCATCAGCGTCGTGTAAGCATGCCCTACATGCGGCCGATCATTGATGTAGTAAATGGGAGTCGTTAAGTAGAACTTTGACATAAGAAAGAATGATACGCTAACCTGGAATCAGGTTCGCGCAAAATGGAGGTGTCATGTCTGTCAACGTGGTCGTCATTCGCAGGTTGACTCGTAGCGGGGACATCGAGCCCCTGGAGGTCACACTGCGCCGTTTCAAGAGGAAGGTCAGGAAGGATGGCTTTCTGCGCCAGATCTGCTTGGCGAGAACGAACCACGTCCGCAACCGGCGACATCGGCAACGACCGCTGACATAGCGCCGCACACCGCTCTCCTCTCCGTCATTCAAGAGCATCCCCCGCTCTTGTTTTTTGTCGATCCAACCCGCCCCTACTACTTCTCATTCTCCAGCTCAATATCTTCCTGCCGGCGACCATCAAAAAAATCTTTCAAAAAAATGGTTGCGATCGTTGCGGTTGGAACAGCGAGCAACAATCCCACAACGCCCGCCAAACGAGCGCCGATCAGCATGACAATGATAATAACGAGCGGACTAAGTCCCACGCTCCGCTGCATGACCTTTGGAACAATGATTTGATTCTCGAGCTGCTGGATGACCACATAGAGGATAATCACCAGCCCGGCTTTGAAGAGGGACTGTGAAGAAGCGAGGAATACCGCGGGAATGGCGCCAATAATCGGCCCAACATACGGAATCAACTCTGATATTCCAGCAATCATGGCGAGAACAAGGGCGTATTTGACCTGCAGGATCGTTAGCCCAATAAAACTCAATGCGCCAATAATCAAAACGAGTATGAGCTGTCCGCGCAACCACATCCCCATTTTTTCCTGGATCTGATTCGCTTTTTTTGCGAGATACGGCTGATATTTTGCAGGGATAACCGATTGAATGAAACTTTTTAAGCCCTTCTCTTCAACGGTAAGATAAAATGTGAGCACCATGACCGCCAAGAAATAAAACACTGCTCCAAAAAAACCGGAAAGTGCGCCATAAACACCACCCGTAAAGCTAAGCAGGCTTTTACTCAAGGCATCCAAGCTGCTTTGGATATTCTGGGCGACATTATCTGCATCCGAATACTGCTGAATAAAGGCAACTCCGGAAAGGATGCGTTCGTAATACGTCGGAAAATTTTGAGCAATATCACTCACCTGATCCGTAATTGGCGGAATAATCAGGATAGAAACCAACGTAAGAATACCAATCACCAAAAAGTAGATGATGAAAATTCCTAATGCACGCGGAAATCCCGCTCGCTGGATTTGATCAATCCACGGATCCACGGCAGATGCAAGGACAAGCGCGACGAAAAAAATCAAAAGGATGTCGCGGATGGCATAGAGAAACACGGCCACCAATAAAACTCCAACAAGCTTGAGGATCGTGCCCGTCGAAATACTAATCATGCGGGGTTGCTCTTTATCCATAAACAATGCAGTTAAGATTCAAATCCCTGACGCAATATTCGAAGAAAGGGATCGGATTTTTTGTCGGGACCGATTAAGATAAGATTTGAACGAGATTGACGAAAGAGATCACGCGCAACCTTCTGAATGTCCTCCGGACGAACCCGCTGGACTCGTCGGAGCACCTCATCCGGCTGAAGAATTTTTTTCTCGAGGATCGCCTGCTTTCCAAAAAAATCCGCAATTTGCTCTGAATCCTCCAGCTCCAGCGTCATCCGACCCCGAAGAAACTCTTTTGCATTAGCGCATTCCTCGCCCGTCACCTTCTCGGTAGAAAATTTCTGAAGTTCATTCAAAATCTCCTTTAAAGCGAGTTGAACCCTCTGCCGATCACACCCGCACTGAACAACAAAATTTCCAGCATCCTCGTACGCTGTCACAGATGACCGGATCATGTAACAGAGACCTAATCGCTCTCGGATGCGAATGAATAAACGAGAGCTCATGTTTCCGCCAAGAATCGTTGACAAAACATATAAAGCAGGAAGCAGCCGATGCTCGAGCGGAAAAGCGGAAAATCCTAACGCGAGCTGAACTTGCTCCGTTGCTTTATAGGTTAGTCCCACTCGAGGAGTCTGTTGTGTCGCCTTAAACTTCTTAATCTTGGGAAATCGCTTTCGAATCCGCGGCTCCTTGAATGCCGAGCGGAGCATGTTCATCGTGCGATCCTTCTGAATGTTTCCAGCAATTGCAACGACGGCGTTATTCGTATGATAAAACTGGTTCTTAAATTTTAGAATATTTTCTCGGCTGATCTGTTTAATCACAGACCGCGGGCCGCTGATAAGTTGTCCGAGCGGCGTTCCCTTTCCATAAATGAGTTGCTCAATAAGATCTCCGGCGTACATCAAGGGATTGTCCTCATACATGTTGATTTCTTCCACAATCACCTGTCGCTCGCGGTCAATCTCTTTAGGGTCAAACAGGGAATTGTAATACATGTCTGAAAGAATATCCATCATGAGCTCAAGATGATCTGCGCTGGCTTTGATATAGTAGCCGGTATGATCCTTCGACGTGAACGCATTGAAAGAAGCGCCGATGCGATCCAATTCTTTTGTAATATCGAGCGTCGTTGGCCGGTTTATTGTCCCCTTAAAAAGGAGATGTTCAACAAAATGTGCCGTTCCATTATTCCCTGCATGCTCATACCGCGATCCAACTTTAAACAAAACTAAAATAGTCACGGCTTGCGTCTCGTGAAGCGGTGCAAGAAGCACCTTCACTTTACTGGGAAGAGTGGAGGTATAAATCTTCATGAAAGTTTTTCTGAAAAATAGGTCAAAAGCTCACCGACCGCCACGCGATCTTGCTGCATCGTGTCTCGATCTCGCACCGTCACGGTTTGTTTCTCAACACTTTCAAAATCCACGGTAACGCAAAAGGGTGTTCCGATCTCATCCTGCCTTCGATAGCGTCGTCCGACGCTCCCGCCGGCATCATACGCCGACATCCAATTTTTTTGAAGCGTGACGAAGACTTCCCGCGCGATTTTCTGAATTTCCGGCTTTTTTGCCAACGGAAAAACCGCAACTTTTATAGGAGCAAGACGGGGATGAAAACGCAAAACAACTTCCTTTTCCTTTGTGGATTTCGTGGTTTGGGTGCGGCCACCTTCAATCTCCTCATAGGCATCAAGCAACGCAACTAATGCAAGGCGATCCGCGCCCGCAGACGTCTCCACAACATTCGGGATATACTTTTCATGCGTAGCGTCATCCAGCACCCGAAAATCTTTTCCGGAATATTCCATGTGTCGCATTAAATCGTACTCCCCGCGATGGTGAATCCCCTCAAGTTCCTGCCAGCCAAACGGAGAATGAAATTCGATGTCCACTGCAGCTTTTGCATAATGCGCCAAGTCGTCTTTTTCATGCTCATGAAACCGAAGGGAGTCTGAATGAATGCCGATCTGCTCATACCATTTGAGCCGCGCTTCCTTCCATTTCTTCCACTGCCCCATCGCATCGCTCGGATGGACAAAATACTGCATTTCCATTTGCTCAAATTCTCGCGTGCGAAACGTGTAATGCCGCGGTGTGATTTCATTGCGAAACGCCTTGCCGATCTGCGCAATCCCAAATGGCATTTTCATCCGCATTGCATCTTTCACGAGTTCAAAATTGACGTAGATCCCCTGCGCGGTTTCCGGGCGTAAAAAAACTTCCGAAGAGGAATCCTCCGCCGAACCAAGATGAGTTTTGAGCATGAGATTAAACTCGCGAGGCTTCGTCACTTCTGCACCGTCATCAGGACACGTCCCTCCCCCGCCGTCTGCCGCAGAAAGCTGATCAGAGCGATACCGACGATGACATTTGATGCATTCTACAAGTGGATCGGTAAAATTTTCTACATGTCCAGACGCTTCCCAGACTTTGGGATGCATGAGAATTGCGGCGTCCAACCCCACAATATCTTCCCGTTCCTGCACTATCGCCTGCCACCATGCCTTCTTGATATTGTTTTTCAGCTCAACCCCAAGCGGGCCGTAATCGTAGGTTGAGCTTAACCCTCCATAAATTTCAGAGGAGGGAAAAATAAACCCTCGGCGTTTTGCCAAGGACACGATTTCCTCCATGCGTTCTGGGGTCTTCATGAAAATCAACAATTTAACGTGGATGTTGTAAACGAATCATAACAAAAAAACACCGAAATTGCAAGGGTTCAAAATCCCCGTCAAAACTAGAAGTCTACGCCCTTCTTTGCTGGAATCCCCTGCTGAAACGGATGCTTAATTTCCCGCATTTCGGTTACAAGATCCGCCCGTTTAACGACTTGGGCATGCGCCCCGTTTCCGGTAAGCACAAGGGTTAGCGGATCCGGCTTTGCGTCGATGAATGCAAGAACATCCTTCAATTTCAACAATTTCATCTGCAATGCGTAGTTGATTTCATCGCAGATGAGCATTTGCAATTTTCCAGAGAGCATCAACTTCCGTGCCTTTACAAGCGTTTCTTGAGCTACACGGACATGAACAGAACGCGGAAGCCTGTCGTCCAGAATGCCCACAAAACCTTTACCCATCGGCAGGAGCTTAAAATATGGTGCAAGGAATTTCGCGCTATCCCGCTCGCCATAGTGCCAAGATCCTTTGATGAATTGAATCATGACCACCCGATGCTGGTAGCCCACTGCCCGCAAGGAAAGTCCGAGTGCGGCTGTTGTTTTTCCCTTCCCGCCGCCGGTGTAAACAATGATCGGCCCGTAGCCGACTCTTTTATTTTTCATGGCTTAAAGATAGATCCCAAAACTCTGCAGAATCCCCAACACACCATGGAGCGTTCCCAGAATAATCGTCGCCCATGCAATAGGGGCGTGGATTGCAGTGAGGCGCAAAAATCCTTGCGAATCCCAGGCATCCGTTCCCGGACGCTTTCCCTTAAATGGCAACGTATGCGATCGCCACGGCATCACACAACAGGTAAAAAAATTCAACAGAAAGACGATTCCTAAAAGATAACCGGACCATGCGGTCAATGTTTTTCCAAATATGCGGATCAAACCTGGAACTGTCGTCTCAACCGTTCCATTCTGCGACAAAACATCCGAACCCTCGAGTACTCCGACGACTTTGAAGACATCCAGAACTTCCTCGCCATGCGGCGCGCGCTCCATTTGCTCTGTGGTCAGCGTTTGACCCGCAGTAATGCCACCGGGATGCTTTCCATCCTTCCAAAAAGGACTTTGCGTCACATCATAGACCTTTCCGCGATAGGAAAAATAGGCCGGACGACCATCCTTTCCATCGAAACTCAACAGTTCGCGCGCAGTGATCATTCGCGTTGATGCGTCCCAATCTTCCCCACGATCCAGACCCCATACGGCGCCAGCGACCATGGAAACGGTTAACGTGATTGCCATCACGATATAGCCGCACAGAATAAAACGACTATTTTTATTCGACTGACAACAGGGCGTTTCTGATGACACAGCCTTTACGCACTCCATAGAAAAAATATTAATGATTTTTGATTTTTTCAACGCACCCACGTTCGACATCCATGTGATGCGATAGGTCTCTGGCAACACATCGCACAACGCATACCACCCCATGATATTTTTGGCATGCCCGTCAATCGACCTCCAACGTAAATGCCTTACGCGGGGATCAATAGAAACTGGAAGAGGTCGGAGCTCAACTGTGCCCTACACGCTATTTTATAGCACCAAGGAGGGTCAGGGTGACATGATCAAGAGTGATGGCGTCTTTCTCCTTCTTCCCGCCGAGAAACTGGATGATGACCCTGAATTTTACGGCATCGTTCTCAACATTGACGATCAGATCCGACGGATCCACATCCCCACCCTCGGAACCATATTCCGTGATCAACTGACTAATCATCGGCGCGAGATCAATCACGGCAATCGATCTTGGGTCTTTTGAATCCATAGCAGCTTGCGCGATTTCAATCCGGGCTCCATTCCCCAGTTTCAGCTGATAGGTTCCAAAATCTGAATCGTATGACTCAAAAACATCCCGCGCTTCGAGACGAAGATCGGAAAACATAAAATCGAATCCTTGAATATTCGCAACAGAAGAATTTTTTGATCTCGTTCCATTAAAATAGAAAGATTGGCCAAGCGGTTCCCGTTCATCATATCTTAATGAAAGGATTTGAAACGCTTTTGAATTTACCAAAGACAACGAAGTTGTATTTTGGGACAGATCCTGCTCAAACCACGGCTGAATCTTTTCCACACCACGATGGAGAATGACATACTCTAGCGTGGTACGAATGCTATTATAATCTTCGTACGAAACAACCCCGTCCGTCAACGGCGCGATCTTTCCATTGATCAAAAGTTTATTCTTTGTCAGCAGATCCTCCAAACGATTGTACTGGCTGAACATAGAGACAGAAGATGCGCTCCATGGACCAAAAACAGAAAACAGCAAAAAAATGATGGTCATATAGGAGATCCATTGGATTTTTTTGGATCGGCTGAACAGCAGGTACGCCACAACAACCGCCAGCCAAACACCACCAAGAACAACGAAATACCGATTGACGGTGATGCCGTATGGAAGAATCCGAAAGCCGATGGCAATCGCATAGGCGATAAGCATGGGAAAAATCGAAACAAAAAACCCACGAAAAAAAACTTGTTTCCATCTTGTGTTCGACGAACTCTCATAAGAAGCAAGAAAGGCAAGAAGTCCGGCCATCGAAAAGGCAAAAATCCAATAAACAAGACCGCCGTTCGGCCAATCATGGGTGATCAAGATCTTTCCCAAATACGCATAGAGAATTGCGAAAAAAATAACAACGATCGGGATCCAAATGACCGTCACGAAGCGTTGAAGGATACGAGGAAGATTTTCAACGAGGGGTGGCTCGTTCGGCGAGGGCAGATTCGCAAGAAAAATCCAGGTTGCAACAATACCGAATACGATCTGCCAAACCAGCATCACCCACTCTTCATCGAAGCCTCCGCCGATCTGAAAAAGATAAAAAACCGCAAAGAATGAAATTGTCAACCCAATGCCCAATCCCACGGAAAACGCGAACGCAAGGACGGATGCACGCACGGAACTTGCAAGATAGCGCCAAAAACGCAAGGGATCGTGCTGATCAAATGGAAGCGTCAGCAAAAACAAAAATCCCGCGGCAATCAGCGCAAACAGCCGGAGGTCGAAAAAGAAGAATCGAAAATCCTCTGGAGATCCGGAAGGAAAAAAATAATATATAGAACAGACAGCGGCTGTTCCAAACTGTGCCAGTAACCGCCGCCCCAGACTCCAATGATATTTCTCTGTAAGAAGCGCAACGCATGTTACCCACGGAAAAGCGAGAAATGCAGCAAAAAATATTTTGACCATCACAACCCCCTCACGACTGGTGGAAGCGTAATTCATCATCTCAAAAACCGTGATATTGACGATCGCCGATGTTCCCACGAGCGTCACAAGCATTGAAACGGGAAAACGGCGCGCTAGTCTGCGTCCCTGATTCGCGATCTGATGCATGGAGAAAAACCTCATATGATCTTGATTTTAATCTTGCGATCTGAAAGCAGGGGCGGAAGGAATCGAACCCTCGTCTCAAGTTTTGGAGACCCGCGTTCTACCACTGAACTACGCCCCCATTGCGTTATTTGGTTTCTTTATGTGCGGTGTGTTTTTTACACCATTTACAATGTTTTTTCAACTCCAACCGCGTCTTCAGCTTCTTGTTCCGATATGTGTAATACGTGATGCGTTTGCATTCAGTACATTCGAGCTTGATGAGGTTTTCTTGAGACATAAGTTCCTAATCATTCAGAATAAATTTTGGAGCCGGCGGTGGGACTCGAACCCACGACCACCTGTTTACAAAACAGGTGCTCTACCACTGAGCTATGCCGGCACGCGTCATTTCGAACTACAGCTTCTTGCAGTGCCGTTGGTGGGTTTGATAACGGCACTACATCCAGCTTCCGTTTGCATGCCACTTTTCTCGCAAATCCTTTCAGGATTTTCTCGAAGTTTTAAACCTCGCACATCAGGTCTCCCAAAAAATTCATTTTGAATTTTTGGGAACAAGAGACGGTTGCGAAGGGTGGATGCAGCACTCTTAAGTACTGCAGGAACCCGCAGCAACGCGTCGCGAGTGGGCCGGGGAGGATTCGAACCTCCGAAGGCGTGAGCCAACAGATTTACAGTCTGTCCCGTTTGACCGCTTCGGTACCGACCCTCGCGTCAATGGTGACTGCGGGTTTCTGCAACGCCTTCCGGCGTCGTATCCACCCTCCGTCACCTTGCCGCTCTCCTCGAAAATTTGTTCCAAATTTTCTCGGATAGTAACTACAACCTCAGAGCCGATGCGCGGATTTGAACCGCGGACCACCTCCTTACCATGGAGGTGCTCTACCAACTGAGCTACATCGGCATTTAGGACGATGCCCGTTCTTCCGGCTTATCCTGCTTTAAAACCTCAACCTGCTTAGCATATTCCTCCAATTTCTGATTTCCAGGATTCGCTTCCTGCAAACGCTTCAACGTCCGTTCTGCCAAAAAACGATCCTGCGCCTCTACAGCCATCGCGAGCAACGCGTCAAGAAATTTCGGATTGTTCGGCTCCAGTTCATGAGCCTTCCGCAAACAACGAACGGCCTCGTGTTTTTCACCAAGATTCCGGAAAACTTCACCGGGTAGACATGGCACACCCCCAGGCTTGCTC
>CAYHVQ010000009.1:0-38612 GCA_964360435.1 uncultured Gammaproteobacteria bacterium
TTAAGAAAAGGTTTTTGAGCAGAGTTTGGAAAAAAACCGCGAGGGCAAACCCTTTGTTTTTTTTGAAGGGCCGCCAACGGCGAATGGCCGCCCGGGGATCCATCATATCATTGGCCGCGCGTTGAAGGATCTTATCCCGCGTTATCAAACCATGCGCGGGCGGTTTGTGGAACGCAAGGCAGGATGGGACACGCACGGTCTGCCTGTGGAACTTCAAGTTGAAAAACAGCTTGGCTTGAAGAACAAAAAGGAGATTGAGGCGTATGGTATCGAGCGGTTTAATGAAGAGTGCCGCAAAAGCGTGTGGACGTACAAAGATGAGTGGGAGCGGCTGACGGCTCGAACCGGATTTTGGTTGGATCTTGCGCATCCGTATGTGACGTACGAAAGTGGCTATATCGAATCCGTGTGGTGGGTGTTGTTTCAAATCTGGAACAGCAAAACTCCGGATGGCCAGCCCATGTTCTACAAATCGCATAAAGTTGTTCCTTTTTGTCCGCGTTGTGGAACCGCGCTTTCTTCTCATGAGCTCGCGCAGGGGTATAAAGTTGTGCGAGACCTTTCTGTGACTGTGAAACTAAAGGCGCGAAACCAGGAGAAAACATTTTTGCTTGCATGGACAACCACGCCGTGGACGCTTCCTGGGAATGTTGCGCTTGCGGTTGGAAGCGACATCGCTTACGTCAAAGTGAAGGTTGCCGACGAGTTTTTGATTCTTGCCAAAGAACGGTTGAGCGATGTGGTTGAGTCTGCCGAGGTTATGGAAGAAATTGCAGGCGCAGAGCTCGTGGGTATGGAATATGAACCGCTGTATCCGCCCATGGACGAATCAAAAAAAGGCCACTTCGTTCTTGCTGGCGATTTTGTCACGACGCAGGATGGGACGGGAATTGTGCACTTGGCGTGGTATGGAGATGATGACTACCGGATGATTCAGCACCACGACCTACCGAAAGCCCAGCATATTAATGAAGAAGGAGTTTATGTCGGCCCGAACGCCACGTGGCGTGGGATGTGGTTCAAAGATTTGGACGCAAGGGTACTCGAGGATTTGAAGGCGCGTGGATTGTTTTTTCACGAGGAGGCGCATGAGCATGATTACCCGTTCTGTTGGCGTTGTTCGACTCCGCTGTTGTATCTCGCTCGCGAGTCGTGGTACATTCGCATGAGCGCGCTTCGGGAAAAACTCATCGCTGAAAACCAAACCGTCCATTGGGTGCCGGAGCATATTAAAGATGGCCGCTTTGGTGAGTGGTTAAATGACATTAAAGACTGGGCGATTTCCCGTCAGCGCTATTGGGGGACGCCGATTCCCGTATGGGAGTGCGATCAGTGCCATCAGGCGACGTTCATGACCGGCGCGAAGGATTTTGAGGAAGCACTGAAGGAAATTCGTGCCCAGCTTCCTCGTGAAGATTATCATCGGCCGTTCATTGATGCCGTTACATTCGCGTGCGCTTGCGGGGGAACGCGCCGTCGGATTCCGGATGTTTTGGATGTGTGGTTCGATTCTGGCGCAATGCCGTATGCCCAGTGGCATTATCCATTTGAAAACCGAGAACACGTGGACAGCGGAAAAAGTTTTCCGGCGGATTATATCGCAGAGGCGATTGACCAAACCCGCGGCTGGTTTTATACGCTTTTAGCTGTGGCCGTTGCGCTGGGCCGACCCGCACCGTATCGGAATGTGGTTTGTTATGGGCATGTCCTTGATGGCAAGGGTCAGAAGATGTCAAAGTCCCGCGGGAATGTGGTGGATCCGTGGATGGTTATGGAAACGTACGGGGCAGATCCGTTGCGCTGGCTCTTTTATACCATGAATCAGCCCGGGGAGAGCAAGTTATTTGACGTGAAAATGGTGGAAGAGGTGGTTAAAAAGCAGTTTTTGATTTTGTGGAACGTGTGTACGTTCTATCAGATGTTTGCCCCCTCGTCTCTCACGTATTCGGTCTTGATGCGTGAGGATGCGGGATCGCATGTCATGGATCGGTGGCTATTGGCGAAAATGTCTGCGCTCGTGGGGGAGGTGACGGGTGATCTTGACGCGTACAACATCACTGGCGCGTCGCGTTCGATCGCGGCGTTTATGACAGAACTTTCCACATGGTATGTTAGCCGGTCGCGCGGACGATTTAAGTCCGAGGACGTGGCCGAACGTCAGGCGGCAATCGCCACACTTGGTTCCGTGTTGCATGACCTCGTTCGCCTTCTTGCGCCCTTCACGCCGTTTTTGGCTGATCATTTGTACCGTGCCCTCGGCGGAGAAAAGTCCTCGGTTCATTTGGAAGGTTGGCCAGAGGAAAACCTTGAGGCGAAAAATAGCGAGCTTCTTTCTGATATGGATGTCGTCCGCGATGTTGTTCGCGCAGGGCTGGAGGATCGTGAGCGTCAGAAGATTCCTGTTCGGCAGGCACTTTCTTCGGCGCGAGTGACGGGGCAACGTGGGATTTCATTAGCGTTGCAAGGCGTGTTGAAAGAAGAGTTGAATGTGGAAGCTGTGGAGTGGAAAACCGATGGAACATTTAGGGTGACAGTGGATCCAGTGTTGACTCCCGAGTTGGAAGCGAAGGGATTAGTGCGATTGTTGACGCGGCAAGTGAGTGGCCTCCGCAAGAAAGCCGGACTTACCATTGGAGATCGGATGACGTTAGCGATTCAGGCGCCCGCGGGCGTGAAGACCATGCTCGCGCCGCATCTTGAAGGATTTCAGCGATCGGTTTTTGCTGATGCCATTAAGTGGGAGGAGGTCACTGCTGAACATCAGACGACAGTGATGTTTAAAGACGATCAGATCGTTCTTGGATTTTAATAGCAATCGTCGTGGCACAAACTTTTCGTACATCGGGGATTGTTCTTCATCGCCGGTCTTTTCGTCAGGTTGATAAATTTGTTACGATTTTTACCCCATCGCATGGAAAACTACGACTAATTGCGAAAGGCGCGTTGAAAATCGAAAGTAAACTCGCTGGGCATCTTGAGCCGTTCATGCAGTCGGATTTTCTCATTGCGCGCGGGAAAGAATGGCTCCGGATTGCCGGTGTTCAGGTAGGGGAGCCGTTTTTGGAGATTCGTT
Source organism: uncultured Gammaproteobacteria bacterium (assembly GCA_964360435.1). Lineage (GTDB taxonomy): Bacteria > Patescibacteriota > Patescibacteriia > CAYHVQ01 > CAYHVQ01 > CAYHVQ01. Next base: position 3,074 of record CAYHVQ010000009.1, read on the forward strand.
TGGATTTGCAGAAAATTTTTCTGGCGGCGCGCTGGTGTGATCGCGTTGACAGGCTTACACGGGAATCTGCTCCAGACCCATGGGTGTATCGTCTACTGGAGGATGCTTTGAAGATGTTGAACACATCCGACAACCTTCCTGCTGATAACGAGATTAGGGATCTTGCGTTCACGATGAAGCTGCTGACTTTGATTGGCGTTCAACCAGAACTTCAGGTCTGCGTCGTCTGTCGCGCCGTGATTTTGGAGCATGATCACGCATGGAGTCCGCGACTCGGAGGTCTTGTGCATCCAGCACATGTTCCCCAAGGTGTTCCGACCAAGCCGATTACGTCGGTTGACGTTCGCGCTTTGCGATTTATGCAATCCGAGACGTATATGCGCGCAATTCAGCTGCGTCTTCCTCCTGGCAGCCGCTCCGATCTTTCTCGTCTCATCGCGGATTGGCTTGAGCATCATTTGGAGATTTCAAGTTTTGTGTCATCCTGAACGCAGTGAAGGATCTCTTGTATAGGGATCCTTCAGGCTTCGCCTTTAGGATGACATCCCGTTTCGTCCCCCATGATGACATCTGCGAAGGTCTTCGCTCCCGATGATAGGCGTGGTATAATAGAGTAAATGAAATTATTCTCTCCATTCAAAAAACATCCCGTTTCGGAACCTGATGCGCAGGAGCAAGAGCCGGAACACATTGAATTTCGTCGTCGGGAACGAGGGGTTGGGGGGCTCTATGATGATCACATTGTCCCAGAACAAATGAAAACCTTTGATCGCCGTCCGCCGAAGCGACGCGATTTGTGGATGGCAGTGTTTATCGTCCTTCTCCTCATTCTCTCCGGTGTGAGCGCATTTGGTTTCTGGGTTTTTGAGGGTCGCAGAAAGGCGGAGGGGGAACGTTCTGTGGAAATTTCTGTTGTCGCGCCGGAACGCCACGCATCCGGAGATCTCGTGACCTATATCATCGCCTACACGAATCGCGGGATCGCGGACTTGAAAGAAGCGAAGTTGCAGGTGCGCTATCCAGACGGCTTTACGTTTATTGACGCAACGAAAGAAACAACAGACGGTCGCGCGTGGGATCTTGGAAGCGTGCGTTCAGGGCTTTCCGGAAAAATAACAATCCGCGGACAGCTCACCGGCGAGGTGAATACGACGCAACGAGTTTTCGTTACGCTCGTTTATCGTCCATCAAATTTTAATTATGAATTTCAGCAAGACGCGAGCGGTGATACAAAAATCAATAAATCTGCGCTCAACTTGGCGATTGACGGCGCAACTCGGGCGACGAGTGGGCAGATGGTGACGTATGTGATTGAGTATGAGAACACCGCGGAGTTGGATTTGAAAAAAATCCGCGTTCGCGTCGAGCTTCCTTTGGGGTTTACTCTTCAAAAAACAACACCAGCGCCAAAAGAAGATGCGATGTGGGAATTTGAAAACCTTAAGCCGGGGGATTCGGGGAAAATCGAGATCGTGGGATTGCTTTCCGGACAAAAAGATGATCAAAAGAATTGCTTGGCGACCGTCGGAATTGTGGATGACGCTGGGCAGTTTCATGCGCAAGGTGAAGTGTCCGCTCTGACCTTGATCGTTAATCCGGAAGTTAGTCTTGGCATTACGGCGAATGAAAAAGCAGAGACGGCAATCAATCTCGGGGATCACATTGTCTACGAAGTGACGGCGGAAAATATTTCCGATGTGCTATTGAAAGACGTGGAGGTTGTTGTTGAATTTGGTACGCTGGGGGTCAAAAATTATGGCCTTGAGCGCGTGCTCGATTTTAATACGCTCAACGATGAACATGATGGAAAAGTGGAGCGCGATCGGATCCGGTGGACAAAAGAGCAAATTCCGGCGCTAGGGGAAATGCGTCCTCGCGTAAAAGAAGTGTTCACATTTGAGTTGACGGTCAAACCCAATTTGGAGGTGAAAATTGAAGCTGATCGAGAGTTTGCACTCACCGCAACCGCGCGGTTTGATAAAATAAATACCGAGGATCTTCCGCAGGACGCTCTAAGACTTCAGTCTTCGATGGCAACCGTCAAAATCAATACGGCCTTACAGCTTCAGGGGCAGGGTCGGTATTACAGCGATGAGATGGAAGTTGTGGGGAGCGGCCCGATCCCGCCGGTTGTGGGAAAAACAACAACCTATCGGCTCGTGTGGAGTCTCACGAATACGACGAACCCAGTCAAGGACGTAACAGTCCAGACCGTTCTTCCTGCGTCGGTTGTTTGGGAAGGACGCTCGAAAGTTAGTGAGGGTAGCGTGCTTTCCTTTGACGTCAGCACGCGGATCGTGACATGGGACTTGGCGACGATTGCCGCGCAAACCGGTTCACGCTTGTCAGAATTAGAAGCCTACTTTGAGGTGAGTGTCACGCCAACGTCCAATGATCTTGGAAAACTCTTGGCGTTAACCGGAGAACAAACCATTTCGGCAACAGATCGCTTTACGTTGACCGCAATCTCCTTCACCAGGCCGGCGATCGCTTCAGATCTCAAAGGCGATCCCTTGGGAGCGAATCAGGGGATTGTGATTTCGGATCCAATGGTGAATTAAAACCGCACAAGGTGCTTCACGATACTTAACACGCTCAATGGAATGGAAAGCGCAAGGAGGATTTGAGCCACGATAAGGAGCGCGGGAAAACCAAAACTTCCTAAGAGAAGCAGTGCGCCAATCGTCTGGATCGCCATTTTGAATTTTCCGTAAATATTTGCGCCGGCTTCTCGTTGGATTCCTAAACGCGCGCCGATGGGTTTGAGGATCACGGCGATTAAAATGAGTCCAATTTCCAAACCGAGAATGGTCCAGAGGATCAACGCTGGAATTTGATTGTGGCCGACGATGTAAACCAGCGGCAAGAAAATGAGTTTGTCCGCAAGAGGATCGGCGTATTTTCCAAAGGTTGTGACCTGGCCGCTCGTTCGCGCAAGAGGTCCATCAGCAAGATCCGTCAGCATGGAGAAAAGAAACAGCCCGGCGGCGGTCACAATGTGGCCGGTTCCTGCCGCCCACACAAGAGGAATGCTCAAGAAGATTCGGAGAACGGTCAATCCATTTGGGGTGATCCAGCGAGGAAATCGCCGCACTGCGCGTTCGAGGCGCGCGTCTTTCCAAACCGTAAAAGTTTGTAGAAGGCTGGGAGTATTCATGATTTGGAAATCCACTTAAATCTTCGGGAAAACTGATTTGAGAGAATGTGCAATCCGCTTGGTCGCGCAAGGAGTCGAAGTTCCTTGAGGATTTTGACGGGATAACGGCGCCAGCGTGGCTCTTCGCTTCCGATTGCGATTTCATCGCCATTTCGGATGCTTGTTAAAAACGCCTCCGGTGTTGATCCGTGTGCGGCGGTTACGGCAAGTACGGCTTGCCACGAGAAGTGCCCGTCCGATGCGCCGGTTGCGGGTTTTTGAATTTGCTGTGCCCATGTTGCCGCCTGCTCATTGAGATTGCGAGGCGTCATCCCATTAACAGCTTCCACTGCGTCAAAATATTCCAAAATTTTCGGGTCGTTATTTTCGTGGAATTTTTGGATCCCGCCTTCGGTTGTTTTGAATGGATGCGCGGCGACGAGGAGATCTACAAGAGGGCGTGCGAGTGGGAGAAATTGACGCAGAGGGAGGTCAATGGCAAACGGGGTTCGGGTGTGATTCGCAACGATGACCTGTTCAAAAAAAGTTTTCTGGCGGTTCTGTGAGTTGAAGTAGGCGAGAATGTGAATCCCTTCCCGTGTTGTGACTTCAATCGCGGGGATGATCAGAACATCGGTTTGTTTTTGGGCACACAGGGATCCGGCAATCGTGTTATGGTCGGTGATTGCAAGACCAATGCCAGCACTCTTCGCTCGCGCGAGGAGGGCGGGAATGGAAGTAAATGCATCTAACGAAAAATTCGAGTGCATATGCATATTGACGCATGTGTATCCTTCGGCCTGCAATGCCTCAATATTCGGTGATTCAAATCGTACGTTTTTCATGGAGCTATTATAGAGGCTTACCGAGAATTTTGCTAGAAGGCGTGGATGGGGAGCGGAGTGCGGCTTCCTCGTGGTCATTCTCGGCTTGCCTCCATGCGGCCTCAAAAAGCAGGCGCATGAGCATCGCAATCTTTTGACTCTTAATCACAACGCCGGTGGGTTCTGTGTATTTCCATAGCAAGCCAACTTCATCGTCATAAATAAAGGTCTCGCTTGCAATTTCCCATCCTTTTGGAAGCACGCGGGTTTCCCGGAGCTGTTCGTGATCGAGATGGTGCATTTTTTGGAACCATTCGTACGGTGCAAGAACGCGTATTGCGATATTTTTTTCGATCCGTGTTGGGATGTAGATTTCTTCATCGTAATTTTGTGGAGTTCCGAAAAACTCATATTCTTCCTGCGGACGGATTTCCATGATCGTTGAGCCAGGCTTGGTGCGCAGGCTTCGCTCTGTAATGGTCAGTGCTGCGTCTTTTCCCTCAAATAACATCACTTCCGGACGCTCTTCATTGGTTGCGGTAAAGGGCAGAAGACTGGGGATGAGGTTTTCGATTTTCCATCGCAGACGTGCGGCTTGTTTTTGGTGATTCTCCGCAAGGCGACGAAGCGTGTCGAGCGGCTGGGGATGGATTTTTCGGCCGTGAGATTTTACTTCCTGCTCCACGAGTCCTGCGTCCACAAGCCGCTTGATTGCGCCATAGGCATCCACGCGGTTCATCGCGGCTCGTTTAGCAATCGCTGATACCGAAGACGGCCCAAGCGCAAGAGATGAGACATAACATCGAACCGAGCTTTTGGGAAGACCAAGGGAGGTGAGCAGATCAATTGTGATCCGATTTTCGAGGGGATTATTCATACACCGCCATCATACTTCTGGTCCCCGATGTTGTCAAAGAGGATCCTACGGCAAAGCGTAAGAACAATATTCTTTGCTTAATCATTGCTAAATATCATTTATTATTTGTAGGATTCTATCCTACAACTTGTGTGAGAAAGGACGTGGGGTTGTTTTTTTGACGGAATTGTGATTGATTACAGTCATGCCTCAACCCTTTGAACTCCTTAAAACTTCGTCTGCGGGTCGCCGTGGGCGACTGCACACCGCGCATGGCGTGATTGAAACGCCGTTTTTTATGCCCATTGCCACAAAGGGCGCGGTCAAGTCGGTTTCACCGGAAGATCTTTCTGTCCTTGGTGCCCAGATCATTCTATCCAATACTTACCACCTCATGCTCCAGCCGGGGATGGAGGTGATTGCGGCGGCAGGCGGGTTGCATCTTTTTATGAAGTGGAATGGGCCAATCCTTACGGACAGCGGCGGCTATCAGGTGTTTAGTTTGGCGAAAATGCGGAAGATGGGTGAGTTCGGGGTGCAATTCAAATCGCATTGTGATGGCTCCTCATGGATGCTTTCTCCTGAAGATTCCATTCGAATTCAGCAGACCATTGGTTCGGACATCATGATGGTTCTGGATGAGTGTCTGCCGCACGATGCCTCTCATGCGGTCGTCGAGCAGTCTATTGAGTTGACGACGCGTTGGGCAAGGCGATGCAAAGAAGCCGCGGCTGGGAAATTCGATCAGCTCTTGTTTGGGATTGTGCAGGGCGGAGTTCATGGGGATCTTCGCATGGAAAGCGCGCGGCAAATCACGGCGCTGAATTTCGACGGATACGCTCTCGGAGGTTTGGCTGTTGGAGAAACTCAAGACGACATGTTTGCAATGACGGAGACCGCGACTGCGCTGCTTCCCGAGGATCGTCCGCGGTATTTTATGGGCGGCGCGCGACCCGAACAGATTGTCCAACTTGTCCGACGCGGCGTGGACATGTTTGACTGTGTCATCCCCACGCGCAATGCCCGCCACGGCCAACTTTTCATCTGGACGGCAAACGATCTTTCTGGCGCGTTTTATGAAACGATCAATATCAAGAATGCAAAATTTGCAAAGGATTTTTCCCAACTCGATTCCCAGTGTGCCTGTATGACCTGCGCGACGTTTTCCCGCGCGTACCTTCATCATCTTTACGACGTCCAAGAGCCCCTCTACCTCCGCCTCGCCACAATTCATAATCTCAAATTTTATTTAGATCTTTTAAAAAAAATAAGAGAATACGTATGAACATCACATTCATTACAACGAATCCGCATAAGTTTCGGATCCTTCAAAAGGTTGGAGCGGAGTTGGGGATCGAAGTCGTGCAGAGCGAGACCGAACCGCCGGAGATCCAAGCGTTTTCGACGGTGGAGGTTTCCGCATTTTCCGCGCAATGGGGCGCAGACCGGCTTGGGATTCCCGTTGTTACTGTGGATTTTGGCGTCTCCATTCCCGCGCTCTGCGGGTTTCTTGGCCCATTCGTGAAGTACATCAATGCGTGGTTGAAGCCGGAACAAGTATTGGGGTTACTCGATGGCAACAAAGACCGTTCTGCCATATATCTTGAAGCTCATGCATTTTGTGCTCCGGGGAATGCGCCGATTACGCAAGAAACGCAGTATCCAATGACGATCGCGGCCGAGCCTCGCCCTACCGACGATCCGAAATACATGTTTGACCGAATATGTATCCCCGAGGGGAGCGTGAGGGCGATCTCCGAAGAGTCACGGGCTGACCGCGATGCCCGATTCTACGCATCTTATCAGAAGTTTCTTCGCGAGATTGTCCTTCCGAAGATATCGGGATCTGGAAAAAATTGATCGTTTGACGTATACTACAGGTACTAATCTTATCTCCCGACTTATGATGAAAGGTCTTTCGTGGAAGCGGTTAAGTTTAAGTCTCGCGATCGTCATCGTTCTGAACTTATTTTTTAATGTCGGCGTCCGGACGTTCTATCCCGCGCCGAAGTATGAAAACTATTGCCCTGCGAAGATTTTTGAAACGAACTACGAAACCCGAGATGCGTGCGTGGCCGCTGGCGGCGCCTGGCGCGCGGAGCCAACTCGCGTTGTGGAAACGAAACAGATTGTGGGATCCTGTGATGCTAGTGCGACATGCCAGAAAGAGTATAATGACGTTCAGAGCGTCTATAACCGTAATGTTTTTATTGTCCTTCTCGCCGCAGGAACCCTTTCACTCGTGATTGGGATGTATCTTCAAAACGTTTTGGCCGTTGCCAGCGGATTGCTCTACGGAGGGTTGCTTTCCTATGTCATCGCAACAATTCGATTTTGGTCGAATATGGATGATTATGTACGGTTCGTTATTCTCGGCATTGTGTTAGCATTTTTGATTTCCCTTGGGATCAAAAAACTTCGCGATGAATAACACTCCGTTTTTGGTGGACTTTTCCAAGATCATTGTTGGCGCACCGATTTGGGAATGGGCGCGCGTTGTCCGTGATGCTGGAGTTCCTAATGCGTGGATTGGCGCGGGCGCGGTGAGGAATTTGGTTTGGAAGAGGTGTTTTGGTGATCAATGTCATGTCCTGACTCCAGATATTGATGTGGCCTACTGGGAGGCAGATCTTTCGGAGGGTCGAGAGCAGGCGTGGGAAGGAAAATTAAACAAACTTTTACCCGCGCCATGGCAGGCTCGCAATCAGCATCGTTTTTCAAGCAAAAAAACCCACCAGCCGTGGAACTCCGCGGAGGACGGCATTGCAAGCTGGGTGGAAACCGCCACTACCGTCGCCATTCGCCACGGTGAGCATGATGAGCTGATTGTCTTTGTGCCATATGGACTTGAAGATCTGTTTGCGGGGATTTTACGTCCCACCGACGATGTGGGTGACGAGGTATTTTTAGATCGTGTGAAGGCAAAACAGTGGCAAGAGCATTGCCCGGCTTTGCGTGTCGAGCTGAAAAGAATCCCCAAGAAGGATCAGAAGATTATGATTGAGATGACCTCAAATATTATTTCCCGAGAGGAGTCGAGAGGCTTTCCATGATGACGAACCTTCAAATCCAACAACACGCTCTCATGGATCGCATCGAGGTGGATTGGAAAAATGGAAAATCTTCGGTGACGGTTGTGGAGCCCACCCAGGACTACGCATCGGAAACGCGCCGGTGTCTGACGACTGTGACATTTTTGCCGGATGGCTTAATCCCCGCGGTGTTTTCCAAGCTCATTCATCCACTGCGAGCGGTTGACCCAGAGCAATATTATTTTTCTCCGGATACGCTCCATGTCACGATAAAAAACATCCGTACCGTTTCTGACCCGCCGGACTTCACTCCTCAAGACGTTGAACGTGTTCGTGATGCGTTTGTGCAGGTTGTGCCACCTCTTCCCGCGTTCCAAGTCCATCTTGGTCGTTTGATTGAACTTCCCACGAGTGTCGGCATCCGCGTAACGACCGGTGAATCGTTCATCGCCGTTGTGCGTGCATTGGATACGGCACTTCAGGAGGCGGGTGTTCCAGACAACAAAACATACATTTCTTCAGAGATTTTTTTCAGTAACGTGACGGTTTGTCGATATACGCATCCCATCACACCGGAATTTCAAGAAAAATTAAATCAATTCAAAAACATCGAATTCGGATCGTGGATCGTAAAAGAAATGTCGCTGGTGATTTGTAATTCCGTCTGCCACGCTTCTACGCGAACTGTCGTTGCAAGATTTCTGCTCGCAGGTTAGCGGGTATTCTGACTGTGGTTAGAATTTTTCCGTTGGCCCTTTGCGAACTGCACAACATTCCACAGCAATCGAGCAACCGTGATGGGGCCGACGCCGCCGGGCGTTGGCGTGACCGCGTGCGCCACCGTCATTGCCTCTTCGACATTAACGTCTCCCGTCATTTTTCCGTTCACAAACGCGATGCCAGTGTCAACGACAATCGCATTTTTCTTAATCATCGTTCCGCGAATCAGGCCTGGCTGACCAACAGCTGAAATAAGAATGTCCGCGCTCCGGCACTCCGTATCGAGGTTTCGTGTTGCTGCATTGCAAGTGGTGACGGTTGCATTAGCATTCATCATTAAAACAGAAAGTGGCTTTCCTACCAGCGCGCCAGTCCCGACGATTGTGATGCTTTTTCCAGTGAGATCTACGCTTAAATGTTCGAGAATGGTCATGACTGCGCTTGGAGTTGGAGGAAGGATATCGGCGGTTCCCATCATAAGCCTGCCCATGCTGACGTCGGTGAGGCCGTCAACATCAAGGTTGGGCTGGATGCTATTGAGAACGTCGGGCGCGGTGAGATGTTCCGGCAGGGGGAGTTGGATAATAAGGCCAGAGAGCGTTCGGTCGCGTTGAATGTCGCGCAGGCGGCGTTGAAGATCCGAGGAGGTGATGGATGCGGGCAGTTTCAATAATTCAAATTTAATGCCAACATTTTTTGCGAGTTGACCTTTTTTGTGGACGTAAGTCACTGAAGCGCGATCATCGCCGACAAGAACAACGGTGAGTTTTGGGATGACTCCACGAGTCGCCAGCTCCTTCACGTGTTGTGCGGTTTCACGCTCAATTTTCTTGGCAACGGCTTTGCCGTCAATCAAGATACTCATGGAAGCATTCTAGAGGGAAATGGAAGTTTTGACAAATCGTAGAGGAGGATGCTCGAGCCGATCGTTCGGAAGGGCTGAACAGAATCGAGCCATGCATATTGCGGTCGCCAGCGATAAAACGCGCTGACGATGTATGTTCCCTCGGAAGAAGGAGTATTCGCGGGAAGATGGCGCGAGATGAAAAGATGATCGTTTAAATAATATTCTGCCGCATCGCGCGCGCCAAAAAAATCCAAGTAAATGGGTTCAGCTGGCGGATTCGCGTCCAGACTTCCCCGCAGGCGCTTGAGATCCTGCCCCCAATCTAAATTTGAGTCATTGAGTACGCGATGTCCATTTTCTCGTCCGCCGGCGATGAGATTAAAGAATGAAAGATAGTGCGGATACGAAAGGAGCGTATTCATGACGAGGATCCCAAGAAGGATTGAAGTAAATTCCACTCCCCACCTTCGCGTCATTTCACGCATTCGTGAAATCTGACGCGCTAGGATAACGCCAATTCCCATAAACAGAAACGGGAAAATCGGAAGAAGATAGCGGATGCCAATATCCAGGTTTACAAAAAGGCTGGTGATCGCGAACGTCGCGGGAAGAATCCTATAGATCGCTCGATGGGCGTTTGTTTGCGGATCCGTGTCGCGGGTGTGACGCTGTTGAATGGCGGCAAGGGCACTCGCGATCGTAAGGATGATCGTTGCCAACGGAGTTTTGAATAAGAACGCCATCGGAAAATAATACCACCATCCGTCCCACGACCATTGTCCGAAGAGATTAGATTCATGGCCGTAGCTGTTGTGTCCTGCTTGCCATTGAATGCCGTCTATGATGATGCGTGGATCTCCGCCGGTCAGAAGGAGTGTGAGTAACAAGAACCAACCGCCCGCGTATAAAAGGACAAAGCTTTTTTGTTTCCAGGAAATCGAGGATAGCAAGAGGGTGCAGGCGAAGACCGGACCCATGAGAAGTCCGGAGAACTTCATGAATGGAGGGAGGACAATAAAAAAGGTTGAAAGGAGGATCGTGGTCATGGTTGGTTGACGGATCATGCGCTCAAAAAACACTGCGGCGAGAAAGAGGCTGGCGGTCAGCATGATGTCATTGGTGGCGAGATGCCCGTGAGCAAGGACGGTGGGATCGAAGGTGTACAAAGTCAGCGCAATGAGTCCAGCGGTCGAACCACCCCATCTCCGCGCGGTCGCAAAGAGAGCCGCGCCTAAAATAATCCAGAGCGCGAGGGATGGTAGTCGTCCCATCCACACGATCAGATCCGCGGGAACACGATTTTGAAAAAGGAAGGTTGCGCCGATTTCAAACTCCGGTTTGAGCGGCGCAGGCCGCGCCTCAAAGGGCGACGTCGGATGAAGAAAAAGCAATGGAATCCCTTGGATCCACTTCGCGAGCGGCGGGTGTTCGAGGTTAAACTCGATGCGGCCAGTCTGCCAATATCCTGCCCCGGCGGCAAGATAGACCGGTTCATCCACCGTGGGCGCGTCCTGTCGCATGGTCGCAAGATGAATCGCGGAGCCTGCAACTAGAAGTGTTCCAGCGAAGATCAAAACCCACAGGTCTTTTCCAAGTGAAAAACGCATGATAGTATGATAGCATATATGCGCATGGAGACAATCATTCAAAAAGCGATCACTGCACGTGTTTTTCCGGGCGTTGTTTGCGGTGTCGCGTCACCCAAGTCCGTAAAAGAGATCCGCGCGTTCGGAACCACGCAGTACGAAGATGCTGGATCGCACGCGGTCGAGGCCGAGACGATCTACGACATTGCTTCACTCACAAAACTTTTCACCTATACCGCAACCCTTCAGCTCGTGACGGAAAATAAACTCGATCTTCTTGAGCCGTTGTTTTTGCATTTCCCGCAATGTCGACAGGGGAAAAAATCAGGACTCAATCTTTGGCACTTGCTGACGCATTCCGCTGGATGGACGATTCGAACGTCCTCGCTCTCGCATCTGCGGGATCGCGCCAAACTACTCGACGCGATTCTCTCGAGCGACCTCACTCATCAACCAGGAAAGAAGATTTGGTATACAAATAATTATCCGTTTATTTTAGGTGAGTTGATCACGCGTGTGACCGGAGTGCCGCTTGATCAGTATTTTCAGAAGCGAATTTTTGTACCGCTCAGGATGACCTCGACAAGATTTTGTCCGCCGGAATCTTGGAAGGCACGCATCGCTCCAACCGAGCGAGATTCTGTTCGAGGGCTCATCCATGGGGAAGCCCATGATCCCAGCGCGTGGTCCATTGGAGGCGTTTCCGGCCAGGCAGGGCTTTTTTCTTGCGCGGCAGATTTATTGAAGTTTGGTCAGGCGTGGTTGCGCATGGAGGTTCCGGGCGTTGATTCTGCTTTGGCCAAAGCCGCGGTGACGGTTCAGCTTTCGGATGCCCAGAAGTGCGAGATTGGACTCGGGTGGAAATTGAATCAACTATGGATGGGTTTGCGGGCGCCTTCTGGAACATTTGGATACACGGGTTTTACAGGAACCATGATAGCGGTCAGTCCACGGCAGGATCGCGCAGTGGTGTTATTGAGCAATCGGGTGTATCCGTCTGCCCATGGCCCGGATCGCTTGGCAGTTCAGGCGAGGATGTTGAACACGCTGTGGAGGTGATCGGTTGACAGCCGTTGTGCGGCGTGGTATATCACCATGCTCCTTTTATATTCACCGTATTTCGGGAGGGAGAGTGACATGAACCTCTTGGTGATTGTTGCGGCTCTGCCTTTGGCGCTCGGACAGTCGGGTATCATCGAACTCCGGGGACATGACGCGGGGAACAACACGCTCATGTACCGTCAAGTCCTTGCCATCGTCACGGATTGGCGAGAGGATGGCTTTTACCACCGGTCGGATTTTGAGTGGCCAGCGATCAGCCTCCAGATCTTCTCCACGCCGGACAATGTGTTGGGCGAGAACGCGCTCGCAATGGGCGCGGGAGTCGGAATCAACAACATTGGTGGCGCGCGGGATCTTCATCTTCATCTCCTTCCGGGCATTCAAACTAACGGGAGTCAGGATGTCCGCTGGTATGGCGAGGGCGGATTGCGGTACTATCCCGCGCAGGGATCGCAGTTCAAGGGGATTGCGAGGGTCGGTGAAATCATGGAAGTGGTGTTGGGTGCAGAGACGCCCAGTATCTTCTGGACGATCGGCTTTGGCGCCTACGGGGAGTGGCGGTCGAACGCCGATGTTCCTGGAAGCTCCCTTGTGAGCGCGGACGTGATCTGGCGATTCGCACCACGTTTTGCCGAGATTCATTTCGGCTTCGTCGGGGCACGCGTGTCGAGTAATGCCGATCCGCCCACAAGCTTCGCCCTGCGCGTGGGTGTGGAGATGCTCAATTGAGACGATTCGCATCGTCTCTTTTTTACTTGATGAAAAAGTTCGGCGCAGCGGCACGAGCCCGCGAGATGGCTTCGTCGTACAGCGCTCGTTTACTTGGGTCGGTTTTCGTCCATTCTTGATAGGTTGTAGCCAATGATGTTGCAAAAGTTAAGGGGTCAAGCCCCAATGCAGACGCACGTTCAAGCTCGGTCGTGGATTGTTCAAGCATGTCCTCACGTTCCAAACCCGCAGTATTTAGGGCAGCCGAGTAATATATTGTCGCAAGTAAAAAATAATAGTGCTGCTCGTGCGGGGCGAGTCGGATCGCTTGCTTGAGGTGTTGTTCGGTTTCGGATGTGAGCGGCTGCCTGAAATCTACAGCCGCGCGATGGCTTGCAATAAGCGGAAAAATATTGACCCGCAGAACGATTAGCGCAAGAAAGATGACCGTAGTCGCACCAGCCGCGCGTGAGTGGATGATGAGGGTTTTCGCTTTTCCGTCCTCATGCACACTTTGTCTTACGACCGCCGCGGCAATGATCCAAAAAAGCATTGACGTTGTGGTTACGGCAAACCCAAATTGATTGGAGAAAAAATATGCCCCAAGACTGGAAAGCGCTGCGGTGGTGAAGAGCGCGTCGGGCGGATGTTTTACTGATTGTTGATTTGCCCGGCGCAGTACTCGCTTGCCGCTCCATCCGATGATAGCAATGATTCCAATCCACAATAATAGTCCTGGTAATCCATAAGCGATCCCGGTGTCTAAAAATTCGTTGTGCGCGCGGTCGGCGATCATCTCGGCGGCAAACGCGGGGCGATCGGGTTCACGACGGTAATATAATGGATAAACCCGTCCCAAGTTATCAGAACCCACGCCGAATAAAAAATTTGCGCGTAATACATCAATTGCATCTTTCCATATATATGTTCGCACGGCGCCCGATCCCGTGTTGAAATTCACAATGTTTTTGAAGCGATCGGATAGGGGGTTATTTTTTAATTCGTCTCCGCTAAACCAGCGATAATCATCCGCGGCGTGTACAGCAAGTTTTTGTGCAACGAAAATTGAAATCGTGATAATTGCAATGAACCCTATGAGCGAGAGCAGGGCGCCAATCGGCAAACGCCGCGGGTGAAGCGAAACGCAGGTGAAGATCCACGCAATGATGACAGCGAGAACAGCCGTCGCAGCCGCCACCCACGATGCGCGGGAATACGTCAGAAGCAAGGCGAGGAATTGTAAACACAGAGATACCCCCATGAACATCCGCGTAGGCTTAGCTAAAAAATAATAGAGCGAAATCGGAAGCGTCATTGCCAATACGGAAGCAAAAAAATTCGGATGTCCAAATGTCGAGGTAATTCTCGCCCCACCATCCAAAAGTTCGAGCAGTCCCATGATGCTCACCATGGCGGCCGCAACAGGTACCGCAAGCAAGATTTTTTTGAAATTCGCGGCGGATACGGTAAAAACCATAATTCCGAAGAATAATACATGATGAAGGAGGAGAAGATATCCCTGGTGTCGCAAGGATGATCCCCAAAATGCGACAGTGGGGGAGTCGGCAAGAAGTGTAGAAATTCCCGACCAAATGACGAAAGTAATCACAATTCCAGCAACGGTGCGAGGGATCGGATGAATAAAGAGTTTTCCGCGCGCGGACAGCACAACCACAACTCCCAGAAGGAATTCAACACCGATCTGAAAGGCAATTCCCTGCACATACTCGTAGGGGTAGACGGACTTTAAATCGAAGAGCATCGGAACCACAAGTAAAATCAAAAACGCGGAAGCGCTAAGGATGCTTTCCGCATTTTGCAATGTTCCGCGATCGAGATGTCTGCGAAGGTTCTTTGTTATTCCTAAAACCACAGCCGCTTCCATGGAATGATTCGTTTGAACACGTTGACCTCAATGGCGTCGGTGTCTCGACGAATGTGGGGCGTCGCGACCGTGTGGACGATATACACTCCGGTTCGCGCCAATGTATGACCGGTGTGTACTCGATACGATCCATAACGATGGACCGTGTGTGCGGTGTGGATCCGGTAGGATTTTTGATCAGAAAATTGTCCGCTGATGTTTTTGTTGGTTTTGATGCGGTTTGCGTCAACCATCGCGCCAGCCATATCCACAAGCAAGACAAGTGATGCGAGAGCCAATGCACCTATCGCCACCCGCTGCAAAACGACCCGTTTCCTTGCGTTTCCAAGCTCGTTCATAGTGGATATAAAGGGATGAATAAAATATAGTCGCTTTATAGTTACACCTTTTAGTGGAAGGTGTCAAAAACGTTGACGCCACATCTGCATTGGCGTAAGATACGGTTATTATCATTGTTCGATCATCCATGGGGGAAGTCGTGCTCGATCTTGAAACAAAAAATACATTTGACGACATCGGGGAGTATAACCCGCGCCGCCTCGACATCTCGCTTGTCGGCATTTATGATTATCAGACGAGGCAGTTTTCGTCGTTTTTGGAAAATGAGCTTTCAAAATTGTGGCCGATTCTTGAACACGCGGATCGTATCATCGGATTTAATCTTACAGGTTTTGACTACGAGGTTTTGAATCACTACTATGTCGGAGACGCGCAGAAGTTTCCTACGCTCGACATTCTGGATGTGATCAAACAAACGCTCGGCTTTCGTCTGAAACTCGATACTGTCGCGAAGGCAACGCTGAATGAGGGGAAAAGCGGTCACGGACTCATGGCGATTGATTATTGGCGAAAAGGGGAGTTGGATAAACTCCGGAAGTATTGCCTCGATGATGTTCGGATTACACGGGATGTTTATGAGTTTGGGAAGAAACAGAACTACATTCAATATTTTGACCGCGCCGGAAAAACGAAGATGAATATTCCCGTGGATTTTTCGCTCAAAAAAAACGCCGCGCGTGAGCCGATCAATTTGAGTTTGGCGTTTTAGGATCTGTCAGTGTCATTCGGCTTTTGGCATTTGACTATTTTTTGTTTTGGGTTTAGATTAGGTTGTCTCAACACAAAGGAAAGAAGCGGCCATGGGGTCGAAATTCGCCTTTGGAAGATGGCGCGCGGGAGTTGTGGAATCGTCCGGGTGGATGGTTCGACTCCATTGGCGGAGGCTTGAATGGCCGCCATGCGTGTTCATGTTTGGGACAAGGAGAGGGAAGTGGACGTTTACATCGAAGTTCTGGGATTGGCGGCTCTGACCTCCGTAGTCGTCGCGGGCTCCGCCTTTGACTACTGGCCGCAGCGTGTCCGCGCTTTCGGGCCGTTTCGATGGCTCACCTTCAAGCGACTTACCCGCTTCGGTGAGAGCACCATGTTCGTTGGGTTGACGAAGATTCAGCACCAACGTGAGCGTTTCGTGTACAGATTCACTCCTTCGGCGCGTAAAGGGTGGAGGGTGTTGGCCGCCGCGGGTTGTCCAACGCATTTGTGGAGGGAAGAAAGACCGAGTCTCGACATCTGCCACGCAGTGACCGTGACGGCGCGGGAGATTGATGGCAGGGTCACATTCATTGGTGATCTGCATCGCAATTTCTCCCATGTCATGCTTCTCTCTTCCGAGGATGGGTACTACTGTCTTTGGATGGTGCAATGGGACGAGCGCAACTTGCAGACTGTGGTTTGGGGGAATGAGTGGAGCGAATTCTGGCCGGCGGGCAAGCTCCTCTCGCTGTTCGTCAGGCCGAATGATCGGCTCGTGATATTCGACTGCGATGGCGATATCGGCCACGAACCGCCGATCTGGTTGGGGAGTCTGGACGATCCCCAGACACTCATCCAGCTCGCGTGGTGGCTTCACGACCGGGATCGGTTGCGGGAAGCCGAGGGCATGTGGATGATTCAGGCCGTGCGTCAGCTTCGGAACGCGTGTGGCGTGCTCGAAGAGGCCCACGCCCTCACAACCACAGATCCCGTTGAGCCGCGTCTTCTCGAAGTCATCGCACGCCTCGTGGCTCACATCCGAACCGCGGTGTACACCAATTCCGAAGTTCGGGAGATGCGTCGGCAGGGGAGAGCGATCTCGTGGACAAGCCCAAGCCGCGTGGGATCGGTTCCCATCGAGTACACTCTGCGGCATGCCTTGACGCTCCTTCGCGCCTACGCGGATGAGCTCGTGATGCTCGTGGATTCCGGCGTCTTGGCAAGTCCGGATCCCGAGCGACGCGCTACGCTCACGCGCCTTGCGGAGGAACTTGATCAGGTCGCCGCTGCTCACCGTCCGTAAATGAGCACAACATCCTAGGCACATACTAGGATGATTTTTTGTCCAAAAGTAAACCCCTTCTTGAGAGACTAAGTCTCCAATCTTCAGGCATTGACAAAAATCCGGAATTTGGTAAAATCCTATCGAAATAGTACGAGTTTTGTTTTATGCTAAAAATCTCGCGAAAAACTGATTACGCGCTGTATGTTCTTGGTCTGCTTTCCGAGCAGAAGGGTTCGGTTTCTTTGCGAGAACTCGCAAAATTTGGTAATCTTCCCTATCGGTTCCTTTCCCAGATTATGGGTGTGCTGAAATCCTACGGGTTTGTCCATTCTAAGGAAGGTGTCCACGGTGGATATAAACTCGCGAAACGCCCGCAAGACATTCGAGTTACGGCGGTTATTGAAGCATTCGAAGGCCCGATGAGTGTTGTCTCCTGCTTTTTGGAAGCCGATTGCCACAGTGCCGAGCATTGTCCATCGCAAAGTTTGTGGTCTGTCATTCAATCACACCTCGCGCAAGTGTTGGATTCCTACACCTTGGCAGATTTAATTCAAAAGAATCCTGATTCCAAATCGGGTGCGTTTTCAACCATGCTTTCCCATGCTTAAAGTTTCAAACCTTCACGTTGCGGTTGGCAAAAAAGAAATATTGCGCGGGGTGACGCTTTCCATTGCGCCCGGCGAAGTTCATGTGCTCATGGGACCGAATGGATCTGGTAAAAGCACGCTCGCGCAGGCGCTTCTCGGGAACCCGGCAGTAACGGTGACATCTGGCTCGATCACGTTTCAGGGAAAGGAGATTACATCTCTTCCGACAGCGGCGCGCGCAAAGCTCGGGATGTTTTTAGCCTTTCAGAATCCTGTTGCCATTGAAGGTGTCACCATTGGTAATCTCTTACGCTCTGCCGCCAAAGCCATGTACAGCAAACCTCCAGAACTGACGGCGTTTCAAGAGAAGATGGATAGAACGATGACACAGTTGGAGTTTGGTAAAGGATTTTCCGAGCGAGCGTTTAACGAGGGATTTTCCGGCGGCGAACGTAAAAAGATGGAGATTGTTCAGTCGCTTGTGTTGGATCCGGCACTGCTCATTTTAGATGAGATTGATTCGGGGTTGGATGTTGATGCGCTTCGGATCGTCGCGGGGAAAATTCAAGCATGGAAAACCAGCACAAAAAAAAGTATTCTCCTTATTACGCACTACCCCCGGATTTTAAAATACATTGTCCCAGAGATTGTTCATGTCATGCGGGATTGGAAGATTGTGGCGGAGGGCGACGCAACGCTCGCGCAGAAAATTGAGCAAGAGGGTTTTGAGGCTTCCATGACGTAATCTATGACACTATCAAAATCCATTCACGATACAACCGAGCAGTATAATTTCCGAAATCCAGAGCAATATTCGGTGATCATGAAGCCGGGCTTAAGTCGGAAGGTTGTGGAGGAGATTTCCTCTTTAAAAAATGAACCGGATTGGATGCGGAAGTTTCGTCTTCATGCGCTCGAGTGGTTTGAGAAAAAACCCATGCCGCGGTGGGGTGGCAACTTTTCGAAGCTCGATTTTGAGCGCATTCGGTATTTTATTCGTCCGACGGAGCGGCAGGGGCGCACGTGGGACGAGGTTCCAGCGGACATTAAAGACACGTTTGAGCGATTGAAGATTCCAGAAGCAGAACGAAAGTTTTTGGCGGGTGTTGGGGCTCAATACGAATCTGAAGTTGTGTACCATAATTTACATAAAAAGTTAGCTGATCGCGGCGTCATTTTTGTGGATATGGACACGGCGGTTCGGGAATATCCCGATCTCGTCAAGCAGTATCTTGGAACGATTGTCCCGCCGGGCGATAACAAGTTTGCATCGCTCAACAGCGCGGTGTGGAGCGGTGGAAGTTTCGTGTACATTCCCAAAGGCGTTCATGTGACACTGCCGCTACAAGCGTATTTTCGGATCAATGCGGAAAACATGGGACAGTTTGAGCGTACGCTCATCATCGCGGAAGAGGGGAGTTTTGTGCATTATGTCGAGGGTTGCACAGCACCCAGATATGAAACATCGTCGCTTCATAGCGCCGTCGTTGAGATCATTGCGAAGCGCGGCGCGCGTGTGCGATACTCCACCGTGCAAAATTGGGCAAAAAATATTTACAACCTTGTGACCAAGCGGGCTGTTGCTTATGAAGACGCTGTTGTGGAATGGGTGGATGGGAATTTTGGAAGTACGCTCACGATGAAGTACCCCTCGGTGTATTTAATGGGTCGCGGCGCGCGTGCGGAGATTCTCTCATTGGCGTTTGCCGGATCCGATCAACATCAAGATGCCGGTGGAAAAGTCATCCATGTCGCGCCGGATACCTCCTCAGTTATTATTTCAAAGTCTATTAGTCAAGATACCGGACGAACCAGTTATCGCGGGCTTCTTCAAATTCTGCCGGGCGCCGAGCGCGTGAAGGCGCATGTTCAGTGCGATGCATTACTTTTGGATGATTGCGCGCGATCCGATACGTATCCAACGATGGATATTCAAGAGAAAGATGTGACCGTTGGGCACGAAGCGAGTGTGAGTAAAATTAACGAAGAGCAGCTTTTTTATCTTCAAACTCGCGGACTCTCTGCACAAGAGGCCGCTGTCATGATTGTGAATGGATTTATCGAACCGGTTGTCAAAGCGTTGCCGATGGAATTTGCGGTGGAGATGAATCGTTTAATTGAATTGGAAATGGAGGGATCGGTTGGATAATATGACGAGCATGACCCCTTTTTCGACGATCACAGATTTTCAACAACTTGGCGGTAGCATTGCCTCTGGTCAAATTGTGAGCGTTGTTGAAAATGAGACATCGCTCTTGTCGGCGCGGGTAGCCGAGGTCACGCTTCAGCCTGGCGCAACCTTGCGTTGGTTTCTTGTGGCGGAAGGAGATGTGGCACACATTCAGCGGCGATTTGTTTTTCGGCTTCACGAGGGAGCACGACTGGAATTGCTGGGAGCATTTTTCGGACATCATCAGAGACGCCTGGAGTTTGATTTACGGATTGAACATCTCGCGCCTCGGACAACAAGTTATGCCGCCTTTCGAGGCGCTCTTTGGGGAGCGTCCCATGTTGAACTTCGAGAGAATATCCATATGTTTCCTAAGGCGAAAGATGCCAATGGTCGCGTGGATGGGCATGTGCTCATGTTGAGTCGTGATGCGGTTGCGAATATTGTACCCGATTTAGAAATTGAACAGCGGAATGTTCGGGCATCGCATGGCGCGACGATTGGTCAGGTTTCTCCAGACCAGTTATTTTACCTCGCGACGCGTGGAATGGATCGGGTCGCGGCAGAGCAGTTCATTGTGGAGGGTTTCTTTCGCGAAATTTTTTCAAACTTTCCGATGGATCTTCGGCCGAATGTTTCTCAATTTATTTCTTCACTCACCTCCTCATGAGCACACCAACCATCCTTTGCCGTCTTGATGACATTTCTGACGGCGGCGCAAAACGCGTTGTGTTTGACGGTCAATCTTTTGCGGTGTTTCGTCATGGGGAAGAGGTCTATGCCATTAGCGATCGTTGTTCTCATCAAGGCGGATCATTATCAAATGGATTTTTGGATGGAAATGTGGTTGAGTGTCCTTGGCACGGGGCGATGTTTGACATTCGCACGGGAGAAGCATTATCGTTGCCGGCGGTGCGTGGCGTTTCGTCTCTTCCGGTTCGCGTTGTAGGTGGAAATGTTATTGTTGACGTTTCTTAAATATGTTGAACTGTCGTAACGATTTCCCGATTTTTCAAAATCCCTCGTTTGATGGGACGATTTATTGCGACAATGCCGCGACCACGCAACGATTGAGCGTGGTGCTGGATGCGATGAACGCGTATCACACACAGTATAATGCAAACATTCATCGTGGGATGTACCAATGGAGCGAGCGGGCAACAGCGGCCGTTGAATCTGCGCGGCAAGTGACTGCGGATTTTATTGGCGCGTCCTCCCCGCGCAGCGTGATTTTTACGCGCAACGCGACAGAGGGGATCAATCTTGTATCTTATGCATGGGCTGAACGTACGCTAAAGTCTGGCGATGAGATTCTTTTGACGGAAATGGAGCATCATTCGAATATTGTGCCGTGGATGCGGGTTGCCCAGCGGACCGGCGCAGTCGTGAAGTTTGCGTCAGTAACTTCGGACGGCCGGTTGGATCGCGTATCATTTTCATCCCAGTTGTCATCCAAAACAAAGCTCGTTAGCATCATTCATGGGTCGAATACGCTCGGAACCATCAATCCCATCTCCGAACTTTCTCACGAAGCAAAAGCGGTTGGGGCGCTGGTTCTTGTGGACGCCGCGCAAACCGTGGCGCATCTTCCGATCAGCGTACAGGATCTCGGTTGTGATTTTTTAGTTTTTTCCGGACATAAGATGTACGGGCCGACCGGCATTGGTGTTTTATGGGGTCGAGAGGATGTTCTGGAATCCATGGAACCGTTTTTGGGAGGCGGAGACATGATTGAGCAGGTTACCAAAGATCGCGTTACTTATCAGCGGATTCCGCAGAAGTTTGAAGCGGGGACACCGGCTATTGCGGAAGCAATCGGATTAGGATCCGCGGTAGAATATCTCACCCGCATGGGATGGGCGGCGATTGTAGAGCATGACCAGATGTTAACGGAGTCCGCGCTCAAATGTTTACCAACCATTCCTGGCTTGCAACTCATTGGGTTAAACAGCTTGCAAGCACGGCTTCCAATTTTTTCTTTCAACCTTCCCGGTATTCACGCGCACGACGTTGCATCATTATTAGATGAGAAGAAGATTGCGATCCGCGCCGGTCATCAATGTACCCAGCCGCTCATGACGGCGTTGGGTGTTCCGGGAACTGCCCGCGCGAGTTTTGGTCTGTCTAATACGCCGGATGATGTGGTTGCTCTCACGCGTGCTCTTCGGGAGGTGCAGGATGTTTTTCGTTAATTCGATCATTTTTTTGTCATTCCGGATTTGATCCGGAATCCATGGATCCTGGGTCGTTGCTCGGGATGATATCTATGAACACTCAATTTTATCGAGACTACATTTTGGATCACTACAAGCATCCGCGGCATTACGGAAAACTTGATGATGCGGTTGTGGTTGAAGGAACCAATCCATCTTGCGGGGATGAGTTAAGGTTTTATGTGAAACGAACTGGTGATCATCTCGACCGGATCCAATTTGAGGGGCGGGGCTGTGCAATCAGTCAAGCCTCCTCTTCCATTCTTTTAGAACAGTTAGAAGGAAAAACAATCGCGGACTTGAGTGCATGGACGGAATCACAGGTTCTCGAAGCCTTTGGTGGACAAATATCGGAAGGTCGGCTAAAATGCGCGTTGTTGGCACTGCGGTCTCTGCAACAGGGGCTGCGATAACAACAACATCAAGGAAGGGGCGTGGCATGGATCTTCCGAAGATCATTGGCATTCTCGGAACGGCCGAAGATCGGTGCGGACTTGTTTCTCTTGTGACCAGTCAGGGAAATGGTCGGCTTGTCCTACGGGTGCAGGATCCGAATGGCACCGTTCAGAAGCCATACTCGCATGAGGAGCTCGCTGAAGCAATGGCTGTGGAAGGCGGCGGTCTTCCTATTAATCCGGCGATTCCTTTCTGCGTTCCTTCGGTACGTGGGGGATGGTTCGGCGGTGAACTTCTCCGAACAAGTCAGGCATGGCGGATTCCTCTTCCGCCGGCATTGCGTCAGCCCCTCCGCCAGTTTTCGACCGGTATCTTCTGGCTGGACGATCTGGAAGCGATGAGTAAGGTGTTGGCCGAGTGGGCGAATACTGCTGCGGCCGCGATCTTGTTCATGCGCAACCCGCCCAGTCCCCGATTTTTGCCGAGGTTCCTGAAGTTGTTTCCGGGTCTGCCCGTGACCTATGCCGTTCTCTTCATCACCGCGCCGAATGCCGAGCATCAATGGGTGGCCGTCCAGCGCTATATCCGGAAGATGAGTCCGGAGGGAAGACCCTTGACGGAGAAGGAAGCGCGAGATCAGATCCAAGGGATCGTCAACTCCCTCCAGCGGATCTACCAACGTACGAGATAGCGTACGTTTTTTGTTGTCGAAAAAACAAAAAAATGGTAAAATCATCCTATGCCATCACAACACCTTGTGATCTCGAGCACGCGGTTCCTGCTATTAGATATCATCGGCGATGTTTTGGTTTTTCCGGTGTGGTGGTATACCAAGGGACTCGCCGATGTTGCAATGCGGATGAGCCAAGCATTTTTGGATTTTTTGGATGAGCTGAATATCGGAATTCTCACAAAAAGTTTGCTGAAGCCCATGTATGGCGACTACACGTGGAGCGGCAGGCTGATCAGTTTTCCCGTCCGCTTGGTTCATCTTGGGGCTTTGTTGTTTGCAGCGGTTCTTTGGGCGTTCGTCCTCTTTTGTTTGCTGTTGCTCTGGGTTCTGTTTCCAATGTTCATTATCTACAACATTGCGTATCAGCTGTTTGGCTGGTCTCAGCATCTTGTTGTTGATTTTTTGAAACTTTTTTTCGGATGATCTCCTTATAACAATATTGTGTCCGACGCTTCCTCTTCCACATCGTTGCGTTTTCTCGTGTGCCCGGCCTGTCAGGGCGAGGGCGTTCTTGGCCGTCCGGCGCAACAGATCTGTACGCAATGCCAGGACGAACATCAGCAACACAGCGTGTTTGCGCAGTTTGGCGGGAATATTCTCCGGTGGAATAAACAGATTGACCTGCTTCATATCCTTGAAGATGAAACCCAGCAATCCATCCGTCGGTTCATCAATCTCTTTCTCGTCGTCTTTGGGGTGATCGCGTTGTTCATGCGCGGATGGCAAATTGCGCTGGAGTGGGACACGTGGACATGGGAATTATTTTTTTTAGGTCGAGGACTCGAGGATATTATTTTTTGGTTTTCGCTTGCGACGGATTGTTACGCGTATTACCGTGTGAAGCGTCGGCAGGAGAGCGTCGTGCTCTTGTCGCATACTGTCGTGTCGAGCGCGCCTTCAGCCACTGCAAGATTTGAGAATGTGCACAACGCGAAAGATAAGCAGACGATTGATGTCAGCCAGTATTACTCGCGAGAGGCGTTTGTAGCGGTGGAGGACGCGTGGCGGATGGCACACCGCTTGAATGACCAGCAGGTTTTCCCGCTGCATCTCCTTCTTGCATTATTGGAGAAATCTGATGTTCAGATTATGCTGGGGCGGATGACTATTCCGGTTCAGGCACTTGTCGAGAGGGTTCATCATGCGCTCGATCGGCTTGATCGTCGAGTGCCGGATGTGCCGCTTGTGTATTCCCTCGAATTTCAAGAACTCCTTTTTTTGGCGTATGAAGAAGCCATCCGATTGCGGCGAAATCAGGTGAATATCGCGGAATTATTTGTCGTGATTGCAAAGACGCATCATTGGGCTGAGGAAATTCTATTTGACCTTGGCGCGGACGCGCAGAAATTGGAAAATGTGGCACAGTGGATTCATTTCAACCAATTTTTTTCTGGAGAATGGGCGCGGACGCGGGCGCGATCGATGCGAAAACCAAAACACTCGATGAATCGCGCAATGACGGCTCGACCAACGGATCTTTTGGACAGCATGAGTCGGGATTTAACGCTTGCGGCTCGAGAAGGATCGCTCTTCCCTATGATCAATCGCGTGAGAGAAATGGAGGAGATGATGCGGATTTTGGAAAAGCGAACAGGGAATGTGTTGATTGTGGGGGATGCGGGTGTTGGAAAAACGCAGATGGCACACGGGCTGGCGTACCGAATGGCGATGGAGGATGTGCCGGAGGGGCTGAAAGACCGTCGGCTGGTCTCACTCGATATTGGCGCGTTGGTCGCGGGCGCGGACGCTCCCGGCGCATTGGAAAAGCGGATGATGGGCGTGATTGAGGAGGCTTCCGCCGCGGGAAATGTCGTGCTTTTTATTGACGACATCGCGGGACTTATGGGCGCGCGATCCATGGGAGGCGGCGCGATGGATATTTCTTCGATGTTGGGGCGCGCGCTTTCCGAAGGGCTGGTACGTGTCGTGGGCGCGTCCACGACGTCTGACTATATGCGGTATCTGCAAAATAACGAGTCGTTTGTCCGGCGATTTCAACGCGTCAATGTCGGTGAACTCGACGACAATGGCGCGATTCAAGTTGCCGAAGGGCATGCCGCAAGTATTGAAAACCGTCAGCACGTTGCTTTTTCGTATGATGCGATCGAGTCTTCCGTAAAGTTATCTCGAAAATATATTCATGATCGTTACCTTCCATCAAAAGCCTTGGATGTCATGGAGGAGGCTGCCGTACTCGCGCGCAACAGGGGGAAAAAGGATGTGCTTGTCCGCCGCACCGACGTGGAAGCGGTTTTGATGGAAAAAACAAACATTCGCATTGCACAGGCCAGTGACGAAGAGCGAGAAGTCTTGCTGCATCTGGAGGAGCACATCCACGAGCGGATCGTTGGGCAAGACGAAGCGGTGAATATGGTATCACAAGCGCTCCGACGCGCGCGCGCGGAGCTACGGGATGAAAAACGGCCGATCATCAATCTTCTTTTTTTAGGTCCCACGGGCGTGGGAAAAACCGAACTCGCAAAAACGGTGTCCGATGTGTATTTTGGTTCCGAGGCGAGGATGATTCGGCTGGATATGTCGGAGTATCAGACGCAGGATTCGCTTTCTCGGCTGATCGGCGCGCCGCCCGGCCGGGGATCCGAGGCGCAGGAGGCGGGTCAGCTCACCGAGGCCGTTCGCCAGTCGCCGTTTTCCCTTGTTTTGCTCGATGAGTTGGAAAAAGCGCATCCGGATATTCTCACCGTCTTTTTGCAGGTCATGTACGATGGACGCTTGACGGACGGTACGGGTCGAACGGTGGATTTCACGAACGCGATGATTATTGCGACATCGAACGCGGGAACGCAAACGATTCAGGACGGGATTCAATCTGGGCGCGCGATGGAGCAAATCAAACAACAACTCATGGAGGAGGAGTTGAAGAAGTTTTTTCGGCCGGAGTTTTTGAATCGGTTTGACGCGATTGTCGTGTTTAAACCACTCGACTTTGACCAAGTGGTCGTGATTGCACGCTTGGAACTGCGGAAGGTGGCAACAATGCTTGGGCAAAAGGGGATTACGCTGGAGGCCTCGGATGCGGCGATTGAGGATCTAGCAAAGCGGGGGTTTGATCCAAAATTTGGCGCTCGGCCATTGCGGCGTTTGATTCAGGATCAAGTGGATAATGCCTTAGCCGACTATCTTCTGCGGGGACAGCTTGGCCGAAGGGATGTGGCGATTCTTGAGCCGGGCGGCCAGATTCGTGTTGAAAAAGCGCCGGAATTATGATAGACTTATGTTGTCGAATAAATATTTATATTTTTAGAGTATGAAGTTACGTTTTGCATCGGGTCTATTCATCGCAGTTATTGCATTATTTGTTGCGGGAACGGCCGTTCATGCCGACGACCTTGTCCGCGATGAAATTATCGAAGCGCGGGAGGGAAAAGAAACGCATTTTTCGGGTCTTTTGCTGGAGCTGGACAAAACCGTTGCTCCGACGCAGATGGTGGTTCGTCAATCCGTAAACAGTGAAGGCTCCGTTGTAAAAGATTGGATTGTGAAAATCGAACCGGATACGATTGTTGCAAAACGCGGTGACCGGCTTTCAAGTTTAGAATATTTCATGCTCGGGGATCAGATTGTTGTGACCGGCACGCAGCTTAACACCGATACAGTGGATGCCGCCGTAGTTTTGGATCATACCATTGCAGGCGTTTCAAGTTGGACAACGAACGGATATGTGACGCAAAAGGCCTGTCATGCGAATCAGGTTTCTGTCAATTGGAAAGGGCAAACGATTCGCATTGATTTTTCAAACTCCGCGAATATTATTATTCCTCCCGACCAGAACAAAACGTGTGATGATCTGCAAATCGGCGATCGTGTTCGCGGACGCGGCATTTGGAATTCGAGTATTCCCGCACTCTACGCCAATAAGCTTGTTGTGCTCCGAAGTGGTGCAATTAATCGTGTTTTTCAACGCACTCAACATCTCGGCGGCATCTTAACGCGGCGACCCGGATCGGATGCTCCGACGACATTCGAAATTAAAGATGATCAAGCGGTTGGCACGCCAATCTATGTTATTAACGTAACGTCGTCTTCTCGTATCATTAATCGTAGTGGCGGGAGAGGGCAGTTATCGGAATGGATTGAAGGCGATCGCATGGATTTGATGGTTAAGAGAGGTGAAGACAATGCAACGTCTAATTCCTATGATTTGGTTATCGGGCGGAATAAGTCGTTTGGACTTGTAACAACGGGCGGCGTCGAGGGGACGATCACCGCAAAAGATGCGGCCTCAAACAGTTTTTCCTTTCTTTATGGTGGGAAGACGTATCGGATTGATGTCACCTCAAAAACTCGTATTGTGGTGAATGGAGTTTCCGGAAAATCGTATAGCGATCTAAAAGTGGGAATGATTGGACGCGGTCGCGGGACAAAGCATCGTACTCAAACGATCATTGTAGCCGAAACCATTGTTGCGTGGGATTCACAAACACCGACCGTTGTGACGCCCGCCACTCAAAATTATTCAGAGAATTTCGATGACGGAGAGGCTCAAAATTGGGGTGTGGTGAATGGAACATGGAGTGTGGCCAATCAACTGTATCAAGGCAGTGGTTCCGGACATACTTACGCATTCTATGATACAAAGCAGTACGACGACTTTACCTATCAGGCAGATGTGCGCGTAGATTCCGGCTACAATCATCCGGCGATCACGTTCCGAGCGAAAGATGCAAATAATCACTACATCCTCCGCGTCAATCAGTGGTCGTCCCGCGATTGGGATAGCCTGCAGCTTTATAAGAAAATGAATCTCAATGCAAGCACGACGCCGACCGATACGGGTTGGACGTTTCTGAAGGGTATTCCGTTTAACCAGATCACAAGCGGTGACAGCATGAAAGCAGGGGCGTGGTACACGATGAAGGTGGAGGCAGTCGGATCGCAAATTAGAGCAAAAATTTGGGAAGTGGGCACCACCGAGCCCGATTGGCAACTTTCGGCTAATGATGCAAGTTTTAGTCAGGGAAAGATTGGTCTGGAGCGATATTCCGGAGGTCACAGTTTCGACAATATTGCATTGACTGTATCCCTCTAGCGACCGTATTCACGGGAACGGCGTTGTTGAGTTGACGACAACGCCGTTTTATCGTATGATACGGCGCAGTTTGATCCCGTGATTATTAGTGTTGAAGAATCCATGTACGTCCCAAAACATATTGGCATTATCATGGACGGAAATTCGCGTTGGGCAATTCGGGAAGGATTGCCGAGATTTCGCGGCCATGAGGAAGGGAAAAACAACCTCAAGCGCGTCGCGGAATGGTGTTTGGATCGCGGGGTGAAGATTCTCACGGTCTATGCCTTTTCCACCGAGAACTGGAAGCGGTCGAAAGAGGAGGTTTCTTTTTTGATGGAGCTGTTGAAAAAAACCCTACGCGATGAGCTCGATGAACTTCACGACAAAAATATCCGCATTAACGTCTTGGGTCGCTTTTCGGATTTTTCAGAGGAAATTCAGAAGATTCTGCGGGATGCCATGGAAAAAACAAAGAACAATACGCGCGGGATGCTTAATTTATGTTTGAGCTATGGTGGACGGGCGGAAATCATGGATGCGATCAAGTCGTTAATTCGCAGTGGGGTGACGGAGGAAGAGATGACGGACGATCGTTTTTCCGAAGCACTGTATACCCGCGGGATGCCGGATCCCGACCTCATTATTCGCACGAGCGGCGAACAGCGATTGTCCGGGTTTCTTTTGTGGCAGGGCGCGTACGCGGAGCTCGTTTTTTCTCCGAAGCTTTGGCCGGAGTTTTCAGAAAAGGATTTAGACGCGGCGATCGAAGAGTACAATCATCGCGAACGCCGCTTTGGCGGAAGATCATAATTTATGCAGCCGACAGAAATATCATTGCGCACGGATGGGGTGGGGAGCCGATCGCCACGGAGTGTTCGCGAACGCTCTCGAGAAGAATCAGAACCCATGATCCGGCAACTTTTGGATCGAGTTGGGGTGGATCGGACAAAGCTGAATCCCACCATTTTTGATCGTCTCGTCCTGTTGGATCAGCGATCACCGTTCATGGAGGATGAAGCGCGTTGCATGGCTCTTGCGGAGCAGGTGTTTGCATTTGCTGAAGAAGAAGAGATGGCGTGGCGCGATCAAGAGAAACACCTTGTGTTGAAAGGCACGTTGCTTTCGGATATTGGCAAAACCGGTCCAAAAGATGCGCGGCCGGATCAAGCCGAACTCGTTGTCAAAATTTTCACTATTGAAAATGTTACAGACCCTGCTCGCCGAACGATGGAAGCGCTCTTTCGTGAAGAATATGTGCGAGAGTACCCCATGGATGATGTAGAGGAGCGCATGCAGGCCTTTCAAGACCTTGGACTTTCGCTCACCATGACGATTCGTCAATTTTACAACAAACACGCCGAGTGGACAGCCGAGATTATCAATCATGACGGTATTGGATCGGAAGTGATCGCTATTGCCTCGCTTCATCATGTGTTGGAGGGCGTGAATCCCGAAGGGTTCCTGCGGGAGGATGGTTCGCTGTCCCACGCCGGAGGGAATGCTCGTTTTGATCGTCCGGAGAAGCTTGTCATCCTGCTGGACAAGTATGATGCGGCGCGTCAGCGTTCAGAGAAAACGCATGCGGAAGCGATCCAGTATCTTCGAGATTATATTGGAAAATCTGAAAGGTTTGGGGATGATGAGGAATTTCAAAAGCTGATCACACTTCTTGATCATTCGTTAAAGTCACTTGTTCCTTAGGCCGGGCTGTGGCGCAGTTGGTAGCGCGCATGCATGGGGTGCATGAGGCCGCGAGTTCAAGTCTCGCCAGCCCGACTTAAGGAAGAAATTCGCGATCTGCGCGCCAAGTTTATTCACATCGTCGAAAGGCAAAAAAATGACGGGCCGTTTCATGGTCCGCCGATGCTTTCACTCTGCTGTCTACGAAGCTTCATAGACGATCTTCCCGCCGTATTCGATCCGAGCGAGTTGTTTGTCCACCGGTCCTTGCCATGGGGCATTGGTGCCGGTAGGCCCTTCCGGGATCATGGTGCGAAACGGGTGGAAGAACATGGAACCCTTCCGCATGATAGCTAGATCTCCCAGGAGTTCTCCTCGGATTCCGTCCGGTTGGACTTCCCGTAGAATCATGTGATACTGGAACTCGGCTTCGGTGGTGTCCGAGTCACCGTAGTCCCACTGGGTATTCCTCCCGCGATTCACCACCAGGATTTCCTGTCCAATACACGATTCGAGTTCGTCGAGCATCGAGCACCTCGGGAAGTTAGGAGTTTATCCCTCTTAATTTCGCTTCAAGGGAACAATAATCCACTCGCAATCCGTTGTCAATGGAAAGCAAGACAGGGGGATTTCTATCTATGTTCTTGCATTACCGGCAGAAGTCGCTTGCGTTGCCGCTCGTGGAATCTCCAGCCGGGAGTGCCCGGATGCGCGATTCATCTTCGGCTGAAAGCAGATCAAACCAACACACGGCATGTTGTGCAAGTTGAGGATCGTGCGTCGCTTTCCATGCGGGATCGGCCGAGACCTGGTTTTTGGTTCGTAGATCATAGACGCCCCAATCCACAAAAACATTTTTCCCATCGGTGATTTGTCCAATCGCCGTGGCCATGACCTCGCCGGCGGCTACGTCCACTGGCGGATTAATTTGTGTGGTGCGGGAGTCATCCGTTTGCGCTACTGGGAGTGTTTCTGCGATGGCGGCAAATTTTGGCGAGAGCGTCAGCAGATGGTCAAAACGAATCATCATGCCGCAGGGATGAATGATCTCAAACATATATTGAACGTCGCTGTTTTCGAGGTACCGCGCACCTTGCACGATCCGGCCGGTTATGGGAATCACAACCGGAACCGCATTGCTCGCCACAGAGTCGAATCGAAATCCGCCATGGGCTTTGTAATCCCCGCCTCGGATCTGTCCGGGATACAGCACGGCAGTAACTTGTGCTAAATTCACGGGCGTCGTCATTTGAAACGGCTCTGGACATGTGGGTGCAAATCCGTCTTCCGCGTTCCAGCCATCTTGAGTCATGATCCACTCTCCGTTGGCGGATGGTTTATTGATCTGTCGTTCCTCTTGTCCCGTTGGTGTCGCGTGCGTACACCCCGTTAAAAAAACAAGGGCCAAAGTGGCAGGAACGAGGGTTCTGATTTTGAGTGATGTGACATGCATATTAGGTTGTTATATCGATCGTCGAATGAATGATAGCATACCCATCGTCCTTTGATAGCACGCCTCATAATCACGCAAGAATTTCGGCATTTTTGTTATTCGGTCAATTTTTGTGGGGTCATCCGTTCCTTGAGCGTGGAGATAGTCTTTGAATCGCTTAACATCGCGATTTTGAAAAAAGAAATAATTCATAAATTTTTTTACGCGTTGAACAAGTTTCGGATTTTGGCGTCTTTGTAGAAATTGCGCGAGGCGATCCATGGCATGATAATATTCTGTAGACCAATCCGATGAGGTCATGTCGCCAACCGCTAGATTTTTGGAATCCAGAGTACTTCGATTGCGTATGATGCTTCCAATGCCCTCTAAGTGACTATTCAATTCCAAGAGATCTACTTCTCGAAGCGTTAATTCTCGTTCTTTTGTTAAGACAGTGAAATGAATGCGTTGTCCGCGCGCAATGCTAGAACTTTTATCCAGTTCCGGAATCTTCAATGCAGAGATTTTAATTTCATCAAGTTTTCTGAATCCGTAATTTTCAAGTTTATCCATCGTGCCGAGTAAGTGGTCTGCTCGTTGGCAGTGGAGGTGGCGGCTACCGTATATGAAAAATCCGCCGAGTTTTAGGCGATCGAGCGCGGATGTCGGCGCGGGCCCTTTCCACCAGGAGATTTCGTTATTGTAAACAACGTCGAGTTGTTCAGCAGATCCTTCTACTGCATTTTCCGCGTGTGTGCCATATAATACGATGACGGTTCCGTCTTCGAGCTCAAGGCTTTTGGTATTTGTATTAGATAGTCCTAAATTAGCCGGAACATCGAGTTTTTCAAATGGCATCATAAGTTCTCTGCGGAAGCGGCTTTCGGGCTTTTGAAGGTATTGATATGCGGGGTCCATGAACTCGTGTCGAGTTCCGTCGGGGGCTAGTAAAACCGGAAGCATATCTGCCCCGGACGCCGCATAATACCACGTTTGATTCTTTTCTTTTTTTTCTACGAGACCGCGGAGTCGCTTCCACTGCTCTTTGTCCTCCGGGGATAAATTCTTAGCCGCACGTTCACGCCATAGGGAATGGGACTCGGTTTCAGATGGCGGAATGTCGTGGGGCTCTGTAGGCAGAATTGGTGGATGAAAATCAAAATTTTTTGACATAGTTCCATTTTAACAGCTTTGTCAGCGCTTAACAATTTTTTTGTTCGTACTTGTGTATTTTATTGCACATGATAGAATGGAGGCGTGAAATTAGGTGGTTAATTTTTGCTGATTATGAATGGATATGAAATCCTTGTTGCCGCGCATGTGATTGGAGTCGCGTTTAGCGTTGGGGCAGTCACGGTAGGAGACATGTTGTTTTTTCGAGCCGTCAAACAAAAGAAGATTGACGAGAGCATGGTCGAAACCTGGAAAATCGTTTCGCGGATTGTGTGGACAGGTCTCGTCATCCTTTTTCTTTCCGGTGTTTTGTTTTTTGTCGCCTACCGACTCGGGATGCCAAGTCGTCTACCGCTTGCGTTTACCGCGAAGTTTTGGTTAAAGATGACCATCGTCGGCGTTTTGTTTATCAATGGCCTCTTCATGCACTGGAAGGCGATTCCAATACTGTCGAAAATTGTCCAAGAGGGCGGACAACTTCGTTCGCCGATTTTTCAGTCAGCGGCGCCAGTCTTCTTCGCCAATGGCGCGATTTCTCTGATTTCATGGTATGCGGTGATCCTCTTGGGAGTGATGCGCAATCTTTCTCTCACATTTTGGCAAGGCCTGATCCTCTACATCGCCCTTCTTGGGATTGCGATCGGCATCTCGCAGATCCTCCGCCGTCGCGTTCAGTATTATCTCACGAAAACATGAGCGCTGTTTTTCAAGTCCTGCTTGTTGCGCATGTTCTTCTCGGTCTTTTAGGAATTGTTTTTTTCTTATGCGCGCTTCTGTGTCTTGCACGGCCGCACGGAGAACGATGGCGTGCGGTGACCGCATTGCTTGGAACCGTTTCATTTTGGTTGGCGTGGGTTTTTGGCGGCGCGTATTATACGCAATACTATGGAAAAAACGTGAAGCCAGTGATTTTATCCGGCGCGACCCCGTGGGTGCATGCGGTTTTGATGGAAGCAAAAGAGCATCTGTTTTTATTTCTTCCGTTTTTGGGCGTCACAGCGTTTCTTGTGCTCTGGCTTGCGAAAAAGGAAATCGGTGTAAATCCATCCCTCCGCGTTTCTGTAGTCGCGCTTCTTGGGCTCATCATCATTCTTGGATTTGCGATGACCGCAAGCGGCATTCTGATTTCAGCCGCGGGCGGGCGCTAACTATTGATGGCTAAACGATGAATTGGATTTTGGGCAGCATTTTCGGGACGGGGGCAAGTATTGTTCTTGTCACTGCGCTCACGATTATTGCAGAGTTAAAAGCCCCATTGAAAGACTGGCTGAAAGAGACGTTTGCACATCACTGGGTCGGGAAGGGCGTCCTCGCGCTTATCGTGTTCGTGCTCGTTTTGCTTATTGTGCGGCGCTCCGTCACGGAGGTTTCGGAGTCGGCCGTCGCAAAAGCAATTCGTGTGCTCGTGATCATTTCTGCGCTTGCGGCGCTTGTGCTTGTTGGATTCTTCATCTTTGAGGCCGTGTCGAGGTAGCATGAAAATTTTTGTGAAAGCAAAACCGCGATCCAAGTGGCAGGACGTTGAAAAAATAGACGAAACACATTACATTATTGCAGTCAAAGAACGCCCGCAAGACGGAAGGGCAAACCTGGCGGTCATTCGCGCCCTTGCGGAGCATTTTGATCTTGCGGTATCAAGCATTCGATTGGTTTCCGGAGTCGCTTCCAAGCAGAAGGTTTTTGAAATTTTTTCGTGACGAGATCAACCAAAACATTAGAGGCCTATCATAAACTTTCCTCATATTACGCAACGACCCATGCAAATCCGTTGTTTGTTGCAATGTTCAAAATTTTTCGACAGCGTATTCACGGGAGACGCGTTATTGATTTAGGTTGTGGAACGGGAAGAGATGCCATACTTTTTCTTCAGAATGGGTTTGATTATCTCGGCATTGATGTCTCGTCAGCGATGCTTCGGGAGGCACGAAAGCGCGTTAAAGGGGGGAATTTTCGCAGAATGGATCTCTATCATCTCAACTTTCCCGCCAATTCTTTTGATGGATTTTGGGCGTCTGCGTCTCTTCTTCATATCCCTCAACGCCGCATAAGAAAGGTCCTACGTTCGATTCGCCAGTTGCTAAAACCTGGGGGCGTGGGGTTTATTTCATTGAAGGCAAAAACAACGATCAGCGAAGGAGTGATTCATCAAGATCTTTGCGGCGGCGTGGATCGTTTCTTTGCGTTTTATACAAAAGCAGAGTTTGGCGCGTTATTGCGCGAAGCGGGCTATCGGATTTTGGAGACGCGCTCGTTTCATGAAGACGCGACGAAGTGGTGGTGTTTCTTTGTCGCTAGAGCATAAGCCAGTCGGCGTCGCAATTCTATGACACCGTTTTTCAGGGAGGCTAAGCGTTCATCCGTCGTGTATCCCAGCACGATGTCTCTCCAATTCCAAAAGGTCGCATCAGGACGGCTATAGATAACCGTAGAAATGATTTTTCGATAGAGTTGAGATTCAATCGGCTTTTCTTTTTTTTGTTGAGGAATGATGCTTGCAGTGCGATGGTCGCCGCGAATCATCCCAGCATATAAATAAGGCAATGTCCGAACGAGTGATGAGAGGTTAACAAACGGTATCGTTGGAACGGGGAGTTGTGTGATGTTATCCCATCCCGCGCGCTGAAGCTCACCGATTGTAGCGCTCTGAATATCCGTGAATTCAGCTTCCGTCGGAAGAATAACAAAGTGAGCATGCGCGTGGTCAATATGACATCCCCCACACGCAATGGACTGTCCGTTGAGGAATCCCGCGCCATGTTCAAAAAAGAAAATGGAGTGCGATGGATAGAGGTTCTGAAGAAGGGCGGCTAAATCTTCTACCGCCTCATTCGATGGGAGGTGGGATGGAATCGCCGCAAACGACAAGGCGTGTCTGCGCGGGATTAGAAGAAGATGTCCTCCTTGAACACCGATGGACGCGACATCTTGGGCAACAAAGAAGTCCTTCGGGAAATTCGGGATGTTAAGGATTTGATTTTCTTGATACAGAGCCTGAAATGCTTTCGTGCCCAGGGAGTCTGGCATTTGACAAAATTCACAGGCGATCGCTGTAACGGCATTCTTTTCCATAGCCCAAGTATATCATTGAAAAAGACCTGTTACAATTGCAGCAATTAGGGTTACCTTCTGGCTTTCGTTCTTTGGTACAAT
>CAYHVQ010000010.1:0-7939 GCA_964360435.1 uncultured Gammaproteobacteria bacterium
CGCCAGAATATCACGAACTTTACACCTCCTCCCGTAGCGCCCACCAAAGATAACTGAACAATACCCCGCCCCCAAGGCCGATCACGCCGCCGATCCCTGCCGTCAAAGGAAGAAGTTTTTCCACAAGCGTCACGACGGGCTCATCCCCCACCACTCGATAGGTTGACGATCCATTAGGTTGGACATTCAAATTCGCGGCACGAGATTCGACCTCATCAACAATCGCTTCTGCAAGAAGTCGCCCAGTTTCCTCACTCGAATCGGCGAACGTCACAAGAACCTGCTGGGGCGCGGCATTGGTCGTTCGGAATCGTGCCGTGAGCCGAGAAAGGGATTGGGAAGGGGCTGGCGACTGCGCACGCTCATAGATATTGAAAACCACGACCGGTGTCCGGAGCCAACTCGCAACGGTATCCCCCACTAGTTGCGCGGACTGAATGGCATAATACCCGTCGTATTGATAGTCAGCGGTTTCCTGCGGCGCGGTTTGCGTGATTGTAAAAGAAAGCGAGATGCGATATTGCGAAGGAGTCCACACAACAACAACACCGGCCAGAATACCAAACGCGAGGCCACAACCCAAGATCATCCACCGAAACCGGCTCAAAAGTTGGAGGTGTTCACGAAGTTTCATAGCTTTACGTTAACATAGGATGATGATTTTGTCACTCGGGAAGATTTCCACGCTTCCCAAGCGGTCGTGATATAGGCCATCATTTTTTCTTTGAACGCCTTGACGCTGAATTGCTCCGCGTGCGCGCGAATGGCCGCAGGATCCCACGCGGCCGGCTTGAATCGCACGATGGCATCCGCCAGCGCTTCCCAGCTCTGCTCATCCACGAAGACACCGGTTTTCCCCGAGACGATTGTTTCTATGGCCCCGCCGCGGCCATAGGCAATGACCGGCCGACCCGCAGCCATGGATTCAATCGGAGTAATTCCCAAGTCCTCTTCCTGCGGATTGATAAACGCAACCGCACCTTGGTACAGCGTGCGCAATTCCGCGTCGGAAACTTTGCCAACAAACGTGATGTGCTTTCCCGCGCGCGCCTCGAGGTATTTTCGCTCCGGTCCGTCGCCGAAAATTTTGAGCGGACGGCGAATCCGATTAAACGCTTCAATGACAATATCCAGCCGCTTGTACGCCACAAGCCGCCCGCCAGCCAAAAAATAATTCCCGGGCGATGTGCCGACCTCAAACTGCTCCACATCCACCGGCGGCGTAATGATGACGCTCTCGCGGCCGTAGTATTTTTGAATCCGCTCGCGAACGATGCTGGAGTTGGCCACCATGTGATCCGCCCGCGCGGCCGCAAGATAATCCCACATCCGAATCTGCGTCAAAAGAAACGGCGTCATCTTCTTCAGGATCTTTGGAATATGCAGCTCGCTCAAATACCGGTGCGAATCACTCCATAAGTAACGCGTTGGGGTGTGACAATAGCTGATGTGAAGTGTTTCCGGTTGAGTAATGACCCCCTTCGCAAACATCGAGGATGAAGAGAGGACAACATCAAAACCGTCCAGGTTGAAACTCTCTGTGGCCGTCGGCATGAACGGAAGATACCACTGATAATGTTTAATGCCCCACGGAAACCGCTGAATAAACGATGTCCGAATGTCTTTGTGCTGAAATGCCGAATTTGTCCGCTGGGGGTCGTAAACGAGAACAAATGTCGGGGCGTCCGGAAACATTTCCTGAAACACGCGAAGAACCTTTTCTGCTCCCCCGTCCTGGGCAAGATGATCATGAACGAGCGCAACTTTCATGGAATCGAAAATAAACGTTAAAGAGTCGAGCGCTTCCGAAAAACCGCGCCAGGGGTTTGAAGGAGAATGCGCAGATCGAGCCAAAGCGACCAGTTTTCGATGTAGTAGTTATCGAGGCGGACTTCTTCCTCAAAATCAAGATCGGATCGGCCGGACACTTGAGCAAGTCCAGTCATGCCGGGTTTAATTTTCAGAACGGCCTTGTGATGTTTTTGATACTTTGCGACTTCTTCCGGCAGGTGTGGCCGAGGCCCAACTAGACTCATCCGCCCTAAAAAAACTAAAAACAATTCGGCCAGTTCATCCACGCTATATTGCCGAATCCGCTTGCCGACGCGCGTGACGCGGGGATCATCTTTAATTTTCACCATCGGAGTGCCAGCGCGGAGGTTTTGCTGCTGCAACTCCGGAGAGTATCGCAATGAATCCGTATTGACTTGCATAGATCGAAACTTAAAATAGCGAAAAAGTTTTCCGTGCGCACCCACGCGCATAAGCGGACTCCCATCATCGCGGCGGGAGAAAAAAACCGGACCTCGAGAATCCAACCTAATCGCAATGGCGACCACAAGCATCACAGGAATGAAAAAAATGAGTAACATTCCCGACGCCACCAGATCAAATAACCGTTTGAGGATACGACCCCAACCGTCAAGCGACGTTCGCTTAATCTCAATCATCGGGATCCCCGAAACCGGCTCAATCGCAATATTAGAAACCCGTGTATTGTAGAGGTCGGCGGCGTACTTAAAAATGATATTTCGCTCTTCGCAAAATTCCAAAAGTTTCAGAATATCCGTACGCGATGCGCTTGGGTCGGTTTGAAAAAGTTCGTCGACCCGCGCGATGTGAAGGAGACGATCCAACTTCTCAATCAAATCGCCATTTGCGGCGCTAAAAATCTCCACAATTCGATAACCCGACAGCGGATGACTCGTAAGATCGGCGATCAGACTCTGCGTCATGGGCTGATTCCCAACGATCACAATATCATGAACACCCCATCCCCGCCGGTACTGATAAAGTTGAATCAAACGCATGATCGAACGCGCGACCATGACATACAGAATAATGAGGATCCAGCTTCCCAGAACGATAAACCTCGAAGAAAATAAATTCCGATTAAAGAAAAATAGAATAATGACAATCATGACGCCCGTGGATGTGGCGAGAAAAACCTTGGAAAATTCGCGCGTCAACCGAAGACGGCCGGACATTTGATAAAGTCCGGCAATCGCAAAAAGAATGACAAGGAGAATGGCGGAAATAAAAACGAGCGGAAGAAATTGCCGCGGCGGGAGATAATAAATCGCCGGACGCAATTCTTCGATGACGCTTCCAAATCGGACGCGATAAGCCGTGATCGCCGCCAGGACAATCATCACAAAATCGAGCGGAACCAGAATGGACCGAAGGATCATTTCACTGCGCTTCATACATTCACACGAAGTGTTCGGATTTAAGAGCAACTGCCACGTTGCGGCAGTTGCCCATGCTCCTGGATATTGGTGCCAAAGGATCCACTAATAAGCCGAATTCTGTCTTGCTGATGGTGCGTTAGCACATCAGGTGGACGATCATCTCTCTGGACGCTACCTCGCGGCAGCGTTCGTGCGACGTCATGATTCATTCACGTGAATTGTATCATGGCTATCTTGCACCAGATCGGGTTTACCACTCGTCATCCTCACGGAGACAAGAGAGAGCTCTTACCCTCCCACGTTTCACCCTTACCACGCCTACGGAATGCAGACGGGCGGTATTGTTTCTGTGGCACTTTCCCTCGGCTTTGCCTTCTCGCACGAGTGCGGACTGCTTATACCGGGTTGCCGTTAGCAACGATCGCGACCGGACGGCTGTTCTTGAGGAATCAACCGCCGAGGTGTTCGGACTTTCCTCCCCCGCCAGGGGCGAGGGCGATCATCTTGTGAACCTTTGGCGATTCTACTCTAAGACAATTACCAAAAAATGTCAAGCAAAACGCGTTGCTATTGCATGAAGATGCGATGCCGACTTACAACTCTGCAGTCTTGACCATCTTTATCCACCATGCGCCAATAACTCCAAAGGCAACGATAATCATTGGAGCGAATAAATACAAAAGCCCATAGTGCTCATATCCGTTCACAGATTGGTTGAAAATCGTCCCAAAATCCTTCGACTGCAAGATGATCCATTCAGTGATGGCGATGGGAAGAAAATACAGCAAAACATATAACGCGGGGTACAACCCACGCCCTCTTCCAGATGTTTTTGATGCATCCTCGATCCCGAGTTTCATCGCGCCGATTCCAAGCGTGAAAAGAATAATAAGGAACGCCGTGGCATTGTTTCGAATCATGGGGAGGAGATAAAACACCACCCCAAGCGCCGCATACGCGAAAACGATCGCTAAATGCTTTTTCGTCATAGATGTGAATTTAAGCCTCTTAAACGAATGCAATGACTTTTTGTATTCAGAATCATCTTTTATTCAGCTGTTGGTAAACTTTTGGCCCCTTCAAGATCGCAAAAATAAGAAGTGCAAATAGGAACATTAACGGCAAAAGCCGAACCAAGAAGTCCGAAGACTGGAAAAATTCGATATCTTTTTCAATAAACAAAATCACAGACAATGGAAAAATCAGCCACAGTATAAAAAATGCAACAATCGCCGTTAAGATCGATCCCCAAACAACGCGATAAATATTCATTAGTGGATTTTCAATGATGAAAATATTACGTCGGTGTACACTTCGACAAATCAACTTCCTCGCCTTTCTCTTCTTGTGCTGTGTTGCATTGTGCAACACGATCGTGATCCCTGCGCTCATCTATAGAGAAAACAAACATCGCAACTAAGGGAAAGACAATCAATGCTCCGACCGCAACTGGTAATGTTTGACTCTTTCGTGGCCAGTACCGATAACTCAAGGCTGCTACTCCCAATGTTCCGCCCAAAACAATAAACGGTATGAAGAAACTTAAAAAAATCTCAATGGATTTCATGTTCGAGTTCCTGATAAAGTTTTGTGATCTTTTTCTTTTCGCACAAAGACACAAGGTGCAAATAAAAACAAGCCAACAATGGTCATGAGTATGCTAAGAAGTAATCCTAAACTATAAATAATATCCGTTGATATCATACCAGTAATCATAAAGTTATCACTTTTGTCACCTATCGTTCCTCCGAGACGAAAATCAGTTTCTGCTTTGAAGGGCATGGGGACAATCGTATGCAGATATGAATTAAGCCATTTTTCAAGCAATGCGCTATCGCCCCATGACTGATACCCGTCACCCAACACGTCATTTGGTACTCCAGGGATAGTTGTTGTGAGCGAGATGCTACCCCCACATTGATTCTCAACATCTAGCTTTCCAGACCCCTCTTTGATATATAGACATTCAGGGGTTACGGAAATCACAGAAATTATGTTCTTCTCATGGTGAGTCATCACTCGAAACCACAACAAAATGTTGCTTATAAAAAAAATTGATAAAAAAATACATCCTATACTCTTTTGTCGTGTCCAAGAAAACATAGATAGGTCTGTTGTTTTTAATTATTATCATAATGGATTGGGGGCTGTTCATACTGTGTGGTATGAACAGCCCCCTTTGACCCGTTATGAACGAGTCGAGGAGAACGATCAGTCGGGCTCGCAGTCCGGGATCGAGGAGCTCGTGAAGAGGTACATCGACTTCAGTGTCCAGGGGTTCGCCCAGCAGAAATAGGCGTCCCAGTAGCCGATGCACGCGAGAGTGCAGCTATCATACACCCTCGCCCGAACGCACCCGTCGATGGCGCACTGTGCGGTCCAATTGGTTGCCCAAATGCGAATGGTGCTCATATCTCGGAGGGTATTCCTCCCCACCGGGAAACGAACGATCCAGTCCTTGGGGAACTCCCACGACGGTCCGCAGATGGGATCGGAGGAACTGTCGGTGTACACCTGATCGGCGTAGTAGTACCTACCTCCCCCGTAACTTCCTTCCAGATCCGTGACCGTGTAGTTGCCACAGCCCATTGCGACAGGGTCATCGTCACGGCTGCCGTCAAGGAGTCGCATGATGGCTGGTGCCAGCTCGACATACTCCTCAGCCGACGATTGCTCGCGCAGGAGGTCGAAGATCACCTCCTTCTCGCGATCCGTGAGGTAGAACAGATCCTCCTTCTCCTGTTCGGCGAGCTCGTCGTTCCGAATGAGCGACACGATCTCTTGCAGATATACCACCTGCGACATCTCCATGTCGTTGAACGAGAGCCGTGCCTGAACGACATCGTCGTTGGGATCCAGGACGTATGCCGACGCGGATCCCGTCAGGAGGATTGCCGTCATCATGCTCAGCATGACCGGAAGCACCGACCAGCGATGCTTGGACATCGTCATCTCCTTAACTGCCCGCGGTGAAGACGGGCAAGCACAATGAAAAGGACATCAATTCCGACGCGATGTCGGAGTGGACGCCCTTTTCACTACTGCTGTGAGTATACAACCGCGCCAGAAGAAATCAAGACCACTTATCCCCAGCCGTCGCGACGGCGCAGAAATCAAGACATGAGATCTCCGGTCAGCAAGATGGTGCCGTAGATAAAAACGACCGGAAGAATAAGTAGAAGAACAAAACTCAACATCACGCCTTTAAGAAAATCCCGAGACAGTGCTTTAAAATGAAAAAGATAAAACAGCACGACCATCACAAACAATGCCACTCGGGTCCCCCAACTCCACAACCAAAACTTCTCATCAAAAATCAAAGCAAACCCAAAATACAAAAGAATTTGAACAAGTATTCCTGAAATGAATCCTTTAATCAT
The DNA here is from genome assembly GCA_964360435.1 of uncultured Gammaproteobacteria bacterium. GTDB lineage: Bacteria > Patescibacteriota > Patescibacteriia > CAYHVQ01 > CAYHVQ01 > CAYHVQ01. The sequence goes on from CAYHVQ010000010.1 coordinate 6,572, forward strand.
CATCAATCCCAATATACACCAAATTTATTTTTAATCAATGGCGTTCTAGGAATATTTCTGCTAAAATACAATCAATGACTACAGTGGATTCACTTTACAAGAGATCCTTCACTACCCCTTCACTTCGTTCAGGGCTCGCTATACTCGGTTCAGGATGACATAACGCAGATGTTCGCCCACCTGCCGCTGGGCTTAGGATGACAAACACTACTAGAGCTCATCTCAAATTATACATATTTTATGCCCACACCATCTCTCATCCCCGAAGCATACACGTTCGACGATCTGCTTTTAGTTCCTCAAAAATCCGATGTCATTCTCAAGGAAGTGGATCTCACCGCGGCTCTGACTCCCAAAATTTCCCTCAAACTTCCTATCTTGAGCAGTGCGATGGATACGGTGACGGAGCATCGCATGGCGATTGCCATGGCGCTCGGCGGCGGACTCGGCGTTATTCACAAAAATCTTTCCGTGGATGCGCAAGCCGAGGAAGTCGAAAAAGTGAAACGCTTCGAGAGCGGTTTTATCCAGCATCCGAAAACGCTTTCTCCAAATCAGACGGTCGAAGACGCATGGCAACTCCGCCAGGAATTTGGGTTTGATAAAATTCCGATCGTCGAAAATGAAAAACTCGTAGGCTTAATCACCTCCAATACCTACCTCTACCCTGAAGACCGCGAGCGGGAGCTCCAAGACGTGATGATTTCTTCCAAAGAGCTCGTGGTCGCAGAGGAGGGCATCTCCTTAAAAGAAGCGAATCACGTCATTCGAGAACATCGCTTGTCCATTCTCCCGATCGTGGATGACGAGGACCGCCTGACCAGCATTGTGACCCGCCGCGATCTTGAAAAAAATCAAGCCTATCCTCACGCGACGAAAGATGAACATCACCGCCTGCGCGTAGGAGCCGCCATTTCTGTTGGGGATCCGGCGATTGAGCGCGCGATCGCTCTTGTGGATGCTGGCGTGGATCTTTTGGTGATCGACACTGCTCACGGACATTCCGCGGCTGTTCTCGAGACGATTCGACGGATCAAAAAAGACAAACATCTTAAACCTGTCGAGATCCTCGCGGGAAACATCGCCACCAAAGACGCCGCGCGGGATCTGATTTCCGTCGGCGCCGACGCCCTCAAAGTCGGCATCGGACCCGGTTCGATTTGCACCACCCGCGTTGTGGCGGGAATTGGCATTCCGCAGATGACGGCAATTTTTGAATCCGTTGCCGCCGCCACCGTGGCAAATACCCCCGTGATCTCGGATGGCGGAATCAAACACTCCGGCGACATCGTCAAAGCGCTCGCTGGCGGCGCCAGCTGCGTCATGATCGGCGGACTCTTTGCAGGAACCGAAGAAAGTCCGGGCGAC
>CAYHVQ010000010.1:7949-38034 GCA_964360435.1 uncultured Gammaproteobacteria bacterium
CGAATATTTTAACGGAAAAATGTACAAAAGTTATCGCGGCATGGGATCGCTTTCTGCCATGGAACGCGGAGGCCGAGACCGCTACGGACAAACCGAAATCCGAGACAGCGAAAAACTCGTTCCCGAGGGCGTCGAAGGCCGCGTCCAATACAAAGGAAAAATGAAAAACATCCTGACGATGCTCGAAGGAGGTATTCGCGCAGGACTAGGTTATTGCGGCACAAAAAATGTCAAAGAACTCCAAAAAAACGCGCAGTTTATTCGCGTCACTGCGGCCGGTGTTCGTGAGAGTCATCCGCACGATGTCGAGATCACCAAACAGCCGCCTAATTACTCTCTTCCTCTCTCATCCTAATCGTGCCTGGGCGTCAAGTGCTTGATTAACCAGCCGATCCGCAGCTTTATTTTTTTCCCGTGGCACATGATGATACGTCACGCGCATCCCACGGGTTAAATTCCACGCCTTCACAAAGAGTGCGCTCAAGCCCGCGTCCTTAATTTTGTATTCGTGATTCATTTGCTTAACGACGAGCTCGCTGTCAAGATAACAAGAGACTTCTGACGCGCCAAACTCTTTTGCCTTTTCCAATCCGCTCACCAAAGCGCGATATTCTGCTTGATTGTTCGTCGTCTCACCGATATATTCGCTAATCGTCCCCAAAAGATTTCCGGACGGATCCGTGAGTACTACACCGATCGCGGCGGGTCCGGGATTCCCTCGGGATCCCCCGTCCGAATGCATCGTGATCATCATACGTGGTGCTGAAGGTCAAGAATCTTTAATTGCAACTCGCGATTTCCTTTCCATTCGTTGACGGTGACGTTGTACACGACGTCTAAAACATCTCCAACGGAAAGTCGAGCTCCCCATGCGCCGAAGTCAAACCCAATGCATTTTTTGACCGCAGGGGTCGAGGCGGCCAAGCGAAGTTGAAGATGCCGACCCTCTTTCCCCACCGCCTGCACTCCCACAACCGTGCACATAGAACTCATCAGAACCGGCAGGGGATTACCTTCCCCAAACGGCTCGAGCGCCTCCAGCGCCTCAAAAAACTCCCATGTGATTTCCTCCAACGGAACTTCCGCATCCACAAACAATTGCGGACGCAACATCGCCGGATCCGAAATAGCTCCCACCGCTTGATTCACGCGTTCACGAAAAGCCTCGATGCTAATTTCCTGTTTCAGCGTAAGTCCGCAGGCTTGCGCGTGTCCGCCAAATCGCTCAAACTGATCCTCCATCGTTCGCAAAAGTTTGGTGATATCGATCGTTTTTACGCTTCGACCGGAGCCAATCATTTTTCCCGCGTTCTGTGTAAAAACAAACGAGGGTTTTCCAAACGCATCACATAACCTCCCCGCCACGAGCCCCACTACGCCCACAGACCAAGACTTGTTATACGTCACGCAGACTGCAATCTCCCCTGCCGACTCCGTCTGAAGCTGGGCTTTCGCCTCGTCCGTCATTGCTCGCGCGATATTTTGCCGATCGCGGTTCGTTTGCTCCAGCTCCACCGCCAGCTGCTGTGCTTCTTGCGGATCCTCGGTCATTAAAAGGTGAAACGCCGAGAGCGCATGATGCAAACGCCCTGCGGCATTGATCCGCGGACCCACGACAAACCCCAACGTAGTCGTATCCGCCTGCGACAATTCCGATCCTGCGAGCTGAAAAAGCGCCCGCAATCCGCGACGACGAGTTTTTCGCAACACAATCAACCCGTATTTGACGAGCACCCGATTTTCTCCAAGAAGTGGCATAATGTCCGTCACGGTACTCAACGCGACAACATCCAAGAGCCATTTTTCAAACCCCGTCGGTAGCTTCTTTTGGTCATCCGAACGAGCTAACGCATCCGCCAACTTGAAGGCCACGCCGGATCCGGAAAGAAACTTGAACGGATACGACTCCCCCGCCACCTGCGGGTTGAGCAAGGCGAATGCAGCGGGTAGCTCGGGCGGCGGTTGATGATGATCCGTCACAATAACATCCATGCCGAGTGCGTTTGCGCGATGAACTTCCTGAACACTACTCGTTCCGCAATCCGTGGTAATCATAAGCTTACATCCCGCGTTCGCTAGGGATTCCACCGTGGCAAGACTGACGCCATACCCCTCATTTTCCCGATGCGGAATATAGACATCCACGTTCGCGCCGAGCGCTCGGAGCGTGCTTACCAGCACAACCGATCCGCACACGCCATCCGCATCGTAGTCCCCATGAACGACGATTTTTTCGCCGCGATCAATCGCCGCATAAATCCGATCCACGGCAGGGCGCATATCGCGAAACAAAAACGGATCGTGAAGATCCTCCGCGTAATCCGCATGCAAAAACGCTTTCACCGCCTCCGGCGTGGTCAGCCCGCGGTTGGCTAAAAGCTGGAGGACAACCGGATGAACCTCTGGAAGAAAATCGCGAAATCGCGCATCCATCGGCGGAGACACGATCCACTGTTTTTGTGTTTGGAGAGTGGTTACGGATTCCATGAATGTTCAGTTTATCACATTCCCCTCAACGCCGCGAATCAAAACTTCCACCTCATCGCCGGTTTCTACACCCACTGCATTCGCCTCATCGGTATCCACATGTAACCGCCAGACAAACGAAGGATCCACGCGCACGATCACTTCCTCAAAAATGGCAGCACGCGTCCCTCTAAATTGAACGGCAACGCTATCGCCATCGCGCAATCCAAAAGCCAGGGCATCCTCAGTCGAGGCGTGAACATGCCGCCGAGCAACAATGGCAGCATGAGGAAGATCGAGCGAGCCTATTGACCCGCGGATCGTCACACCCGCCGCTGACGATTGATCGCCGGAGACACAAACTGACGCCTCAATCCCAAGCCGCCGAGCATCCGTGCGGGAACATTCCACCTGTGTCTGTTTTCGAGTCGGTCCAACCACTCGAACATCCGAAATGGCTCCCCTCGGTCCACAAATCTCCACAACTTCATTTGCGACAAATTGACCCGTCTGCGAAATCGGCCGCTCCGGCGTCAACGGCACGCCGGATCCAAAGAGCGCTTCTACGTCCGCGGACGTTAAATGAACGTGGCGAGCGGAAACCTCAACAATCACCTTCACAATTTGTTCTTTAGTTGCTGAAATGTCTTGAGTCCTTCATGCGCGCCAATATGCTGAAGTAAAAACGACGTCTGCGCGTCCGCAAGTGCCAGCGCGCGGGGGACGTCGCCAGAAAAATGAATCAGCCCTGCAATGAATGACGACCCATAGCAATCCCCTGCGCCGGTGGTATCTACCCGCTTGACCGACTGAGTTCCGATCGTGGTCATCTTCTTCTCCTCTGCAACCACCGCGCCTTTGGCTCCCCGCGTCAGCAGAACCATTTTTGGTCCCCAGATTTGCAGGGTTTGCGCTAAAAACTTCCACGCTGGCGTTCGGCGCGAGAGCGACTTGTATTGACGTGCGCTCTCGGAGTCGGACAAAATCAACTCCAACGCTTCATCTTCATTGATATTCAGAACCGTAACATGTTTGAGCACGGCGCGAAGCCCCCGCCTTCCTTCTCTGAGCTGCTGTCCGCCGGGATTCCACGCCCACTGAACCTTCCCCTTTTTTGCCCACGCGTCAATACCTGCGATGACCTCGCGGGTCTGCGAACCGACAAGCGACGTCAGATAAATCCATCGAGCTGGCGGGTTCGTGAATTTCCATCGCAAATGCGTCAAGGAGCCATATCGTACAAAAGCCGCATGCTCATGTGACGGCGCATCCACCAGCACAAATGAAAACCCCGATGGTTGATGGCGAACCCGCTGAACGAACCGCGGATCAACGCGATGTGTTCGCATGTGCCGCAGGAGCTCGCTGGCCAGTGCGTCATCTCCGAGCGCGCACAAGATGCCGGTCTTGAACCCCAATCTGGAAAAATTCACAGCCGCGTTTAACCCGCCGCCACCAAACGACAGCGCAACTTTTTCACTATGGATTTTCGCGCCATATTCCACGGCAATCAGACGTTGGCGCAAGAGATCCTTCGGTGTCTCAATAATCTTCGTCTGATCCGTGTGAAAAACAATATCCCGAAGTGCGGAACCGATCGTGAGCAGATCCAACATAGTGATTACTTTAATGATCTTCCAACCATCTCCTCTGGCTTCTCCATTCCAGCGATCTCGAGAATCGTTGGCGCAACATCCGCCAAAATTCCCGAAGGCGTTTTCTGCGCAAGATCCGCAAGCGTCGCGGGCGGATCCTGTTCCGCCTTCTCCCATGGCGATCCCACAAACAAACAGGGGACCGGATTGGTTGTATGTTCTTTATTGATTTCTCCCGTTCGAACCTTCATCATCTCCTCCGCGTTCCCGTGATCGGCGGTCACAATCACGACCCCGTCGTATCCCAATGCAACTTTCACAATGCGGCCGACACACTCATCAAGCACCTCCACGGCCTGAATGGTTGCGGCCAAATCGCCCGTATGCCCGACCATATCGGCATTCGCAAAGTTCACAACAATGAATTTGTACTTGCTTTCCGGAATCGCCGCAATCACTCGATCCGTCATTTCCCGCGCGGACATCTCCGGCTTCTCCCGATACGACGCAACATGCGGCGACGGGATCATCGTACGATCCTCGCCCGGAAACGCTTCCTCCTGCCCGCCATTGAAAAAAAACGTGACGTGGGGATATTTTTCCGTCTCCGCAATATGCAATTGACGGTACCCCGCATCAGAAAAAAGACGCGCGAGCGAATGGTGAATATTCTGCGGGGGAAATGCGATTGCGGAAACCGGCAAATGATCTTCATAATCCCGCATTGTCACAAAGAAAAGATTCTCGGGATACGCGCCGCGATCAAATTTTTCAAAACTCGGAAGGACAAACGCTTTCGTCAGCTGGCGCGCGCGATCCGCGCGAAAGTTGAAAAAAATCACCGCGTCATTTGACCTTACGGTTGCAATCGGATGCCCGGATGTTGTGATGACCGTCGGAATAATTTCTTCATCATACACGCCCTGCTGGTAGGAGTTTTGAATCGCCTGCACCGCGGTTTCCGCCTGGCGATCGGATTCTCCGTGCACGATCGCGCGATACGCCAACGCTGTCCGATCCCAGCGCTGATCCCGATCCATCGCATAATAGCGCCCGGACACCGTGGCAATCTTCCCAACGCCAGTCGCCTTCATTTTTTCCTCAAGCTCCTGAATGAATTTCCGCGCACTGTTGTGCGGCGTATCGCGACCGTCCAAAAACGCATGCACAACCACACGCTCAAATGATCGCGACACGCAAAATTCGAGCAAACCAAATACATGCTCGATCGCGCTGTGAACCCCGCCGCGGCTGACGAGTCCGATGAGATGCAACGTGGATTGATTTTTTTGTGCGTGCTCAATCGCCGAAAGGAACGCCTCGTTCGTAAAAAACGATCCATCGGAAATTGCACGCATGATGCGCGGGAGCGTTTGATAGACAATCTGTCCCGACCCCAAACTCAAATGCCCAACTTCAGAATTTCCCATTTCTCCCCATGGCAATCCGACAACCTCTCCGGAAGCCTGCAACGAGACGGCGCGGTAATGGGAAACGAGACGATTGAAATTAGGCGTCCTCGCCAATGTAATGGCATTTCCACGATACGGCGGCGTCAACCCAAATCCATCAAGAATCACCAGAACAATTGGCTGAATCGAATCCATGCTCTATGATGATTTAAAAATAAGAGAATGTCCGGTCATTTCCCGCGGTTTCTCGAGACCGAAGATGTCCAGAATGGTGGGGGCAACATCCGCCAACCGTCCGCGCCGTCGAAGTTTCCAGCGTTGACAAGATTTACCGACGACGATGAATGGAACAGGATTGCTTGAATGTTCGGTGTCCATTTCCTCGCTCTTGAGATTGATCATCTCCTCCGCGTTCCCGTGATCGGCAGTCACAAGCAGAATCCCATTTCGAACACTGACTGCGCGGGAAAGGGTTGCGAATGACGCATCACACGCCTGGATCGCTTTTTTTGTCGCAGCGAGATTTCCCGTATGCCCAACCATGTCTGGATTGGCAATATTCACCGCAATAAAATCCGACCGACGCTCCTTGAGATCCGAAAGCACGGTTCGCTCGAGAAGACCCAGACTCATCTTCGGCGCTTGATCGTAGGATTTCACGGCGGGAGACGGCACCAGCGTTCGCACCTCGCCCGCAACCGATTCACTGTAACCCCCATTAATGAAAAACGTCATGTGCGCGTACTTCTGCGACTCCGCGATGTAATGCTGTTTGAACGGGGAGAGGATCATCGGCAAGGTGTTGCGCATATTCTCCGCGGGAAACGCCGTTAGGAGCAAGGGAAGATCCGGACCGAAATCAGTCATAGCGACAAATTTCAAATCCGTAAAAACAACCCGCCGCTTGAACGCGCCGCGGTTGCGCTGATTAAAATCCTTTTGAACAAACGCCTTCGTCAGCTGACGCGCACGGTCGGATCGGAGATTGAAAAAAATCACAGAATCTTTTTGCTGAATACGCGTGGAGCGAATCTGCCCCAGGTCTCCTACTCCAGTCGGATGAATAAATTCATCGGTCTCGCCGCGATTATACGCCTGAAGAATCGCGTCCTGAGCGCCTTTGGCGCGATGCTGTGGATTTTGCGTCAGCGCCTGATACGCGGTTCGCGTGACTTCCCATCGCTTACTCCGCTCCATGGCGTAGTAGCGACCCATGATCGTTCCGATCTTTTCCCCGTGCTTCAAATTTCGCTGGAGATTTTCCAGAAGACCGGGAGCGTCATGCGGCGATGTATCGCGTCCGTCCGTAAAAAGATGAAGAACAACACGGGCAACCCGAAGGTCGCGAGCGAGTTTGAGGAGCGCATAAAGATGTTCAGGATAGGCGTGCGCGCTCTGACCGTTCGTGAGGAGTCCAATAAGGTGAAGTTGTGATTGATGCTTATGGACATGTTGAACGGCCTCGCGAAACGCGGAATTTTTGAAAAATGTTCCGTTTTCAATCGCCGCATTGACCCGAATGACATCTTGAAGAACGATCCGACCCGCGCCGATGTTTTGATGACCAGCCTCAGAGTTCCCGTCTTGTCCGCGGAGCAAACCGACGTCTTCGCCGGATGCGGAAAGAATCGCATGCGGATCCTCGCGCAGGAATCGTTCATAGTTTTTGGGTTTCGCCAACGTGATCGCGTTTCCGGACGACGGCGGCGCAATCCCCCACCCGTCCATCACCAACAAGACTAGCGGGCCGCGAAACGGAATCGTGTGCAATGAGGCTCGACGGGTCATGCGTGAAATTCCTCCTCAATGGCCATCAAACGATTATGTTTTGCCACTCGTTCGCCGCGCGACATCGAGCCGACCTTCACATACTCCGCGGCGACCGTCACTGCAAGATCGGCAATAAATGCATCGTTGGTTTCGCCGGAACGGTGAGAGAGCACGACGGCATACCCCGCCTCGCGCGCCATGCGAATCGTTGTCATGGTCTCGGTCAGCGTGCCGATCTGATTCGGTTTGATGATGATTCCGTTCGCCACGCCCCGCGCAATGCCCTTCTTGAGCCGAGTGGGATTTGTCGCAAAGAGATCATCGCCAATCAGCGTCGTTGTTTTTCCTAAATCGCGCATCAGGACATCCCAATCTTCCCATGCTTCTTGATCGCAACCATCTTCGAGCAACGTCACCCCGTAGTCCTTCTGCCACGATTGAAACAATTGACTTAGCTCTTGCGCGGTATAGGTTTTTCCCGCCAAATCATCGCGGTACTGGCGCGTGGCGGCATCGTAGAGTTCTGAAGCGGCGGCGTCCATCCCCAAGACACAATCCGTGCCCACGGCATACCCCGCTTGCTCAATCCCTTCATGAATCGCCCTCCACACCTCATCCGTCGAAGCAACATCCGGCGCATATCCACCCTCGAGTCCAACATCTCGATCCCATCCGCGCTTTTGTAAAACATGCCCCAGCGCATGAAAAATTGTCGCTGCCATCTCCACCCGCGCCTTATACGTTTGAGGTCCATTCGGCACAACCCAAAATTCCTGCCACGGAAGATTGCTGTCCGCATGTTTTCCGCCATTGATCATATTCACCAAGGGGATCGGCGCGTGAAATTCCTGCGACCACTGAAAAAGTTTCTGAAGGTAGTGATGAAGAGGAAGGTTCACGGCATCCGCTCCGGCGCGCGCACACGCGAGCGATACGCCGAGGATCGCATTCGCGCCAAGATTGGCTTTTTGAGGAGACCCGTCCGCGGCGATCATCTTCTCATCAGTTTCCTGCTGGGCGCACACATCGTGCCCTAAGAGAAGTTCCTTGAGGTGGTTGTTGAAATGTTCCACCGCGCCAAAGACACCCATTCCATTGTACCGCCGCGGGTCATGGTCGCGCCATTCTTTTGCTTCATAGACGCCCATGGAGGTTCCGGACGGAACAGATGCAACTCCCGTTACTCCAGCCGCGCAGGTCACGGTGACTTCCAGCGTCGGCATGCCTCGAGAATCTAAAATCTCTCTCGCGGTTATTTTTTTGATGACGGTATTCATGAGCGGTTGGGTAAAACATCCACGCACGGAAAGGACGAGCCTTCAAGCACCTTCAGCATCGCTCCGCCGCCGGTGGACACAAATGAAATCATTCCTTCGAGTCCAAGTTGCTTCAACGCCTCAATGGTTTCTCCCCCGCCCGCCACCGTGTACGCTTTCACACCGGCGATGACGCGAGCAATTTGCGCGGTTCCATTCGCAAACGCAGACTCTTCAAACAATCCCAAGGGGCCATTCCAGACAATTGTCTTTGCTCCCCGAAGAATTCGGCTGTACAACTCCACGGTCTCCGGTCCGATATCGTAAATAATATCATCGGGTTCAATGCTGCCGACCGCGTGCACAGCAACCCCCGCAGATTGATTCACACGCTTGGAAATCAGCACGTCTAATGGAAGACGGAGCTTGTTGTCCGTCATCCCCTCGATCAACTTCAACGCCTCGGGTTCGACCTCGGACTTCCCCACAGGAATTTTTTGCGCCGCCAACACATTGTTCGCGATCGCGCCGCCGATTAAAAGCGAATCCACCTTCGGAAGAAGATTACGAATAACGCCGAGCTTGGTGGAAATTTTTGCGCCGCCGAGAATCGCGACAAATGGCCGCTTGGGCGCCTCGAGTACCTGCCCCAACATCGTAAATTCCTGTTCCATGAGTAACCCCGCCGCAGATGGGAGTAACTGCGCAACTCCAAACGTGGACGCGTGCGGCTGCCAAGAAGCAAACGCATCATTGACAAAACAATCCCCAAACGCCGCAAGATGTTTGACAAACGCAGGATCATTCGTTTTTTCCCCATCGTTCAAACGCGTATTTTCCAAAAGCAAGACCTCACCATCCGCAAGCGCATGAGTGACACCAGAATCACATTCATCAATGTGAACATCCGCAAATCGAACCGGGCGGCCGAGCAGTTTTTCCAGCACCAGCGCCGCGGGTTTGAGCGTCGTCTTTGGCGCCGCCGCCCCGGGTGTTGGCCGACCCAAGTGGGACATCAAAATCACTTTCGCACCGTGATCCAGAAGATAGACAATCGTCGGAAGCGCGCGCTCGATTCGCGTCGAATCCGTGATTTCTCCCTGTTCATTCATCGGAACATTAAAATCCACTCGGACGAGCGCCCGTTTTTGATGAACCTCCAAATCTCGAATCGTCCTCTTTTGAAACATCACAGATTATTGAACGGTTGTTGGGGATGCGAGCACCGGTTGCGGCTGCGGGGGCTGGAGCGGAAGGGAAAAATAGAACACCGATCCTTTCCCGATCCCCTCTGACTCCACCCAAATTTTCCCGCCGTGGGATTCCACCACTTTCTTGGCGATAAAGAGGCCAAGTCCGGATCCGTCGGGTTGAATCCGCGCAATGCCGGATCCTCGAACAAACTTTTGAAAAAGCCGCTCGGCTTCTTTTGGCTCAATCCCCACGCCCGTATCCTTGACGGAAATCACGACGCCGGGTTCCCGAACCGCGAGAGTCACGGCAATCTCCCCCTTCTCCGTATACTTCATGGCATTATCCACCAAGTTGATGACAACATCCCGAACCTTGTCCGCGTCCGCCTGAATCGGCGGCACCGCGCGCTTGGGAGGTTGAAAGGTCAGCTTCAAATTCTTTCTCTGCGCTGAAACCCGCAATTCCCCCATCTCTTCTTCGATCACCTTCTGCATATCCACGGGGGTCAAATCCAACTGGAATCGCCCGGCTTCAATCCGCGTCACGTTCAAAAACACGTTGACCAAGCGAACCAGCCGTCGCGTCGCATCCAGCAAATTATCGAACACATCTTCCTGCTCCGCGGTAAATTTTCCATAGTCCCCTTCCGTCAGCATGGAAAGATACCCCATAATCCCCGAGAGCGGCGTCCGTAACTGGTGGGAGGCAATGGACATAAATTCCGACTTTGCGGTATCGAGCTGTTTTAAGTGCTCATTCGCTTCTTTTAATTTCGCGTTCGCCTCCTGAACTTTATGATACAGTCGAAGATTCCGCGTGACAATACCCGTCTGATCCGCCAACGCCCGCATCATCTGAAAATCCGTGGATTTCATGCGCTCCTTCGGACGATCCAGGAGAAAGAGAATGACGCCAATAATTTCCGTCTCCGAAAAAACCGGCGTGGCAACGACCGATCGAATCCCGAGACGCTTTTGAATTTCATCCACGGCCGGGCGAGGGGCGGGCGGGGAGATGAAATCTGCCATGCGATCCCCGATCTGGGACTGCCCGGACTTTGCCGCCTGAATCGTGAGCGTGGAACCCATACTAAAATTCCCCCGCAATTCTCTAAAATCCATCGGCAGGAGACGGAGAGCGGACATCATGTCCGGATGCTGGGTATAGGCTTCAGGCCCGATCTCATCACGCTCCATATCAATCATGAACAACATGCATCCCAAATACCCGAGTTCGCGGTGCACTTCATCCGTAATCATCTGCGTCATCTTTTTTAAGTCGAGGGATCGCGTGATGAGGTTAGTGATTTTTTGAAGGGCAAGGAGAAAATTATTCCGCTCTTGCAAAACCATGTTTGCTTCCATCAATTCTTTTGTGGCGCGCTCAACCTCATGACGAAGTTTCACGTTAAAGGCGGTCACGTTTGTATAGAGCCGCGCTTTTTCGAGCGCCGTTCCCATCTGTTGTGCCAGAACGGTGAAGAGATTGACGTCCGACGTTCCGAATGTTTCTCCCGAGAGCTTATCCTCCAGCACGAGCAGTGCGAACAGATGCCCTTGAGAAACGACGGGAATGACGAGGTAAGCCCGAAGATCCTCCAACTCCGCCTGAACCTGCTCCATGCGTTTTCGAGACGTATCCTCCGCAATATCCGCAACCCGCCGCTGAAATTCTTCCAGCACGACAATGTCCATGGTGCGGCGAAGATATTCCAAAAACGCACTTCGCGCGGGAAGGCGAAGCGCGGGTTCGCGATGGGGATGAATTTCCTGAAAACCGCCACGGGGGTTCGCCATCATGAGATGGACACCACGAACCTTCAATTCCTCCCGCGCCGCATGCGTAAACCGTTGAATGAGCCGATCCAGATCCACTTCCTCGGAAAGTATTTGAGAAAGATTTCGAAGAATTTCTTGGTAGTCTATTTGACCTTTATAAAAAATACGGTCGGTAATTTCCCCTAAAAATTGTTTCAGGGGATCAAGTGTCAGGACGATCACAATAGATACAATGAGCGTCACCAAAAAACTATTGACCCCTAAACTGCCCCCAAAATACTGCGCGATCAAGAAGGTAAGGAGACTATACGAAGCGGTGACGAAAAGAACCAAAATAAAATATATAAGAGATCGCCGAATCACCAATCGGATATCCATCAACCGATATTTCACGATCGCATAGGAAATCGCAAAAATTTTGACTGGCGTAAAGTCCGGACCAACCCAAATATATCGATAATTTCCGAGCCATGGCAGAATCAGATTAAAAATCATCCCAAAGAAAAATGCGATGGCCGTTCCGATCATGACGTATCTCAACTGCGTCCGGATGACTCCCGCGGTTTTTTCATAACTTTTGAAAAGATTCCAAAAAGCCCAACAAGTATAGATGATGAAATAAGCCCCGTAGAAATGATAATGCCATAGATTTAGCGTCACTTCCTTCCCCCAATCTTTCTGAACAAGATCAACGATCAAAAAATCCTTCACGAAGAACAGCGCCAATCCAAGCAGGATGGCCGGAATGAAGATCGCGACTCTTGTCCAAAAGGGCATTTCGTTTTTTCGAGTCGGAAATACAAAAGAGAAAAGAAGAAAACTCGGAACAAGGAGTGCCGCGTCTAAATAATAAAACCGCGCCCACCATTCCGCGATCGCGAAAGATTCACTGGCTCGGAACATCGCAAGACCAAACGACCACCCCGCAACAAAAAAAACAAATGTGGCGTACGAAATCGTCACACTGGTTTTTCGTCCTCGCAAAAAAATGACCGCTCCTAATAAAAAATTAACAACAGCGACAAGAAGAAGTACAATATTTTGAAAATCCATAAAAAATACCCTAGCTACTCTGGTGGATTGTACCATTTTACTAGGGATTTGAGAAGCCGTTGCGCTTGGCAACGGCAACGCCGTGGATCAGGAACGGCTCGTAGATGATCCGGACGTCCTGCGGCCGGAATTCTGCCTCCACAAGGATGTTCCCGAGCTCGCCCTCGGACTTGTAGAGCATAGGCCAGCCGATGAATCGAGTTACGACGTCCCTTTCAGGATTGTCGCGGATGTTTCCCGTGATGAAGTACGCGCCGGGCAGAAGCGCAGTGTGAATCCCTCGGATGAGCTTCACACAGCCTGCGGCGTCGAAGTAGTCCAGTAAGCCGACCATCTCGACAACATCCGGCTTGATCCGATCCACATCCGCGGCGACCTGCAACACATCCGACTTGACGGTCTCGATCTGATCCAGAACGCCCAGCTCAGCTGCGAGCGAGCGACTGTAATCCAGAGCCGAGCGACTGCGATCCACGAGGATCGCCCGAACGCGCTTTGAACCACCCTTGAGTTCGTAGAGCACCTCAAGGATTGCCCTAGCCGAACCAGATCCCAAGCTCATCAGGACGACGTCATCCTTCTCGATCTTCAGGATGGCAAGTCGAACCTCCCGCTTGACGAGCCGGAGACGATTCCGCACCGACCGCGCGTTCGCGATGGTGAACCACCACCGCGTGGCAATGGCGTCGAGGAGCCCTCGCGCCGCCGGCCGAGTGGGATAGGTGTAGATCAACTCGAGCGCCCGATGCGATGTCGCATGAGTCCTCACCCCGTGCGCGTCCGAGCTCAATCCGGCGAACAGCCACTCCCCCACCTTCTTGGGGAGCAACCGCGCGATCGGATAGTACAGAACTCTGGAGAAAACACGCCGAGCCATGGAATGGAGCTCGTACCCAATCTCCATGTCTCCATCCACATACCACCGCACCCCAGACGGCGCGTGCACCCCGGCGGCCACTTGAGGCGAGCCAGAGTACCGCAAGGTATCGGTCTGTCGGGTCGAGCCACCCTGATAACGTACACTTGCTGCCTCCATGACTCACCTCCGTGTCCGTTAGGACTTTTGCCGTCTACCTCCGAAATCTGCACGGGTTGAATATGACGCTGGCCAGCATCAATACTCTTCTACCCATGCATTGAGTTTTGAAGAACACGAAAAAATCGAATGCCGAATGATCGACCCTTACGCATTCCTAAAACATCATATTCAGTAAAGAAAAGAGGTACGAATCCAGAACTTCTTACGTAAATTCTGCATTTCACGCAAGTATTACACAATACTTACTTTTGTCAAGCCCTATCGGGTCATGTCAACGCGCCGAAAGATCCCAAAAACCGCCCGCAGAGCGAACGGTTTTTGAGTAGGTTGTGGAAGAGAAGGCCGCTTCTCTTCGGGTGAAACCAAAGATCTGGGGCGTCCTAAGTCAATGCTTGGGAGGATCTTTGGTTTCATCTCAAGCGCTTGAGACGGTTTGATGCACCGGACCTGTGCAGGACGAAGCCGAGGAGGGACGAGTGAAGGGCGTCCTCCCTCCCGGGACTTAGCCTGAACACGTCTCGATGCACCCCGTTTTCCACAATTTACTGCGACGGCGCACGATGCAACGAGCGGTATGTGATTTGGGCTAAGATCGGAACAAATGATGGAAAAGAACGATGAATTTTTTGCGCTAGAGCCGTCGCTATATCTATAGCCGTCACATACTCTATTTTTATTTTACACTAGCAAAAAAATCCCGTCAAGAACCAAACGGAATTTTCCGATTCTTTATAGTTCCTTTCCGCCGCGCTTCTGAACAAGATATCGCCGATACCGCTCGTCCTCCTCCATGAACCGCCCAACCAACTCACGCAAATAATCTGCTTTAGAGTCTGTGGTGTTGTGCGTCTTCCAGTGGAGATACTGCTCAATCGCCCGTGTGATCCGCAAGGTAAACTTGATGTTGGGAATAGAATCCTCCCCCGGCTGCGTGGCTTCCAATTTGCGGACAAAAAGAAGTAGCACTTTTTCAAGGGATGCCTGAGAGTACGCCTTCACCATAAAATGTTTGAGTTGCCGAGGTTGAACATGCTCAAACACCGGCTGGGTATTCGTTCCGCGCTGAAAAATACAGATTGCTGGCTTGTTGCGCAACAACGCATACGCCATGAGGTATCCGATCTCCGAGTGCATGACGGTCACATCAATGACAAATCCATCCACGCGATCCAAGAACGTCGCGCCCGCGTCCTGCGTCTCTCGGAGGAGATCTTGCGGCATGCCTACGACCTCTTCGTTGCGTTTGTAAACAACAACAATGCCAGCGCGATCCAAAACCGCCCGCATATTTTCAAAATACGGCGTCGGATTATCTTGCGGTGTAAAAAGGTAAACGCGCATCAGTTACCTGGGAATAGTCGGATTCGGATCAATTTCTCCAACGAGGCTCCGTTGCATAAGATCTTGAAGGCGCGGTAGATCGGCGGGATCCTTCATCTGCGCCAACAGCCACGATAATTTCATTTGAGCGACTTCGGGGGTCATTTTCGTCACGGCAAAAACATTGGCCTGTTGCGGCACGTTCAGTTGGATGGAATTCACTGCGCGCAATGAATAGAGAACATGAACCAAAGACGGCCGATCCGCGATGAAACGCATCAACCCCTGGGGCAATTGGCGAACCGGGGAAATATCGTAAATCATCGCCTTCAGATCTGCCGTCACCACCGAGAAAGCGAGCCTCTCCCATTGCGACGGCATCATCCGCAGCGACGCCACCTCGGATGAAAACGCATTGAAGGACGTTGGGGATTTTAGGTATTTCTGCCACGAATGATCAGACGTCCGAATAAGGCCAAGACCCGATCGGCCGACCAGGTCGCTCTGCCACGGCTCATACATTCTCATGGTCGCCTGATGGCTTCGAGCGGTCTGCACCGCGCGCATCACGCGATTACCATAAAACACGCAGACCTCATTTGGCATGGTGAGCACGGTATGGATAGCGCCAACAAGATTCGACCGAACACCCAGTTCCCGATAACCCAAAAGATTGATTTCCAAGTCCAACGGAGGAGCGAGAAGAATTTTCGTGGGACTACCGGTAAAGAGGACAGGCTTACTGGCGGTCTGCAACACAAAGGCTGCGGCGAGAGAAGATTCCAACATCGCTTCTAACGGCACAACGACAACAAATCCATCATAATCGTCGAGATGGTCCATGACGGCTTGATGGGTTGGCACCCATAGCGCGGGGGTCAGCTCCTCCTCCTTGTTCGTCGCGATTAAAAGACTATCCACGTCCGCCATGATACCGATTTCGGGAAACTGATCTATGATTTCTTTCAATCCACGGTTTGTTTTTAGGCGCGTTTTTTCGTTCACATAAAAATCGCCCGCGATAACGAGAAGAATTTTTTTACGAATATAATTACTCATGACGGCGGGATGTAAGGCGACGGCGATAAAGTTAAATTACTCTAACATAAAACAAAAAAAATTTCAATATCGGTCACTAAAACCAAAAATAGCAGGATCGCTCCGATTTCTCTCTGGAAAAAAATGTAATGAACCCGCCCCCGTGCCAAGAGTACGGGGTATGACGGGCATATAATAAAAAAGAGGCTGTTGTTCACAACCTCACGCGCCGAAGACATGCCTCCGACTCCCTCCGTTCGCGCACATCCACAGACCCAAGAGCTTCCCCGCCCGAATCTTGGCATCCGGGTGGACGAGCCCGAGGTCAAGGATGCGCTGCGCCTTCCGCAACCACTCCTCCCAATAGTCCGGCGTAAGATTCACCCACGCCGTTTGTGCCCACCGCTGGACATTCTGCTCGCTACAGCATTCTTCCGCCGACGGGTAGAGTGCATTGGGCGTTGTGAGGATCGCGTTGTCGGGCAACAGAATGGTACACCCAGCCGAAAGGAGATGGACTCGAAGCGGATCGTCAGCCATGAGTAGTCCGATCATCTGAGTCACTGCCACCTCTGGGCGACATCGCGGTCTTGTGATATCGCCATAGCTCTCGACGACGCGCGAGAACAACTCGGCTTCGGCAGCCATCTTTGACACCCATGGCCCGAGCACGCCGGTCGTCACAGAAGGCGCACCATTGAACGCATTGAGCTCGACGAGCAGATCCCGACGTAGTTGAAAGGAGACGTGATCTCCTTCCATCCGCAGCTCGCTCTCGCAACGCCGACCCTCAATCATGTCCACACACGCGCTGGCAATCCGCGCGGCGGACAACACCTCCATCTGATCCTTCATCGTAATTGCCGCGAACTCAACAGCACCGAACGCGCCATTCTCGCCGGTTGGAATGACCGGCATTGTGAAGATGTCTCCCCGCGTCACCTGAACTTCCTTGATGAGCTGACCGAACGGCACCGGACGAACGGGCACAGGGGTGTCGGCATCATAGGTTGAGAGCGGTTCGCCACCGTTCCGATGAATCGGCATGACGACCGGTCCACCCTGCCCGATGACGAGCGCCGACGGGATAATGACATGGATCTTCCCACGAATCCCCGGCGTCCGGTTGAGGAGATGCAACCCCTCATGCAGCATCCCAGCCGTCAGATTCTTCCCCATCAGCGCATCCGGAAGCATCTCCTTGCTGTCTCGGAACTCGGAGTGCGTGTAGGGGATGTTGACCCCAAACCCGCCGGTTGCCGTTGTTGAGACCTTGATGAACTTCACGACATTCGACCAGCGAAGGACGACAGCCAACTGTGTCAAATACAATTGGAGGTACAAAGACCCCTCCCGCAGGATGGTTCCCTCGTGAAGCTCAAGGCGATCAAGTCCGTCATCCATTCCCTCCACCCGCCACCGGATCCGATGTCCGCTCGAGAGGTTGTGTCCGAGAACCGTGGCGGTATTGACCGCGTCAATGACAATGATCTCCGGCAACAACGTATGCGTGTTGAACCGCGCCAGGCTCTTCACGAGCCCGTAATCCTTGACCACGACGTAGGAGCGGGGCGCGGACAGATCCTGAATCAGACGCTCGCGTCCACCCGCGGCACAGATCTCCTTGAAGGTTCGGCAGTGGCCGAACTCCGCAGGGAAGAAAACATTCAGCCGCTCGCCCGTGACCCTCGCCCTGGCACCCGCGCCGAGCTGTCCTGTGACCTCCGCGACGCGCTCCTCGGGAACGATGTCAATGACATGAAGGCGAAAGTTGGCATCCTCGCCCTCTTCTTCGAGCATTGCTGTCGCGATCTGGCGACCGACTTGGCCGCAACCGCCAATCACCACAACCGTTGTGGGTTTCATGAAACAGCCCTCCCACAGAAAGTGACTCGGATGGATTGAGAAGAACAACCAGAGGTGGATCCTCCAGGTTATTGATAGTGTAGAATGAGGCCAAAAAAATAGCAAGATGTCATTTCCGCAAGTAACTCGAATGTCATTCCGGACGCTTAAGGCGATCCTTGGTCGCCTATGGCGGAGATCCCGGATCAAGTCTGGGATGACACGCCTTCATCCCTCTTCAACCAGCTCGGCTCCTGACGGACAAGCAACTCCTGCGCTCGCAGAGGTTCGGTCATAAGCTCCTTCACAATTTTTTCCATTCGCATGGATTGCGATCCTTTGACAAGCAAAACATCCAGCGGCTGTAAATGGTCTTGTAAAAATCGCCCAGCCTCCGCGCTATGGTCAAACGTAAAAATCACATCTCGGGACATCCCTGCCCGCTCGGCGGAACGCGCGATTTCTTTCCCCAAATCTCCGACCGTGACGAGGACTTCCGCAACATCCAAAACTTTTCGCCCAATCTCTGCGTGCGCTGTTTCCGATTCTTTCCCAAGTTCTGCCATATTGCCCAAAACGACAATCGTCCGGCCGACCATTTCGAATTGCGCAAGGGTTTCGAGCGCCGCAATCACAGCCGCCGGCGAGGCATTGTAGGAATCGTCAATGATAAGAGTTTGCTTCACTCCAGGAATGAGACGCATCCGCCCGGGAGGAGATTGATAGGATTTCAATGCTTCCGCAATCTCCACAAGATGCATCCCAACGTGTAGACCAATCGCCGCGGCGATGAGCGCCGGAAAAACCTGATGCGCACCTAAAACGCCCGGAAGATCTACGGGAATCACACTCCCCTTAGCATGGAGCTTGAAATGAATACCGCCGAGGGTTGGACTTGTCGGATCCGGAAGTGTTTGCCCCATAAGAAGATCGGATGCGCGAACATCGGCCTCCGCATGAAATCCAAAACTAATCACCTTTGCATTCGTCGCCTTTCGCATCTCCCACACCCGCGGATCATCTCGATTCAAAACAGCCACATCATTGCGAGACAAGTGAGCAACCATGATGGTTTTTTCTTTCACAAGGTGTGTAGCATCCCGAAAAAACTCCACATGGACGGGTTCTTGGGTGCCGATCGCCGTGACAACTCCAATGTTGCACGGGAACCGCTTTGTAAGCTTTTTTAAATCCCCGGGGCGATCCACGCCCATTTCTAACACGAGCACTTTCGGATAGAAACGGCGGAATAGCAAAAGTGCAACTGCCTGAAAAACTACCCCTGCCCACTTGAGAACGGATCGCCCACCAGATGCGCTGCCGATCACCGTCAACGGAACGCCAAAATCATTATTGTAACTTTTGAGATTCCTTCGAACCGTCAACTTTTTTGACAACACGGTATAGATCGCCTCCTTCGCGGAAGTTTTTCCTACACTGCCAGTCACGCCAATCACCGTCGGACGATACCGACGGACAATCTGCTGTGCAGACCACAGAAGCAAACGAGTGAAAAGGATTTTTATCGGTTCCATGGTCGTCATCTCCGCGCCCTACTCTTCTTCGGTCACGCTTGGAGGAATATGATAATAGTCAACGAGAAACTTCGCAATTTTTGCAAATAGCGGTGAGGTTGTTCCATCTGCCCACCGCGAACTTGTTGCCTGGTCAAATTTGATCACGATCGCAAATTTTGGATCTTGGATTGGACCGTAACCTGCAAACGTGTGAATCGTTTTCCATTCATCATACCCGCGGCCGTCACTTCGCGCCACTTGTGCGGTTCCGGTCTTTCCCGCCATATAGTAGCCATCCACCTTTGCATGACCGCGATTGGCAACACTGGCGAGCATTGCGGACAGAGTTGCGGCGGTTCGCTTGGTGATGACCTGCCGGACAATCTGCGGACGCGTGGGAATTTCCAACCCGTCCTTTTTAACAATTTTTTCAACCACATAGGGCTTCATCAGCGTGCCGCCATTCGCCAGCGCGCCGTATGCCGCCAACAACTGGATCGGCGTGACAGTAATCCCCTGGCCATAGGACGCGGTGTACGTATAAACATCCCTTCCTTCTTTCAGATGACCTAAATCCCCCTCTTGTTCATAACTCAATTCCACCCCCGTTGGAACCCCGAATCCAAATCGTTCGATATAGTCCGCGAATCGTTCGCTCCCAACTTGCTTCGAGACAAAAATCGCGCCAGTATTCAGCGACCGCACCAGCACCGTCGTCATGTCCGTCGTCCCATGCGCTTTTAAGTCCGAATTACGGATCGTAAACTCACCAATCTTCACCTCTCCGGTATCCACATAGGTGGTACTCGGATTGACAACTCCAAGATCAAGTCCTGCCGCCATCGTCATCGCTTTCATCACAGAACCTGGCTCATATTCCTGCGAAACAGCCAGATTATTAAACACCGCGAGATCCTCAACCTTTTGATATTCGTTGGGATCAAACGTCGGCTGATTGCAAAGCGCAAGCAACGCCCCTGTCTTCGGATTCATAATGAGAACCAGCCCGCTCTTCGCTCCATATTTTTCGATCCCTTCCGCAAGCGCCTGACAGGCATGGGTTTGAATGGCATCGTCAATCGTGAGAACATAATCATCCCCATCCCGCGCTTCTTCCAAAAATTTATTACCGATCGGAATCCAGCGGCCGAGCGCATCCCGCTCCCGACGGAGATACCCGGGAAGACCCGCGAGCTCCTCTTCAAAATACCCCTCCAATCCGTAAAGGCCGATTTTTGCATTTTCTTTATACCCCACAAACCCCGTTAGATGCGCTGCTTTCGACCCAGCGGGATAATAACGATTCATTTCTTCGGTAAACGCAATCCCTGTGAGCTTCATTTTTTCAATCTGCTCCTTTTGCTGACGCGTGAGATTATGGGCAACGGGCTCATACTGATCATTCGGATCTCGCGTCAGCCGCTCCAGTAAAGCCGATTTCTCCTCCTTTAATTCCAGCATGGACGCCAAGACATCCACGGTCTTCTCGGCTTGCTTCATGTGCTTTGGGTTGGCGTACAACAGATAAAGCGTCCGATTCATGGCAATCGGAAAGAGCTCTGCGCTTAACCGATGACTATGGACAAAAATCTCTCCGCGTTCGGGGATCAGTTTCTCGTAAAATTCATGCTGCCCTTCGGCCATTGCGGCGTAGAAGGGATGTTCAATCACTTGAAGCGTAAACAGCCGAAAAACGAGCACGAGAGAAAACAAAAAAACAGCAACGATCATGAACGTGATACGATCATGCTCGCGCTCCTTTGGGGTGTTTCGTCCTTCTCGCGCCGCCAGCGCATGCCCCTTCCGTCGTCTTCGAAACATGGCTCCCGCGATTAATGACCAAAGGCGACTCCGGATCCAACACTAGGCAAATACTGAACACGATCCACTTCCACCATCTGTGATTTTTTCGCGGCTTCCGAGATCACGGAAAGGGATTGAAACTGGGTGGCCTGAAGCTCTAAATCTTGATTTTCGCGCTGAAGTTGGTCGCGCTGGTTCTCAAGATCCTTGAGATCAAAGCCCACGGTAGCGTTGGTATTGACTGCGAGAATGTAGCTGATGCCGACAACGACCATTGCTGTCAACACCAGCACTTGGAGCGTTGCGGGCGCAAGCGCGATCCGCTTCCAAAATGGACTCCGATCCGAAGATTGGAATGATCGCTGACGATTCAAGATGGACAAGAGATAAAATTTTGGCATAGAACTTATATTGTTTCTGCGATCCGAAGTTTTGCGCTCCGAGCCCGTGGATTTTGTTGAAGCTCCTCCAGCTCGGCCGTTAGAGGTTTTTTTGTGATCACGCGGAGACGGGCATGATGTTCACATCGGCATTCCGGAATTTCCGGCGGACACACGCAATCACGAGACTCCCGCTGAAAAAATTGTTTCACGATGCGATCCTCCAGCGAGTGAAAGCTGATGACCGCCAGACGCCCATTCGGCTGAAGGAGATGCGCGGCTTCCGGAAGCACCGCTCGGAGTTGATTCAACTCGTCGTTGACTGCGATCCGAAGCGCTTGAAACGTTCGCGTGGCAAAATGAATTTTTTTTGGATATGCTCCGCGGTAGGCCTGACGAATCGTTTCCACCAACTGACCCGTCGTTTTCAATGGGACACGCCTTCGATCTCGCACAATCTGCCGCGAAATCGCACGCGCGTTCCGTTCTTCGCCATATTCGCGAAAAATCTGGGTGAGCTCCTCTTCCGAGGCTGTTGCCAGAAGTTGTGGAAGTTTTTCGCTTCCCCTAGATCCGAATGCCATATCCAGAGGTGCCTGCAGAAGACCACTCTCCGCATCGCCTTGAAATGAAAATCCTCGAGATGGATCCGTAAGCTGAAACGATGAGACTCCGAGGTCTAAAAGCACGGCATGAATGGGGACATCGGGCATCCACTGATCCACTAACGGCTGTAAAGGAGCGAATCTCGCCTGAACAAGCGCGACACGATCTCCAAATGCATTCAGACGCTCTTTTGTGGCTGCAATCGCCGCAGGATCCGCGTCAATGCCTAAAAGTTTTCCGGCCGGTGCAATTCTTTGAAGCAATGCCCATGCATGTCCTCCCCCTCCAACCGTGGCATCAATCACGTTTTTATTCCGCGTCAGCGCCAGCCCCTCGACAACTTCTTTTAAAAGAACGGGAGTGTGACAGAACATCCTTAAACGCCAAGATCCGCCATGGCTTCCGCAATATCGCCGGAATTCTTCTCGGTATTGGATTTGTAGGTCTCCCAAGCGGATTCATCCCAAACTTCAAGGCGATTGTAGAGCCCGGCGACAACGACCTTTTTCTTCAGTTTCGCGTAGTGCTTCAAGTAATCCGGAAGAACCACTCTCCCCTGCTTATCCAATTGGACATCCATGGCGCCAGCGAGCATCAGCCGCGCGAACGCCCGCGACTTTGATTGTGCAATCGGTAATTTGGACAGCTTTTCGGCGAGCTGATTCCATTCCTCCATGGGGTAGATAAACAAGCACTGATCCAATCCGCGCGTCACCACAGCTCCGCCGCTCAACTGTTCGCGAAACTTTGTCGGAACTGCAAGCCGATCTTTGTCGTCGAGATGATGTTGATATTCCCCGATAAACATGGCGTATCAGCAGAGGTTACAATAAAGTTATCCACAGATCTGGGTTCTTATCCCCACCTTTTTCCACTTTTTACCCTATAGATCCATTATATCCCACTTCGGCAAACTCGTCAACCACCGTACTCCCCCTTTTATGATCACAAAAAAGCCATCCGGCCTTCTCCTGGTCAGAGACGATCTCTGTTAATTTTTACTGTACAATTTTTGGAGAAGAAATCTTCGGAGGATGGTCGTAACGCGCGACAGCGTAATGAAATATTGCGGAACCCTGACTCACCTCCTGCACCGCCCGTTGAATCGTTGCGGGATCCAGGTGTTCGTTCGAGATGCCTAAAACCGGAATGCCAAGTCCATAGCTTAGCGCATTAGCAATGGCCACTCCGACGCGAATCGAAGAAAACGATCCGCGCGAACCATGAACGACAATCACGCCCTGAAGCATGTTCAGATCTGAACCGCAAAAATCCCGCATCCGCTCAAAGACGCGCTCCAACGCCATCTTCTCACCTATTACCGATCGGATACATTCTCCTCGCGCATCAAAAAACTGAAGATCCAGTTGCCCTCGGGTTGTTGTATTCAAATAGAGAATCATGATTAAGCCCCGCGATTCGGCCGTTCGCTACTCGTCAGCTTTTCCTTATCCATCTCGTCAATCACAACGATCTTCTTTCCCCCCAAAATATCAAATAAAAACTTATCCGTGACTTCCTGGCGATAAAGATACTCTTTTGTCGGCATGACCGTATAATTGATCTCATGATCCATCTGCGCCTGAAATTTCTTAATAAGGTCTTCCAATTTCTCTTTATTTACTTTCCCAACGATGAGCATATCGGTTCGCGTATCTTTTTCCCCGGTAAAGACGCCAGTGAGCACAAGCAAACGAATCACCCCCAACCCCTCAATGGACTTCACCAAACTCCGCTCTGCGATGAGCCGAGACTTTACCATGACGCCGCGGAGCTCTTGGTAAAGAATGAAGTTTGGATTTGCGCGGTAGTATTTTTTCTGATCCTTTTCCTCGAACACGATAATTCCCATTTCTTCCAAGTTCCCGAGCTCCCGACGAACGGAATTGATGCGTTCTTCGATCCGCCGAGTCAGCTCGCGAACATAATATTCCTGATCATTCCCCGTCAGAAAAAGCCGAAGGAGCTTTACGCGTGTCCGTGAACCAAACAGTTGTTCAAGCATTTTTCCATAACAAAAAGAGTCTTTCTCAATGGAGTATAACCGACTTGTTCGAGAAACGCAAGCCGGAAGATCTTGGCATTTTTCTCATTTTGTGGTTCAATACAGGGTGAGGCTTCCCGTGAAGTTTTCCACAGCCGCGGAAGCTCAATGATGTCAAGCCCATGCGAACACTCGCCGAAACCCATCCTCTGCTCATCCTCCCTTCTGGACGAGCAAGAACAACTGCCACAGTTTATATTTCCCAGCCCACACCGCTGGAAATGAAAAGTCTGGGGCAGCTTTTTATGGTTGTCGAAATTCTCTCCGATGACAAACGAAACGCCGAAATCATCCGCATCATCCAGGAGGAGATCGAAATTGACTATTACAGCACGGACACCTTTGATGTTGAACAGGCCTTCGAAAAATCCCTCCAGCAGACCAACCTGCGGATTCATGAGGTGATTAAAGAGTCCACCGGAGAATGGCTAAATCAGCTCCAAATCTTCATTGGGGTGATGAAGGACAGCACCCTCCACTTTTCGCAATTAGGGGAGATGAATGTCTTTTTGATTCACCAGAATAAAATCGTAGATATTGTTGAACACAGTAGCGGTATTAAAGATGCGACAATCAACCCTCTCAAAATTTTTTCCAACATTGTCTCCGGGATGTTAAGCGTGGACGATGTAATCTTTGTGTGTTCGAACTCGCTCATGGATTATCTGTCGTTGGAAAAAATCCGTCGGACATTGGTTGACGGAAAACTGGGAACCACGATCAAAAACCTTGAGCATCTCTTGAGTGACAATACGAATGATACAACATTCGTCGGGCTCGCGATCAAACTGACCGCTCAAGAAGAAAAAATACCATTGACGGCCGCCGCCGCGCCCACAGCGTCTCTTCTCCGAGCAACCGAGGACTCGATGAAGGACATGGTCATCAAAGAAGCGCGAACAACGGAACTCCTTTCTCCCTCCATTTGGCGCCTCACCGGAAACAAAATCACGCGCTTATTACAGTCCGCAACCGATCGCCCATCCCTGCGGCCGATGCACATCAAACCGCATCAGCAGGAAGATGCGTTTGATCGAGCACAGCGGAAAAATCAAACCCCGCCCTCTGTGCCAGAACAAAAATCGTGGGGAGCCATCCTCCTTCCTGCACTGAAAAAAGTAGGTCACGGATCGCTGATCGCGCTGGCGTTTGTTGGATCCGGATTTCTCCAGCTCTTCGCGACGCTTCAAAAATTGTTGCGCGGACGAAAACGGGTCGCGGGCAATATTCGCACGCTCCCGCGCGTTGCAGGAAGAAGGCTTGGAACTGGGCTGATAAACCTTAAAAACCTCACGCGCCAACAAAAGATCATTATCAGCATCGCCATTATCCTCATCTTCTTATTCGCCATGGGCATTACTCGCCGAGGAAAACAGCAAGACACAGAAACCCAAATGAATGCGTGGAAACAACAACTGACACAGGCCGAGGAGCTCCAATTTGAGGCGGAGAACACGCTCTTGTATCAAAAAGACGAAGAGGCCTCCAGAAACCTCCTTAATCGTTCGCGGGATCTTGTGAGTTCAATTCCCACAACAGAAGAAGAACTACAAACCAAACGGAATGCCCTTATTGAAAAAATCGGACAAACATCAAAAAAAGTTGACCACATGATCGAGGTGGTCGAAATAAAAACGGTGGCGGATTTAACGTCTGCCAATCCCACGGCTTCCCCCCAAACCCTCATCGGGACGCCCGCGACCCTGTTTAGCGCAGATGGAACGGTTGCCAGCATTTATCGCGTTTCTCTCTCAGATCAACGCGTGGCGGCCATCGCATCCAGCGAAACAACAGATGGATTCCGCGCGGTTTCCCTCCAATCTGCAACCGATGCCCTCTTTCTGGATAACGCCCTGCGCTTACGGCGAGCAACAGAAACCAACAACACGCTGGAAAATGTCGCCTTCAAGGCCGAAGGTGAGAATCCCTCTGTTCAGGATCTTGAGGTCTACAATAGCCGCCTTTACAGCCTTCAGCAAAATGGGATTTTCCGCTATCTCGCGGCCGAAGGCGGGTTTGGCTCCGGAACCAGCTGGATCGCCGACAAGAGCGATATCTCCGACGGCGTCTCAATGACGATTGACGGAAATCTTTATCTTCTCAAACGCACGGGGGATATTTGGAAATTCACCCAAGGGAAACGCGACGCCGCATTTATCCCCAGTACCGTGAAACCAAACCTGAATGGAGCGACTCGCATCACGACCCCATCGGACGCTTCGCCACTGTATGTTTTGGATCCGAAAAATCAACGGATTGTCGTTTTTGAAAAAACCGGAAAATTAATTCAGCAATATCACTCGCCATCTTTTGATCAACTTCGAGATCTCGTTGTTCAGGAATCTCGCGGCGTGCTTGAAATCCTCAACGGACAAAAAATTCTAGAAATCAAAATCATCAAACCGTAAATCGGATCAAAAAAATAGAGCGGAATTCCCGCTCTATTTTATTTCTGAATATCGTTATTTCAACTCAACCGCGCCGCCCGCATCTTCAACCTTTTTCTTGATCGCTTCCGCATCTTCTTTGGATACGCCCTCTTTCAGCATTGCCGGCGCGCCATCCACAAGATCCTTAGCCTCTTTCAAACCCTTTTCGGTCAACTCACGAACGACCTTGATGACTGCAATCTTATTTGCACCCGCGCTCTTGAGTTCAACATTGAACGAGGTCTTTTCTTCAACGGCTTCGGCTCCTGCTGGCGCACCTGCCGCCATCATCGCAACTGGAGCTGCTGCAGAAACCCCGAACTTCTCTTCAAGAATTTTTACGAGCAAGGAAAGATCCAAAACACTCATTTGTTCAACCTGCTCGACCAACGCTTTGAACTTTTCCGGAATCTCGACCGGAGACGACTCCTTCTTCTCGTCCGTTGTTTCGTCTGCCATAAAAATAATCAATAATAGTTAACATTTTTTAAACTGATTTCGCTTCCTTAATACTTCCTAAAACCTGAACAAAACTTCGGAGCGTTCCTGCAAGAACATTCACAAACCCCGAAACCGGAGCATGAATGGAACCGACCATCCTGGCCAGCAGCTCCTCCCGAGAGGGTAGTTGTGCCAGCTGAATCACCTGCTCGGAATCAATAAACTTTCCCTCAAGAATCCCGCCGTAAAACGCAATCTGCTCTTCGTGATCTTTCCGGAAACCATACAAGACCTTTGCGGGCGCGACTTCATCCGTCAAACCGAAGCTGACAACAACTGCTCCGTTCATCGCGTCCACATTCACGGGAAGATTGCGTTTTTCAATCACCCGCTTGAGGAGCGTTTTTTTACTCCAAATATGAGA
The DNA here is from genome assembly GCA_964360435.1 of uncultured Gammaproteobacteria bacterium. GTDB lineage: Bacteria > Patescibacteriota > Patescibacteriia > CAYHVQ01 > CAYHVQ01 > CAYHVQ01. The sequence goes on from CAYHVQ010000010.1 coordinate 35,360, forward strand.
AACGCCCTGCACCCGGAGATCGCGTCGCATTTGAGTACTTTCTTTCACGGTGAGACCGGTGGTGGAAGAGAAGACAACGGATTTACTCGCGTCGAACTGTTCTTCCAGCTCCTTAAGCATCGCCTCTTTTTCTTGACGAGTTTTTGGCATAATGAAGGACATTAAAAATTTGCGGTTGTTCCGCAAAGACCATGAAGCCAAACTCAGGCTGTGCCCCTCGGTCGGATGGTCTATTAAGTCCGTAGATTGTGGACTCCGACGGTCTTTGGGATTAGCCGTAGATTAGCATGGGCCCAAAAACCTGTCAAATTCGGTTTGCGGAGGAAAGGAGATTTAGTCTCCCAGGGAGGGGTTTACTTCTCAATGTGAAAATGTTGAAATAAAAAGAGTGCTTCAGCAGCACTCAGCGACTATCCGGTGACCCACGCAACCGCTTCGATCGGACTGCGTGCGACGTGGACGGACGGTCGGACTTCCCGCGGGAGGATCCCCCACTCCATAAACGCATCGAGCATCCCTACATCCCACCCGGGGATCTGAACATCCGGCGGATGAAGGATCGCGAGACGCTTGGACAGCTTCCAGAGCTTTGCATTCAGGGTGAAAGCCGCCATGAGCTCGGTTGCGGTTCCCAGCGAACCACCGCTCGCTTGGTCTGAATCCCACCCCGCGGCGATGAAGCCATCGCTCCCAAGGAGCAGCCCAAGCCGCACGGCCCACAGACACTCGAACGAGACCTGGGGATAGAGCAGATCTACTTGGTACGTTGTGGTGAGATACGCATTCGGCGCTCGGTTCGGCAAGGGGTAGCCGATGGTTCTCCCTCCGACTTCATACGCTCCTCTGCAAGGCGCCTCCATACCGACGCCTCCATGCCCTCCGGTCACGACGGTGATGTGACGCTGTCCGAGCGCCCTCCCTACGGTTCGCATCGCCTCATAGAGAGGCTCTCCCAACTTCCCTTGGCCGCTTCCGAAACAGCTGACGGAAGAAACTTGTGTCACGCGACACCTCCGTTTGTATGGGGAAAACAAAAAACCACCGTTGCCGCCCAACATACCCCAGAATTCTCGGTGTGTCAATCTACGGATGAATCAGCGTCCCCTCAAACGGTTTCCCGTGGAGGATCTTCCGGACATTCGGGAGATTGCGGCCATCGGCGATCGCAACGGAAATCTTCGCTCGAGACGCACGCCGAGCGGCAACCGGATCAAACGGAACATTCATCCCCGGCGTCCACTCGGACTGAATCAGTTGCAAGTAGTCGCTCCAAGTGAGATCCGGAATCTTTTTTGCGGCCGGATCATTGCGAGGATCCCGATCATAAACGTAAGGAGTGTTGGTCAGATTGATGAGTAATTTTGCGCCAAGACGACGCGCCACCGTCACCGCCGGACCATCCGAAGACTCCCCCGGACGATACCCTCCCCCGACGCCAAATAAGGCGTCCGCGGAGCGATCGAGCGTTGCATACGGACTGGTAAGTAACGCCGTTGCAACATTTGGTTGTAAGACGACTCGCAGGAGCTCACCATTCAAATGCGTTGTACGAATCCCGATCCAATCTAAATCTTCCGCAGTGGGGCGTCCAAGCTTCCGCGCGGCGTCTTGATACGTTCGACACACCTTTCCCCCGCCGGTAAAAATCATAAACCGGGAACCGCGGCGGATTTCCCCCCGAAGTAATGTCCGAAACTGACGTAAAAATGCTATGTCAATCTGATCCGGCACCATCAGAGACCCGCCAAGGGAGAGGACAATAAAGTTTTCGTTTTTCATTGATTCAGATATTGTTGAATATTCTTTTGATGCTCTTCCAACGTTCTGGCAAATACGGCCTCGCCAGCAGTGTTTGTAATAAAATAATAGTAATCGTTCGTGGTCGGCTCTATCGCGGCGCGGATGGCAGTCATTCCGGGATTGGAAATCGGTCCGGGCGGCAACCCAGTATATTTATAGGTATTATAGAGAGAATCCGCCGCCAAGTCTTCAAGCGTTGGGCGCGTCGTTTTCTTCCCCGTGATGTAATTAACCGTAGCGTCCGATTGTAGCGGCATGCCAATTTTTATTCGCTTCAAAAAAACATCCGCCGCATTCCGCATATCCACATCCGACTGAACCTCTCGCTCCAGAATGCTAGCTAAAGTCATTACTTCAAACACTGTTCGTCCCTGTATCCTGATTTTTTCCTGAAGTTCCTGCGAGAGCTTTTGTTCGAGGTTATCCAGCATCTTTTTAACAACATCTGCAGGCATAGGATCCTTAAACACATGATAGGTATCCGGAAAAAGATACCCTTCGAGATTTTTCTCCGTGGGTTTATCATCCAAAAACGCGTAACGCGCCTCCGGGAGGAGCGTACGAACGTCTGTCACTGTGGAAAGCTGTAAAAAATTTTCCTTCGGCATGAGATTTTTTTTATCAAGATACTCCGCCATATCCCTTAGCGTCCAGCCTTCAATAAACTGGACAATCGTTTCATTCACCACGGCGTCGCCGGTGACCAATTTCCGAGTTAGAATCACCATATTGTCACCAGGATCGAGTTGGTGCTCGCCGGCCAAGATCCTTCCCTCGCCACGCAGGAGCCAGAGGTAGGTCTCAAAAACAAATTTACTCCTGAGCAATCCGGCATTGTAAAGATTTCCGCTGATCGCATTCACTCCACTTCCTTC
>CAYHVQ010000011.1:0-29311 GCA_964360435.1 uncultured Gammaproteobacteria bacterium
GAATGCTCTTCCATTCCCCCATAAGATTTTTAAAAAATATGGATGGAGCGATAAAGTGATCCACACCGCGTTCATACCATTTCCATGTCGAAGCCGCATATTGCTCAAGCGTTCCCATGAAACTTGCGGCGCGCGAATGATCCACACAACGAAACCGAGTTGCATTGTAATGTTTTCCTCCGCGGCAGGACGTGCACACAGCTCCGTTGCGAAAAAGATGCAACTGGGAACAGACCAAATAATAATCATGTAGCGTCCACACCACAGGTAACCTCCGCTCCTTAAAAACCTTCAAAATCGAGGGCGACATCTGGCGATACGCATTCTGAAGATGAACCAAGTCCGGCGTTGCCGCCCACAAAATCTCCCGTGATTTTTTTACCGCTTCGCGAGATCCAAAAATCCTGGCAGCCGCCTGCGCGCCGCTCCGAAAATTGGGAGAGGAAAAATCCACCGGAGGCAGAAAATACTTTTCCCATGGAGATGGAAGATTTTTTGAATGCGAAAGGGCAAACGGAATCACCTCATGTCCGAATTCGCGCAACAGTCGCTCAAGGGAAAAATAATACGACTCCGATCCCCCGCGCGGAAAATAAAATTTATTAACGTGAAGAATCTTCATAAAGTTGTTCGTATTGCTGAACGATCAATCGGATGTCGTATCGTTTGACTTCGGCCTGTGCCCGTTCAATCATCGCCTGAGTCTCCTCTGGATTTCGAATGACCTCCAGCATTGCTGCCGACAACGTATCGGGATCTTTCGGAGGAACCAGGACGCCGGTCTCCCCTTTCGTAATCACCTCCGAGATGCCACCGACATCACTCGCGACAATCGCACGGCCAGCCGCCATTGCCTCCAGCAAAACAATCCCCTGTCCCTCCCAATGCGAGGGAAGAACAACAAGATTACACTTGCCGTACCATGCCGAAACATCGGAAATACCTCCGACAAATTCAACGGTTTCCTGAAGTTGGAGTGTTTGAACCATTGCTTTAAGTTGTGCCTCCAACGGTCCGGTTCCGACGAGCTTCAGGCGTGCTCCGGGAATGGCGGCAACTACTTCTGGCCAAGCCGCAAGCAAGGTTGTGTGTCCTTTTTGCGGATAGAATCGCGCCACAACACCAACCACGGGCGCTACGGTGCTCGGCACTCGAGGTGCGCCCCAAAATTTTTGTAGATCAATCCCATTGGAAATGATCGCGAGCTTCTTGGGAGACACATGTTCGGTACGGAACGTGTCGTCGTATACGGCCTGGGAAATTGCGATGATTTTTTTGTTCCAATGCGAAAGCAACTGCTTGACACGTTTCTTGACCCACCCCTCATCAAGATTGACGTTCACTTCTGTGGTGAGAATCGTTGGGATCTCTGCCAAAATCGCCGCAATCCTTCCCCATGCCGCTCCCGCAAACTGGTGGGTATGGACAATGTCCGCTTTTTCGAATTTCAAAATCTTCACCATCTCGCGGATCACTCCCAAACCCAACTTCCCTTTTTTGTGCAGGACATGAATGGGAACGCCAAGCGTCTCAAAAAGCGGCTGGAGCGGCCCGCCACCAACAACGGTGATCACGGAAAACGAAAACTTCTCGTGATTTCCAAATTTCACGAGATCGTAGACAAAGCGCTCGGCTCCCCCATAGTCAAACGCGCACAGGATGTGAATGACGTGTTTTTTCATGATCATAAACGATAAAAGCCGCGGAAAGCATCAGACCCATCGGCCACCATAATTTTGCGATATAGTATGATGTTCCGAATAACTCAAATACCCAAACTCCCAGGGCGGACAAAAACAATGTGAAGAGAAGGCGCCCTTCGGTCGTCCGGCGAGCGGTTTTTATTTGTTTCCAAGCGATCCAAAAAAAGGCCGCGCTCATCCCGAAAAAACTGATAACGCCAAGGAGTCCCATTTCCGGCAGGAGCTTCCAGAGGATCCCATGCGCGTCCAAGGCCGTGCCAAAATCCATGAGGTAATACCGATCCGCCGCAACCCAAGAAAGAAACGTGCCGGCTCCCGCGCCGATCCACGGATGCTGTTCAAAAACGTCCAGCGCAATCTGCACCAAAAACAGCCGATTCGCATTTGCAAGATATCCAACACGGGAGGTGAGAAGGTTCAGCATCAGCCACCCGAGGGGAATAAGCGCAAGGAAAAAAACTGGCCACGCTCGCTGAATATTGCGAATAATAGCTCGGCGATAATACAGGACTCCCATGATTCCTCCTTGCACAGCGACGGCAATCCATGCTGCGCGAGAAAGCGTCAAGAGCGCAATGCCAACTCCGCTGACCAATACTATACCCCAAGCCTGGCGATGATGGGCAATTTTCGTCACTCCGGAAAAAAACCAAAATATCGGAAGAAAACCGATAAGGACTTCAGCAAACTCATTATGGTTTCCGCCCAAAAAATAATGTCCGAAAATCGGGAGCGGAACCACACGCGGAATGGACTCGGGCTGATGCATCACAAGAAGGGAGACCATCCCCATCGCAATAAATCCAATTCCAATGATCGCCATTTCTTTCATCAGCTGAACAAGGTGCGTTGTGCTTTTGATTTCATTGACGGGCAAGATGACAAAAACGACCAAAAAAAAGAAAAGTGGACGCAAAACAAATTGCGTGCTTGCGACGAGATCGGAAGTATTCAACAGTGATAACGAGGCGGACAATAAAAATAAACCTATCGCCCATCCCGCCGGAACACGAATTGATCGCCATGAACGATCGCGAATCAGACGTAGGATCCATGCACCGAGCAGTAAAATCCCAACAGCATCTGCAACCGGAAGGTATCGCTCGGCCGAAATCGGAATTGTTAAATAAAGAAACGGATAAGTGAGCGCAATCGCATCAAAACCGGCCGAAAACCAGCGCACGGCGATCGCAAAAAGAAAACCGATCGCTAGCACAATCACCGCGATCTTCGAGGAAAAGAACACCGTAGTCAACGCCGCACCCGCTCCCAAACAAAAAACCATCCACCACTCGCGAACCGTCATCCAGGAAGGAAAGAGAAGTGCGTCTGATCTCATATTAAATCTCCCCAGCCTCCGAGAAAAACTTCTCTTTGGCAATCCAGGACATGACACGAAACGGATTCTCCCGCATGGCCGTTCGCGCTGTGCAAATCATCCACGCCGCCTGCTGTTGCTCGGCAAGCTTCTCTCTCGCGCTCGTCGCTTGTGGTGAAAACCAAAGGTCATGAAATCGCGCAACCTTCTTCAGATTGCCCAAGACAATATTGTCCACCACCGACGGGTATACGAAACCCGTTGGATCGAGATAGAAAAAATCATGCGCGGGCGCGGTTGGGAGCACAGGCCGGCCAGTCGTAGAAAACGTCATCAGCCCATAAGCAAAATACGCACGGAGCCAACGCTTTACACTCCACGTCGAAAGTTCTTTGCGAATAACATGGCGAAACTCTCGTGCAAGCGTTATGGGTTCTGGACGTTCATTGTTCATTTTTGAAAAATAAAATTCCGATGATTGTGCCACTGCACAGGTAAATTCCACTTCGAGTTTTTGCGTGAGATCGTAAACTTTAGAAAGATGCGTCACATTTTCCGGCGTTGCGGTAAACGCCAGTCCGAGGTCGCGCACCCCAAGCTCCTTCAAACACCGAAGGGTCTCCATATCTTTTTCAAACGCCTGTGGGATCCGGCGAATTTTCTCATGCATGTCTCCCACGCCATCCACGGAAATCCGCACAGCGATTTCGGGTGCAATCGCGAGAATCTCGCGCATGCGCTTTTCAATAAGATCCGTCAAAAATCCGTTCGTCGTAATCAAAAGCCGCGCTGACGGGCACTGCTCTTTTAGAACACGAACGATTTCCGTAAGATCCGCACGCAAGAACGGCTCTCCGCCGCTGATGTTAATATCTTTCAAACTCGAGGGGAGTTTTCGCAAATCATCCAGCGTCAATTCGTCGTCCGGATGGGTTGGTTTTTTCCAAATATCACACATCGTACAACGAGAGTTGCAGCGATACGTGGTACCTAGAACCATGTCGGTTGGGAGCGTAAGGCGTGATGTCATAAAGTGAAAAAAATTATGGAGGGAAGGCGCGTGGCATTGGGGGGTAAACTGCACACAACACCCTCCCTCCGATTCTACCCGCAGTCCCGACAGGGGTCGAAACTGCCAACGATCGTTCGGTTGTCCGGACCCTGGACAACCTTCCCGCCGGTGATCTGGTAGAGAAAATCACCGGAGACGGGATCGACATGCCACAGCTCGCCGGAGTCCACGAGCACTCCGGTTTGGTCCCGAAGCTCGAAGTGGATCCCGAGGATCACGCGACCATCATTGGCGTTGTCGAACACGCCAACGGCGAGGTCGCGGTCGCCCGTTGTGGGGTCATCGTGCGGAAGTGGCACGGGCGCGTCCAGAAGACCGCCCATCGCCGGCTCGCGCGCGACACCCCAGCACGTGGCACTTCCGCGGACGTAGTACGCCCCGCGATCCGTTGGGAAGACCATGAGGTTCACAATCGTCTCGATCGTACCCCCCTCTTCCCACGTGGATCCGTCGGAGTTGACCCGGAAGGCGAATCGAGCTCCGCCTCCGGTGACGTGATAGTCCACAAGCGGATAGGACACCGCGTTGTAGACCCAGGAGACTCCATCCCAATAGATCTCCCGGATGCGCGCGTCCGCCCCGATGCGTGCGAACCCGACGTTATAGGGCTGGAACACCACGAGGGTGTAGGTCGGCTTCAAAGCCTCCCATTCCCACGCCGTGTGCCCCGGGAGGTCGCCGTTGGCAACGAACGCCTCTCCTTCGCCGAGCGCAAGCCCGGAGATGGAGAATCCGTCGCCCGACCCCTCCCCTGGCGGAAGAATCCCGCCGGGCTCGTCCAGAAGCCCCCACCCGCATCCCGCGAGCATGAGCGTGAGGGCAATCAACCACGGAAACGTTCTCATTCTTCTCCTCCTTCCCCGTCTCGGACATCCTCGACACTTCCGATTTTCATGGAATGTTTCGAGTTTGAGATCCCCGCCTCACACGAGGAACATTCACGAGGCGGGGATGGTTTCAGGTTTAGAGACCGAGCTCGGGCGCGCGCTCCACCGACGGAGTCACGAGCCGCACCGAGTTCTTGTTCTTCCAGCCCCCGAGCGGATAATCGTAGTCGTCAATCCACACGAGGTCTTCGCGACCCTTGACCTTGATCGCAAAGCGGTACTGGACCTGTTGGCCCACCGGGAAGCCTGAAATCTCGGCGCGATGGAAACCACCGCCGTTGAGCTTGAGCTCATTCTTCTCGTTCTTGAAAACGTCTTCCTCCCAGGAGAGCGGATAAGGCTCCCCTTCCTTGAGATCCGCCAGCGGCCCGCCCGCGACGTAGACGTGCTCCCACTCTTCACCCGGAAAGTCCGTCCACAGCTTGAGCGCGTACCACAGGTCCTCTCCCTCCGTGATCTTGCCCTCCGTAACCCAGCGTCGGATGTCCAACGCGAAGGTGACGGTTGCAAGTTCGGGAGGCTGGGTGGCCTGCACCGCAGCCATTTGTGCAGGATAGATCCGACGGATCGTCTTCTCGCCCTTCCACGGCGGATCGTACGTATCGCGGGAGGTTCGGATGTACAAGCCCGTACGGACGTACGAGCCGAACGGCGAATCGCCCACCATGACATACAGACCCGACGGGCGGCCGCGGCTGTTCCACAGACCCAGTCCCACGCCGCCATGCACTTGCCCCCACTCCGAGTTCCACGGATCGAGTCCGGGTTCGGTATAGAGGCGCGCCTCGGTGATGAGGCGGAGCGACGTTGCAGGAGCTGGCCAGTTGCGGGTGATGTCAAATTCCGTGCGAAGAACCTCTTGCTGGAAGTTTGCCCACGGACTCACGCCGATCATGGGATGGAAATGGAGTCTCCAGAAATGCACGTCGGGCTCGATTTCGTAGTAAAGCCCGCCGTACTCTCCATTGACCCACTCCGGTCCCATGCCAGCGCGGATGTTCAGATGCCCGCCAGGGGTGTTGAGCCGAAGCCCGCCTCCGAGTTTGAATCGGGAATCGAGATTCGTCCACATCCCTTCGGTCTGTCCTCCCTGGATGAAGGAGTAATCCGACGACCGGTTGTAATCCGCCTTCACATTCGCCCAAACCCATTGCTGGATCAGGCTATGCGACAACGTTCCGGTGAAGAACTGCTCTCCCTTTCGGAAGGGCTCGGAACCGACTGCTCCCATACCCATGGAAACATCGGACTCCCACAGGACCCGCTCGGTGTACGCCACGCTGACCGTATCCGGCTTGGTGACGACGTCCGTCGTGTCTGTGGGTGGAGGGAGCTCCGATTCGATGACAACTGGCTTGATCATGGGAATCTTGCGATGTCCCATAGTTCCATTGCCGCAAGCATCGAACCGGCCGAAGAAAATCTGAACCAGCGTGTTGTCCAGTGTGTCGACCGCCACCACCCATGTGGTGAGCGTCAACTGCTGGATCACGAGCGTCGGACCCCAGACCTCTCCTTGGAAGGTAAGGGCCGGGATCACTGCTCCCGCTGGAACCGTTATGTTCTCGCGCGTGCTCTCGTCCAACGTTCCCGTCAAACGAAGCCGCGCCATCTGCTGCTGGGGCGTTGCCGCACGGTCCGGCCGTTGGTTCACGAAGGACCACACCGCGGGCGGTTCGGGATCCGTCGTCTTGACCGTGATCCACTCGCCTACCCACAGCAGGTTGTACCCCGACAGCTTCGTGGTCGCTTTCGGGTTGGTCGGCTGACGATCGCGTAGCCGGTTGCCGTTGAGATGGTCCAGTTCGGCGAGCGACCCCAGCGCGTACTCGCGAACGAGCTTGCCCTGGGTATCGCCGCGCTCGGCTTGAACCAGCGTGTACTGGTTCCCGGTCCCCGGGTCCTGCACGGTCTTGGTCAGTCGCGCTCCCGCAGGAGCGATCCACAGACACAAGAACGCCAGGAGGCTCGGGAGGCTCTTGTGCATGACTTCCTCCTGCGTCCATGGTGAAACGCCGTTCAGCTACTGCCCATCCTCTTACTCATTTACTACCACCTTACTTCCATTCAGGGGGTTCCATGAGCCAAGAAAACAACAGCTGCCAAAAAGCGAGATAAAGAAGAAAAGGGCACACCTCTTGAAACGTACTGCGATTCCGCTTCAAAAGGTGAGATCCTGCGTCACGAACCATCTTGTTCCTGACGCGAGATCTGCTACCCCAACTCCTCTTCGTCAACGACTTCCCCTCCATATGTCAACTCGCCCGTCAACAGATCAGACGACAGATGATCAAAAAGGCTCACCACCTCCGGCCGCGGCGTGGACATCGAGGATACGACCTCCACGGCAGGTTCTGGGTCAGCCCGCCGAATTTCAAGGACTTCCGTAGGCGACGGGGAAGAAAATGGAGTCACCGCGGCGTGGACGGTGCGGTTTTTCATGGCTGGCAAAAACCACCACCATACAAATAAGGAAATAAAAGAACCCGTTGCAAATCCCCCAAGCGTATTCCATAAAATTGGCGGACGCGCCGGAAATGTCGAGGCCAACGGCGGATCAATTTCGCGAATAATAACCTGATCTCCGCCGCCATGATAATCCGCCCCATGTTGCGTGAGGACAAACGAGACGGTTTGCGCCAGGAGCGCGGATTGAACCCGATCTTTATCATACGCAGAAATCTCTAAAATGCCAGTCTCTGGAACTTGAGAAACTTCCACAGAGCGAATCCAGGCCTTTCGCCGCTTCTCCGAATGATCCAAATAAGGGCTTTGAACTGCCGGATTTGCAATCGCCACTTGATGATAAAAGGAATCCGTGGAAACGACACGCGAAAGGGTCTGCGCAAGCCGTTCCGACGACTTCGAGGCTGCATAGGCATCGAGGGAAGGGCTTTGGAGCTGAATCACCAGCAAACGCGCGGTCGAACGATACTCCTGCGGCAGAAGTAGGCTTACCACCAACGCAAAAAGCCCGCCTAAAAGAGTGCACAATATAAGGAAATGGGCGCGATGCGACAAGCGATAGAAAAAATTCATCATAAAACTGCGGCCAGGTGTATTCGGATAAGCAAATTAGATTACCAGAAAAGGCGGCTTTTTGTCAAGCATGCGGCGTCCTACCCCTCGACTTCGCTCGGGGAAGATCACACGTCTACGTCCACTGGGCGGAAAGGAGAGTAATCAGAAAAACGCTGCCGCCAATCAGAAAATACCGACGAATCACATTCGGCGAAAGACTTTGGAGAAAATGATGGCGGCTTAAATGGACAAAAACATACAACAAAATTGTCATGAGTAGTCCCGTGACATACGGATCTAATGGAGAAAAATGCATAATCCAAAACGCCTCTCCCATCAGTAGCGTTATAACCCCCCATAGCACACGGTAATCCTTCATCGCAATTTTATTCACCCAGAAGGTTTGGAGAATGAGCGCACTGGCCATCGCAGTCGCGCCCATAGTCACCGCACCCTCTTGAAGGTTAAAGAGAAGGATGAAATTAAATAGCGTTGAAAACCAAAAAAAAGACGAGGCAATGTTCAGATAGCTAGAAATATTTTCCAACGCGTACGGAAGATATTCGGATGGACGATACCGATAGTAAAAAAGATTTTCAAAAAACCACCACAACGCGCCGGCGGACAGCGCCGCAATAAGATGCTGAAAAAATGGAAATCCAAAAAACATTGCGATGGCATATGCCCCGCTCCAAAAAAAGAACGGCGGAATAAAGAGTCCAACAAACATCATTCCAATAACATTCCAATCATTCATCAATACTACCGACAACAGCAACACAATCCCAGTAAAAATCCAAACCCACCACCAGTGATCTGGGTAACGAAAAATAAACTCCAGTCCGAGCCCATGGAGCAGCGCAATACACAAAGGAAGGATTCTTCGAAAAAGAATCATCGTTGTACGGGTAAATTCCAATTTCCGCTCAACAGAAGACGAAGGTTACCGCGAGCTTCTAGCGTAAAGACTCCTGCGTCTTTTGTCAACAAAAGCCGCCCCTCCTGAACACCTAAATGATTCCATCCGGATCCGAGCCCCTGCACAGCCCCGTCTGCCCCGATCCACCACCCCATCCCCTGAAAAGGATCCCCATTCTCTCTCTGCAAACATCCCCACCCTCCGAGCGCGCTTTGACAATACAAAGGGAAGGTCGCAGCATCCCATTTGACATCCATCACCTCCATCATTTCTTCCCCCTGCCAATTTTTTTGTTCCCACTGGACGCCATTCTCGTTTCTTACGAGTAAGGACAGATCACCTCGAACCGTCTGCGACAGGACAAGGGTTTGTTTCTCAAACTCAATGGGATTTTCAAGAGTACGATCACGCTCCATGCGCTGAATCATCACGCGGCCTTCTGATGAGGTCGTTGTGGGATCTTCCGAAAATCGGGACAGTTGAACATACGCCACTGCCCGCCCCAGCGGCTCCCAAATGGGCATGATCGCATCCTGTGCAATCCGGCTCCGAATGCCGCGCTCGAGATCCACAAGGAATAGCTCGTGTTGAGGAATAGCCGATCCGGATCGCTCTTCGATAACCATAAACTGATCATCTGGTGAAAAAATGAATTGAAGTGGGATACCGCTCGTCACAAAAAATAACTGACGCGCGTGCTGACCCGCGCTCATCCTCCATACCGCACGGTACCCTTTTTCTTGAGTCGCAAAAATAAGATCGCCGCCGCCATTCGACTTTGCTGCCGCCAAAAGATCCCCTTCTCCCATGCGGATCTGCTGAAGATCAAAACCGTCTAAATCGCTGGACCACAAGGTTTCTTTTCCCCGATCAACTGCAGTAAACAGCAAACGACCCATCAGTGACTGGAGGGCGGGCAATTCCGCTGATGATGTCGCAGCTATGATCGGCGGCTGAAAAATCGTGCGCAACCACAACACCCCAACGCCAAGTAACACAAAAATCCCAACACCCGGAAGAACCCATAACCATCGAGAGGTTGAGGACGTCGCCATGATTGTTAAAATGATACTTCTGGAAGCCAAGAAAGATCTGATTGCAACGCTGTCCAACGTTTCCGAGCGCTCTCCAGCCGTTCCAATGCCGCGGCGTGTTGGCGTTCTTGATCTTCCGCCGCCAACAACCGCGATCCCTGCTCGAGTTGAATACTTTCTCGCAACTGCACTACCACCACAACAAGGTCAAAATGCTTTGCCGCAAATGCCTTCTCGACTGTCATTTTTGCAAGCGAACGTTCCTGTTCCAACAGGGATGTCTCCCATTGCGCGAGGGTCTGGCGATCTTCCACAAGCGTTGCCGAAAGCATCGGCAGGCTCAAACGCTGAATCACCTGCGTGGGATACTCCGCAACAACGGATGCTGTGCGGGAAAACGAACGCAACGGAAACGGAGGAAGAGTAACCAGCGCAACAGCAAAAAACGTCATCACCAGCAATCCCACCGCAATACTGTTATTCACGACAACGAACGTTTTGAGTGGACTAAATGTTTTTACCGCAAGTGTTTTTGTTGTCACGCGCTCTCCCATATATTCAAAATTAAAAATCATTTAAAGCCAACGACGGGTTTTGAGAAAAACGAACATTCCAAAAATCAATAAGGCCATCCCGCCAAAGATCATCCAAAAAATTTGAGGATGATCCGCATACGGAAGCCCGATAATATTCATGCCATACATACTCGCCATTAAATTCAGCGGAAGCAGCGCAACGGAAATAATCGTGAGAGTACGGATAATATCATTCGTCCGATGGGAAACGAGCGACTCGTTTGTTTCATGCAATCCATCAATGAGTTCGCGAAAATTTTCCAGAAGAACCCACGTCCGCTCGATATGGTCGTCAATGTCGTCAAAATAAACTTCAGAATCCTTGCCCAGAAATATCCGCTTTGTCTTGACCAACGTATCAATCACGAACTTATTTGGCAAAACGACGCGACGGATGTGGAGGATATTCCGCCGAAGGAGCGCGAGTTGCCGAACCGCATTCGGACTCAAGGCGTTAAAAATCTGCTCCTCGACATCGGAAATATCTTCAGCCAACGCGTCGAGCATATTGAGCGTGTTCTTTGCGAGGATATGAAGAAAACGATAGGCTAAATACCCTGCGGATTTTCCCATAAACTGCTTGCGAATATCCGCCTGATTCTGACAGCTTGAAAAAATATTCTCCAGGGCTTCAAATGGCCGATGGTGAGAAGTAATGACGTAGTTCGACCCAATAAAAATGTTCAAACGATGAATTTCCACCGGTTCCTGGGCACGCACAAGTGTTGGAAAATGTATGACCAAAAAAATGTAATTCGGATAGAGATCAATTTTCGGAGATTGCGCGACCGACAACACATCATCCACATCCAACGGATGAAAGGCGTACTCATCCAACAAAAATTTGACATCTTCCGCTGTGGGACGACGAATATCAATCCATTTCAATTTTCCAAATGTAATTTCTTGAACTGGCATACGAAAAATCAGAAATCAACCTGGCGTTATTATACCAGATTCACATGATGATGAATAGATCTTATACAGCGCCTCAACGAGGGTGCTACATCGAGGGTGCTACATCGAGGGTCATCCTACTTACCAAGTAAAATGACTCCAAGCCCAGTTCGCTAAATTTTTCGTATCCGTGAACCGCCCCTGTGCTGTTGGACTTCCAAAAACAACAATCACAAGCTCATTCCCTTTTGGATTTTTCACACGAGCCATAAAATTATAACCCGACTCATCAATGTATCCCGTTTTTGCCGCAGTAAACTCCATTCCCGCACGTCCGAGGAGTTTATTGGTATTGCGAACTGTTCGCTCATGCACGCGATTACGAAGCGGGATAACATGCTGGGGAACGGTTGCCGCCTGAATAATCCTTACGTCCCCGGTTGTCTTGCGAATAAACTCGGCATATTCCCGCGCGCTTCCAACATTCCGATCGCTTAACCCATGCGGATCGACAAACGAGAGATGTGGAAGACCGAGTGCAGAAGCTTTCTGATTCATCGCGGCGATAAATGCGATCCGGGAAAGTCCGGAAAAACGAACCAGGGTGTTCGCAGAATTATTTGCGGATCCAACAAGCATGGCCATCCAATGATCCCCCATCGTGATTTGATCTCCAGGAAGAATATGCAAAATTCCTCCGGTGGTTTGATCTTCTTGCACATAGGTTGTGGTTTTTTTGAAATCCACCTGCTGATCCAGTAGGACACTTGCGGTCATCATCTTCGTCAAACTCGCCAGTGGCCAAACCTCATCCGCCTGCTGTTCAAACAGCACATTACCCGACGCCGCATCCATCACGATCGCGGAGCGAGAGGCTAAAACCGTGGGAATTCCTTCCGTAATACGCGTGGGCACGGTTTGAGATTGCATTCGATCCAACACAACAACCGGCGCATATGGAAACCGCAATGGTGCAGAAACCATCCCCGCCGGTTTATTCCACCGCGTCGAAAGCGGCTGCCACGCCTTTTTGGAAAAATCATAAAAAAACATCTGCGGCGCTGTATGCGATGCCTGCGTCAGACGCATTTGCACTGTGATCGGCGCCTGGAGCATCCGTGGCTGCGCCATTTCGATATTGTAGATGACCGCATCGCTTGCCGCGATCCACCCGCCTGGAAAAGGTGTTGATGCGGGATCGTACGGATGCATGACCACATGCCCGCCTTCGGTAAAGACGCGGGGTGGGATGCTCAAGATCATGGCATCATCCGCGCTCCGAACCGTGAATCCCCGCTCCACCATCGTCATTGCATCAAGATAGATGGCGGTAAAATTTTCCATTGCAAAAACCGTTGGAGTGCTAAGGAGCAATCCAACAGCCGCAACCATTCCGATCTTCCATTTTTTTAGACCGATCATGGCAGAATCTCCTTCCAAAAACTACTCTCCGCCTTTCCGAAGCTGCATGAAGGTCTTTACGAGAAAATACAATGCCCCGCCGATGAGTCCGACGTTCACGAGGATCATGACGATCACGAGAAATGTTCGCATAATTTTTTTTCCTAGATCTTAAGTGTTTTCATTATAGCACATCTGCGAAAAAAATCATCAGCAAACCACAAAAAACCCTTTTCTTCGAGCCTGAAATAGCATCTCCCTTGACGTACGGTTTTTGTTCGGGTATTATAGAGATAGAATACTCACTCCCCTGTGGATAACTCACTCCTAACCCCACGCCCATGACCATGCATCTCACCAAAAAACAAAAACAGATCCTTGATTTTATTGAAGATTTTATTCGCATGAATGGCTACGCGCCATCGTATGAAGAGATGGCCGAACATTTTGGCCTGCGCTCGAAAGCCACGGTGTACGAACATATCCAAGCTCTGGAAGATAAGGGCTATCTCCGCGTCCAAGAGGGTCGTGCACGCTCTTTGGAAGTTGTCCACATGGACGATACTCCGGTTACGCCGATCATTGAACTGCCATTAGTCGGTCTCATTACGGCCGGTGAACCCATTGAGGCCATCCAACAACCGGAAACCATCAGCATCCCGAGAGAATTAGTGCGATCCACGGAAAATGCATTCGTCCTTCGGGTTCAAGGCGACTCCATGGTCGGCGAAGGGATTCTTGACGGCGATTACGTCATCGCGGAACGCAATTTTTATCCGCAGAATGGAGATGTTGTTGTCGCACTCTTGCGAAATGAATATGCGACGCTCAAAAAATATTTTCGAGAGCGAGATCGGATTCGCCTGCAACCCGCTAATCCCAAGTATCGTCCTATTTACGCGCGCAACCCACAAATTCAAGGAATTGTCCGAGCGATTTTAAGAAAATTCTCATAATATCACCATATGTACGAAACCATCCAACAACCCATTGACGTGCTTGTGGCTTTTTCTAAGGATAAAGTTCAGCCAAAAGTTTTTCGCTGGCAGAATCAGAAATATCACATCAAAGACATCCATCTTATTCATTCGGCAAAACGCGGGCAAAGCCACATCTACTATTTTTCCGTCAGCGACAACACGCAATATTTCAAAATTTCCTTTGATTCCACCATGCTGACGTGGATGCTTGAAGAAGTCTATATGGAGGGATGAGTATGTTCCGCGGGTCTGACATCACGCGAGCATGGCCGCAGGATACGCCGATACTCTTTCATGTGGATATGAACTCGTTTTTTGCGTCGTGCGAACAGCAAGCCAACCCTTTTCTGCGCGGAAAACCCATTGCGGTTGCCGGCCAGCCCGGATCCCGAACAGTCATTGCCACGGCGTCTCGGGAAGCGAAAGCCCGCGGAGTGAAAACCGCGATGCGTTTGGGCGAAGCGAAAAAGATTTGCCCTGAACTCATTTTTGTCCCGAATGACCCGAAAAAATACCTATGGATCCACCAGCAGATGATGCAAATATTTGCCTTGCTCACGGATCAGATGGAAGTATGGAGCATTGACGAGGCCTGTCTGGATGTCACAAAATATGTTCAGCGCTATGGCGGAATTTTCGCCACCGCGGAATGGATACGAATGCAACTCCGGAAACGTCTCGGCTCCTCACTCACCTGCTCGATCGGCATCGGGCCCAACAAACTTCTCGCAAAACTCGGGTCGGATTTGGATCCGGGCGACGGCATTTTTGTGTTTCACCCACAGGACATTCCACAGATCATGGCCAAAATTCCCTTAAACAAAATTTGCGGGATTGGGCCGCGAACGGAAGCGAAGCTCCGCGAGATGCGCATCAACTCCATTCCGGAATTGGCCGTGGCTCCGGTAGATCAGCTGGTAGCGCGTTTTGGCAAAATCGGATTCTGGCTCCATGAAATCGCGCACGGGCGAGACTCGAGCGATGTACAATCCGTTCTGGACGTCAATCCGAATCAATCTATGGGACATTCTGTGACATTGCCGCACGACATCACCCATGCGGAAGACATTCGCCGCGTTCTGTTAAAACTCTCCGAAAAAACCGCCAGACGACTCCGCGCCGCGCACAGCTGCGGGCGCGTGGTTTCCGCTGGCATCCGATATCATAATTTTACGCATTTCCATGCCCAGTGCACGCTTAATCATCCCACTGATGACGGGTATCAGATTTTCCAGCATGCTTGGGAGATTGTTCGCCGTCATCACCATCCGCATCCGATTCGCCTGCTCCATGTGAGTGTTAGCGATCTTCACGCATTCCATCAGCCGTCTCTCTTTCCCCGCGATCGCAAAATCGAGCAGTTCACGCAAACGCTCGATACCATCAACAACCGTTTCGGCCACTGGACGATTCAACGCGCTACACTTCTCCCCGTTCGCAACATTGTCCGTGAAGGCTCCGGCTATGGTCTGATGAAAAAATTTAATTAAAACCCCTCGACTTCGCTCGGGGAATAAGGTGGTGCTGACGGGAGGGGAATGTCTCTGACGGGGGCTTCCGCAGCCCGCCGGCGCTGGGTCGCCGATGGCACATCTGCGGACGGCGGGCGAGGACGGAGTCGCGTTCTGCCGCTGGAGCAGAACGACGACGTACCCCGGAAGGGATGATTCCCCGCAAGTCAGCAATCATTCCTTATTAAAATCTGCCAACATCCACACTCACACCGCCGCGGAATTTGGGATTGTAAGCAAAAAAACTTAAGGATGGGATCGGCGTTCCATCCAGTTCAAACCCTCGAACATGCGGCCCGCCGCCGACGCCCGCGCCCGTCACAATCTCGGAAATGCCATCTCCATCTACATCTTCTACCGCAACATCCACGCCGCCGTGAAAGGTTTGAGCGTATGCATGGAATCCAAAATCCAAAACCGGCGTTCCGTCTGCCTCAAAAGCCTGGATCCATGGCGCTTGCCCGGAACCCGCGCCCACAACAATTTCCAGCACGCCATCTCGATCCACATCGCCGGTTGTGATATTGATTTCCCCAACATACTTTTCGTCAAAAACGCGAAACCCGTTGCCAAATTTGGTATTACCAAATTGGTCTGTGACTTTGATTTGTATCGCCGAGCCCGTACCCGCGGCCGAAATAACTTCCGCAATGTCATCCCCATCAAAATCTGAAACAGCAACAGAAACTCCCGTTCGCGAGGAAGAGGAGAATGGAAAAAATCCTCGATTCAGAGGTTGTCCTTGACGGTTAAATACTCGAACGTGCGGACCAGCCTTCCCACGAGTGCCTGTTACAATATCGACAGCCCCGTCGCCATCCACATCCCCTGCCGCAACCCGAACCCCTTGGCGATATTTGGGGTCATAAGCCATAAAATTCACAGAAGGAATCGAGGCGCCGCTACGTTCAAACGCGCGAACGTGTGGGCCACCACCCGAACCTGGCGCCGTTAGGATCTCATTCAATCCATCGCCGTCAATATCCGCAAACGCGACATCCACACCGCCGCGGAACGACGGGGTGTAGGCAAAAAGTTTTTGAGGACTCTCGTAGGGCGCGCCATTTACTTGAAATGCGCGAATGTGCGGCCCACCGCCTGAACCTGCACCCGTGATAATGGCGAGCTCGGCCTGCTCCGCCGTACGCGCGACCGCCAATTTTTCTTCCAGAGCCGCCCACAATTCCGGTTGATCGCCGTCATATCCCAATGCCCAAATTGCTACGCCAGCAATATCTCGATTCAACACAAGATCATATTTTAAACCCAAACTCACGGCATCCTCATACCAAACCTGATGATCCGCGTCTTTCAAGTAATACGGCGTCTGGGAACTAACATCCCACTTCCGAGAATACTCTGACAACTCTTTGGCGATCTGGGTGTAATGTTTCGATGCGATAAAATTCACATTCGGACTCGGAACATTCAAATCTTTGGTCTGCCATTCATAACCATAGTACGGCACACCAAGGATAATTTTCTGCGACGCGGCGCGCGAGGCGGCAAGCAGATCGTCTAACGAAGACGTCACACTGTAATGGCCGCCCCACGTTTGACTATCTCCAATCGGCGCAATCGGTCCGGCAAGATCTCCATTCTTCCAATGATAATCATAACCCATAAGCACAACCCCATCCACCGCCGCAATGAGCCGTTCTTCATCAAAAGCCTCCTTCCAATCAATGCCAGGAAGATCGATCGTCACTTGCGATCCGGGAATTTCCTGATGGAACGTAGTTGTGAGCTCCTGCATGAAGGTGACTAAATTTGATCGCTGGGAAGCCGGAACGTTTTCAAAATCTACGTTCACGCCATCGCCCTTTCCATTCTTCACTGCATCGAGGAGGTTCTGAATCGCTTTTTGGCGATTTTCCGATGTTCCAAGTAGCGTTTCCAATTTTAACGCCGTAAAATCCTTCGCAACCAAAACAACCCGAACGCCATTTTCATGTGCGAGATTCGTTAACCCGACATTCGGCCACCCATGGAGATCACTAATGGCGCCGCTCCCTTCAAGCTCCGCTTCAAAAAACGCAATCGTGGTCAATAAATCGTAGCGATAATTTTTGTACGCATCGCCCATCCAATACGGATGAAATCCAAAAACCTCCTTTTGAACGATCGGATGTCGCACCGCGGCTTCCAGACCGACCAATGGAACCGTCGCCTCCTGTTGAATTCCTCCTCTTGCAATCACCTGATCCTGTTCCACCTCGCTTATCCTCAAAAAATCCGACGCGGAATAAGAAAAAGCCGCACTCACAACAAGCAACCCCATCCCTCCAGCCATTATTCCCCACTTAATCATAAAGACGAGGAAATGGTTAACGGATCCATCCGACCGCCTTCACCAAAACAGGTTCCGATGGTGATCATTGCGTCATCCACAGTTACAAAATACCCCGTCTTTTGTTCGGTAAACTTTCCCTTGGGATCCACAGGAAGCTGTTCCAGATGCTCGTCATATTCCAGAGGCGTTCCATCAATGCACTCCGCGGATAATTCCACATCGGATTTCCCATCCCCATTGACATCGCAAAGTTCCTCGCGGCATTGTTTTGCGGTCTTCGCGGTTGCAATTTGGTAAGATCCTTTACGATCTTCTAAAATCCACCTACCATCACTCCGATCTTCAATCAACGCGTTCAACAGAACGTGGATCATCTCACGCCGTTCATCATTTTGAGCTTGTATCCGCGCCTGCTCGGGTTCAAGCAACGTCATAATGCCAGCCCACAATAATCCCACCAACCCTCCGAGGATTAAGATGTGAGAAATTTTCAGAGAAAGCAGCTTCATAAGATGAGCTTATTATATCAAGTTCGATGCATGATGAAAAACTACGCGGTACGATCGCGGAGAAATTGGTTGAGGTTGAGAAAAAACTCCTTACTCGCCTGCGGAAATGTTGCGGAACGAATGAAGGACTCCGCTTCCGAAAGGAGGTGAATAATTTCCTTTTCTACCGTGTTCCGCGCGCCCGTTTTTTCAATAATCGCACGCAATGCCATTAATTCCTCCGAGTTCGCCTCCCGTGATCCGAACGCGGAAAGAAAACGTGTGCGCTGATTAGCCGACGCTTCTTTGAGCGTTTCGATCACCAACAGCGTCACTTTTCCTTCTCGAAGATCAGAATCCACTGACTTCCCCACGGTTTCAGGATCTCCAAAAACGCCCAACAGATCATCCTGCAGTTGAAATGCAACACCCATGGGAATCGCGATTTCCGACAATGTATTCAACAACTCCGGTGATGCGCCAGCGAGCATCGCGCCCAAGTGCAACGGACGCTCGACCGTATACTTCCCCGTCTTGTACCGCATAACACGCAGAACATCCTCTCGCGATGTTTGAATGGGAGAGGATGCCATGCGCATATCGAGAATCTGGCCATTCACCAGTTCAATCTTGAGCGTGTGATATAACGTCATCATTGCACGATGTTTTTCCGGATCCGCTTCCGCAACGCGATTCATGGCATCATCCGCAAACATGAGTGCGAGATCGCCAAGGACAATCGCCATCGCCACGCCATAATGTTCACTCGATCCGCGCTGCTGTTCAATGTGATGACGCGCCTCCACCCACCGATGCATTGTCGGTTCACCCCGCCGCAGATCCGAACAATCCATAAGATCATCATGAATCAACGCAAACGTATGCAACAACTCTAGCCCGACCCCAAGCTTCAGCGCGCGATCGAGATCGGATCCCCCGACGGACATATACCCCGCGCAAGCGAGAAGCGGTCGCAGGCGTTTTCCGCCCTGTTCCAAAAACTTCCACAAGATCTCAATGGAAGCAACAGCATCTGTGCCATGCTGAGAAACTGTAATTTTTTCCCGATCCAAAAACTTCCACAAAACAGGATCAAAGCGATTTCTAAAATCTGCAAACAGCTCGGAAATCGGAAGGGATAAATTTAGTCCATTTTCGGACTCCATAGGGTTGTATTGCCACTGCGATAAAGGAGGCGCCGATTCCGCATTCGACCATCCGCGATACAGCTTTCGGTTGGGACACAGATGAGGAGCGCGGAGTTCTCACCCGATGCATTTTGAAGCCGACGACCGGTCCTGCGCGCGTAAAGAAAACGCAGGGATCGGCCATAAATCGGCTCTTTCATGATCTCAACCAGAAGATCTTTATCTTGCCCGAGAACAGCCAACTCGTCAACCAGCGCTGTCTGTTCTTTTAGCGTGACGTCATGGAACGCTTGCGTGCGATCCCCACCATGTTCCAAGACTGCAAACCGTTGGATCTGATAAAATACGTTCGAGAATGTCAATAATCCCAAACACAAAAGGAATAAAACGTACGCGCTGGCCTTCCGAGAAAGAATACTTCCGGTGATCCCGATAAGTAAAAACGGAATAGGAAAAATCATCGCGACAAAATGGGAAAAAATTGGACCAACGCGAAAGAACGCCACAAGAAGAAAGCTTCCAAGCCATATGATCAACAGACGACATGCCGTCCGTTGAGCATCAGAAAGGAGATGGCGACGCCAAGACATCCCCATCCCAAACAACCCCGAAACCAAAAGCAAAGAAACGAGAATGCTCCACTGTTTAGGAAATTCCACGATCTCCACCGTCAAAACCCACAGACGTTGAAGGGTTGCGATGACGGAAGTCATCCACGCCCCGCGAGGATCTTGGCTATTGAAGATCGTCAGTAACCCCTGCGTATTTTCAAACCCATGACGCAATTCGAAAACAATCAACGGCGCATGAAGGATGAGAATCATCACAGCCGCGTAAGCCCACCACAGCCATGGGATGTTCCGCGGACGTTCCCAGAGCAAAAATCCCAGCGCGATGATTGGTAGCGTAAAAAGCGTTGAGGCGTGAAGTTGAATGCCAATCCCAAACGCTACTGCCGCCGTGATCAACGCCCATTGCCGCGCCCGCGCATCCCGACCATGAACAACGACCCACAATGCCAACAAAAACAGCAACAGAAAAAATGGGAGAAGATTCGGATTCCACGACCATCGGGTATAGGCCACAATGAGGCCGCTGACCGCATATAACCCCATTGCAATGAACCCTGCCGTTTCGTCCCACAATCGCCGACCCATCAGATAGATCAACGGCAAGGTTAGGATGCCAAACCCCACAACAACCCACGCCCCTGCAACCGGATGAAAGTTGGAAAGAATGACGGCGGGCGCAAGGAGATAGTAAAAAAATGGCCCCAATGAAAAATTCCCAATGCTTGATGACGGCCCCAACCAAATCGGTGACCAAGATTTCCAAGCGGTTTGAATCACTTCAACATCACGAGCTTCATCACCACCAAATTGCAACCAGCCCCCAAGATGAAAGACACGCAAAAAAATCCCAACCAAGAGCAGCACCAACATCGCCGCTCCAAATGATTTTCCTCCAAAATCGCGCTTTACAATCTCGAAGACTTTTTTGACCATTTAGACACAATGAGGATGAGAACAATCACGAGCAGGGCGGCGAGTACGCCAAGAATCCCATAAAGCACTGCGGGAGGGATCCAAAAAGGATCAGCATTCCCAGCAGCTTCCGCAACGTCATTCAGGACCCGCGGCGTCCCGATAATAGAAAACTTTACTGGATTGCTCTCTTCGACATTTTTACTAGTCGGATTTACAACAGCAACAGCCACTGTGTGATTCCCTTCCTCCAGTGTTTCATTAAAAGCAAGCTCCCAGCGCCCATCAGCGTCCGATGTGGTTGTCTTTGTGATCGGATCCGATGAAACCGTCACCGTCACCGTGGTCAATGGGTAAGTTTTTCCAGAAAACGTCACCGCGCGATCCGCTGGAAAGACCAGTCCTTGCGCGTTTGCAGATCCTTCTGCGACGGCCGTGGAGGTTTGCGACGTTGCAATCATCGCTTGACCTTCCACCAGTTCCGGAACGGGAAGCTCGGTTTGGCCGACACGGATAACTGAAAGCGGGAATGGAACTGTGGTATCCAAGCTGACATTTACATTCTCTTGAACGCCCGGATCCCCCGCTACCGCCGCTCCCTCATTCGTCGTCCGCGTTGTCACCGTTTCCATATTCACAGATCCTCCGCTTTGGACAGGTTCGCCCGCACTGTCGGTATTCAGATTACTCGATGACGAAGCATTGGCCGCAGACGCGGACTTCGCGATCGTTGTCAATTTCTGCTCGGTTTTTGTGGCAATATTTCCTGCGGCATCTTTTGACCAAACTTGATAATAGTATATTGCTCCAGACGTTAATCCAGATAATCTCGCCGTATGCGATGTGCCGCCACCGGAATTCGCGCCAAACGTGTACGTCCCCGACTTCACGCCGTAGTTGACCTTTCCCGTTGCCGACTCATTTGTCTTCCATTCAACGGTTGCGGACGTTTCAG
This sequence comes from uncultured Gammaproteobacteria bacterium, assembly GCA_964360435.1. Classification (GTDB taxonomy): domain Bacteria; phylum Patescibacteriota; class Patescibacteriia; order CAYHVQ01; family CAYHVQ01; genus CAYHVQ01. Next base: position 21,687 of record CAYHVQ010000011.1, read on the forward strand.
CGACGTCCTTGATGCGCACATCACTGATCGTCGGCGCCGTCGTGTCTTTCAAAGAAAGATTGGTGTTGAGATTTTCGTTGTCATTCTCATTTTCGCTCTCGTTGTCGTTGTCATTCTCATCAGAATCTTCGTTGTCTTCTTCCTCATCTTCCACCTCATCCTCTTCATTGGCATTATTGTTGACATTCGTGGATGGAGCGGGATTCACCACCAATGTTCCGCGCATCCCTGAATGCCCCGATCCGCACGAAACATTACAGAAAAAAGAGAATGTTCCCGCGCGATCCGGCGTAAAATTCACGGTTTTCGTCTGTCCGGGAACTAACGTGGTATTGACGCCAAACTCCGTAATAGAAAACCCATGGGTGACGTCCACGCTTGTGATGTTGAGCGTTACCGCATCATTCTGATCTACGGTGATGATTGGCGGATCAAACGACCACTGGCGTGCGGTCATCGCAAAGGTTTTTTGCGCGGCGATGCGGGCTTGAGGTTCAAGTGCATCCACCGCGCTTCTTGTGATCACTACGGCGCTGACCACAAAGAGAGCCAAGAGCGCTATAAACAATATTGCTCGAAAAAAACGTGACATAGAAGATAAAAAATTATTTTTTTCGCTCGGAACGCGCGTCGTTCATAAATCGCATCGCATCATCCACTGTATCCACGACATGAAATAAATTCAAATCCTCGCGGGCAATCGCCCGCTGTTCCCCACACATCTGCTTTTCCATGAACTGAATAAACGGTTTCCAGAACGCGCGGTCGTAAAGGATGATCGGCATCCGCACCATCTTCCGCGTTTGCTGGAGCGTTAAAACTTCAAATAACTGATGGAGCGTTCCAAATCCCCCCGGAAAACAAACATAGGCCTTTGATGGAGCCATGAGGATATGCTTTCGGATAAACGGAAACCGGAACTGGATCCCCTCTTTCACATGTTTATTGAGCGGAAAGGATTTAAGTCCAATGCCAATCGAACGCCCTCCCGCACTCTCTGCGCCAATATTCGCCGCTTCAGTAATTCCCGCGCCGCCTCCTGTCACCGTCACATGACCATCCTGCGCAAGGCGTTCGCCAAGCTCCCGCGCCGCCGTGTAGTACGGACTTTTCACTTTCACTTTTCGAGAACCCAACACCGTCACATCGTCCACAATGCCGGTCAAAAATTCGTAGCCTTCAACCAGCTCGGCCATGATGCGAAAAATTTGCCAATTCATCTGCGACCCCTCCACAAAATGCAGTGGTGACAACTCACAAGCAGAGGCGCTTCCGTCGTTTTTTTGAATGATTTGAAACGCCTCTTTTGCCGTCTCGACGATCTGCATCCGCTGGAGCTGCTTGGGGGAAATCACGCCAACTCGATGAACGGCGGCTTTTTCCAAACAGCGTAGGAGTTCCTGCCAATGCGCGCGTCCCACAAGAATCACCGGAACTTGCGACGAATAGCCCAACTCGATATGATCCAAAATTTCAAAAAGCTCGTCCATGGTCCCGTATCCTCCAGGAAACACGACAAACGCGCGGGACGGCGCCGTGAGCATCACCTTTCGTGTGAAAAAATAAGAAAACGCAATGGATGTTTTGACGTAGGGATTGATCTGCTGTTCAAACGGCAATTGAATATTCAACCCAATCGAATTTCCTCCGGCGTCCATGGCCCCATGATTGGCTGCTTCCATAATTCCCGGCCCTCCACCGGTGAGCGTCGTGTAACCGTGCTCTCCTAATAGATGCCCAAGACGATATGCCTCCCGAATGAGCGGGGACGTCTTCTTCGTTCGTGCCGAACCAAGAATCGTGACGGCATTCGTGTGCCGAGAGAGGAGCTGATACCCTTCAACAAATTCCGACATGATCCGAAAGACGCGCCACGGCTCGCGAAAATTTCCTGTTCGGTTCTCCTCGTAGGTAAAGGATTCTTGTTTCATGGGCGTATTGTAGCACAAAACCAGCAATCGCGGAACAAAAAAACAGGATCGCAGTTCGCGTCCCGTTATGCGGTCTGAAGCTCCCTCGCCTCGCAGAGGATGGCGTCGGCCTTGTCGGTGTAGCCGTACAAGCGATAGAGGAAGTGTGCTTCCTTGAAGTGAGCACGAGCCTCCTCCTTCCGGCCCTGCTTCGCCGCGATCCGCGCGAGTTGCCGGTGGCAATCGCCGATCTCATTCGGGAAACGGAGCCACGGCAGCCATCCGGCCTGCTTGAGCGCCGATCGGACCCGACGTTCGGCGATCTGCATGTCTCCCTGAACGAATGCGAGCCGACCCTGCTCGAGCCACGCGTTGACAACCAACCGACGCTTGCGCGTACACGTCACTGCACGGTGAAACTCGTTTTCTGCGTTGTCGTAATCGCCGAGTTCGCGATGGAGCGTGCCCATCGGAATGAGCACCTTCGCCTCGCCACCGGAATCCCGCAACGTTCGGAAGATTTCGGACGCGTGGAAGTAGCACCGGAGCGCCTCGTCCTTCTCTCCCTTCTGCTGATGGTAGATCCCGAACATACCGAGCGCGGTTGCCTCGAGATCCCCATATCCCTCCTCGCGCGCGATCGCGAGGGCGCGCGTGGCGTCGGCCTTGAAGACCGCCTTCCGGCCGCTCCGATAGGTTGCGAACGCGCTCTTGAGGAGGAGTTCGCATCCCGTCCGAGAGCGCGGAAGGGCGAGGTCCAACCCCCTGTAGCACAGCGTGATCGTTGTCTCCAACTTGCCGCGATAGTTGCTGAATCGGGCAAGAAGAAGAAGGATCCATGCCAGAAACTGCTTTACATGCTTCACTGCGGTTCCCTCCACGGTGGGTTGGGTTGCTTGATGTGCGAAGACGACAAAATCATCGTCAACAGACGACTCTACGCCCGAATCATACAAAAGTCAAGCCCGTCGTTTCTGCGGAAGCCGTGGAAAGACGTTAAATGGATCCAACGATCGCGCTTGTCTCGGCGACACGGTTTTGTTGTGCACAAGGACTGAAACGAGACCGTTTATTTTCTGCTCTTCTTTTCGATCAATCTCTATTAGATCCCCTCGGAGATTTGCCAATTTTTCATCGAGGTAGTCCTTTGTCACCATTGTTGCCTCAATGCGATTCAGACGATCATTAATACTGTCAAATCGCTCGTCAACGCTGTCAAACTTCTCCCAGACCTTATCAAACTGGGGATTAACATGCTCTTCGATAATTTGGCCAACATTTTGATAAATCAGTTGGCTAATTTGCTTAAGATCTTCTTTCGTTAACATAACTATGGGCTTTAAGAATAATTCTTGGACGCCCATGGTTCAAGTTTAGCATACGAAAAAAACCCTGTCGAGCGGGCTCGTACCCCACACCCTTACCACGTTGCCGGACGCGCATTGTCGGCAGGAGGATTCACTTCTTTCTCAAGGTCAGCGCGGATTTTGTCCAAGATATACTCCCGATTCGCCTCCCATTCCGCATACACCATCTCTCGATAATCTTCTCTGTTCCAAAGCCGTCGAAACGCGTTTGCGTATTTTTTTGTCCACGCATCCTGTACGGTATTCTCTTCTCCCTTAAACTCCGAACGCATCATCAGCGCCACCTCAATTGCAAGTTTTATTTTCAAATCCTCATGCGAATCGCGCAAAGGTAATTTGTGAATTTCGGTTCCGATCCCTGTCCGCCGCGGCGTTGGCTCCATAAAATTTTTTTAAGATAATTCTGACACAATATGAACATCGTGCGATAAAATAGTAAAATCATTCCCCAGCGCAAAACGCGCTTCAATTTTTTTTCCTTCAAAAACCCTAGGAACCCAAAAGGGATCTGTTGGCCACATGGCATGAACCGGCAACTGCGAGACCCGATGCCACCGCGGGCGCATTTCTTCGCTTTCCAATGGCTCTCCTTTCCATGCTTCGGACAAAAACACATGCATCATCTGATCCCAATCTGCATGGCCGGGAAATTCAAAACAAATCCGCGCTACGGGCGTCAGCGCGCCAACTACTACTCCAAGCTCTTCTTTTGTCTCGCGCACTGCTCCTGCTTCAATGGTTTCCCCATCATCAGTATGGACTTTTCCTCCCGCCCCATTCCACCACCCCTCGCCAAATCCTCGTTTTTTCATGGCAAGACAGACCCGCACAATGCGATCATGTTCTTTTTGGATCAAGTAACAGAGTGTCGTCTGACGCATAAAAATATTATACCATAAAAAGAAGCAGTGCATGAATGGACTGCTCCTACTTCGATCCGTGAAACGACCGAGCCTGATCAACCCACGGATGGACGATCTGCGCCCATGCTTCCAGAAGAATGTGCTGAAGGTCTTCCTCTGTGGTCGGCCACGCGCCTTCCCAATCACGAACTTCAAACACGATCTGACCCCGTTCCACGATCATGCGGAGCAATCCCGCCATTCCTCCCTCGGAAATACTGGATGTAGACAAGAGAAGGATTCGGCGCGCGCGCGGCATGGCGCGTTCGATTTCAAGCGCTCCAGCTGGTCTGGGACCGGACGTGTTCCGCCAATCGCCGTACAGCTCGCTCCATCCGTTTCTCGCAATGAACGCACGCGTGTCTTCAATCGCGCGTTCCGTGGGTCGCGTTCCCTCCGGCGCGATCGCGATGGTGTATCCGCGTTGCGCTGCCGCGGCAATCGCACGAATGGACTGTGCAGGTGATCCGCGATGGATAGGAATCCCCATCCGAATCGCCGCCATCGCCCAGCCGATCGGGAACTTCATCAGCGAACCCTTCATCGGCATACACCACAAATGCGGAAGGGTACGCGAGAGGACATACGCGAGTGGCGGAACACCGGCGTAGCTCGGATGAACGATGTAGACCTTCCCAACCTCGCCCGGACGAAACGGCCGGAAGCGCGAAGAAGGAACGATAAGACGGAGACGAATTCCCGCGATCGGGTACACGATGCGCCACATCGCAAACGCGGCGAGATCGAATCCGTACCGAAATGGATTCCACCGGTCTTCCGCATTCACGATTGCCGATGACCAGTGCGGAACAACCACCGCAAGCGCGAAGAACATCCCGATCCATGCGCTGGCGCCAATCGTGATGGCAGTCGCCAGGACTCCAATAAACACCAGACCGACCGCCATCATGAACAGTCCCCACAATGCGCGAAGCGGCGCCCGCCGGAACACCTTCCACGACTGCGCGATCTCATCCCGCATCCACGCGAACCCAACCAACTGAGTGCTTTTCATGGAACCCTCCTCCTTGTTTCGTCAACGAGTGGACAACAAAACAACGCGCGATGATTCGATCATCCCACGCCTCACTGTTTTCGTCAACGACGCCGGTATGATTTTCTCGGATTCGGTTGTCGCGGCCGAGAAAACCCCTGCCTTGGTGCTGGATGCGGTAATTCGCGAGCTGGCGGGAGCTCTGGAAGCGGATAAACTCGGAGGGTTTTTCGGATCAAGCGCTCGATCGCACGAATGTCTCCGCGCTCCTCTGGCGTTGCAAAGGAAATCGCACGGCCATCTCTTCCGGCGCGCGCGGTTCGGCCAATCCGATGAACGTAGTCTTCCGATTGCTCCGGAAGATCATAGTTAATCACCAACTCAATCCCTGACACATCAATCCCCCGCGCGACAATATCTGTAGCAACAAGGATGCGATAAGTTCCCGTCTTAAATCCCCCAAGAGCTGCTCGCCGCTGGGAAAGAGAACGATTGGAGTGGATCTCCGCCACGGAATGACCCATCACCTGAATCGCACGAGCGACTCGGCGGGCGCCGTGTTTTGTCCGCGTAAAAATCAGCGTGGAACCAACATACTGACCAAGAACTTTTTCCAACAAGCGCATTTTCGCGTCTTTGGCGACAACGAAAATTTCTTGCGTGACGCGATCCACCGTTGTCCCCGTTGGTGCGACTTCCACCCGAATCGGCAATTTCATCTGTGCGGACGCAATACTCATAATTTCCCGCGAGATCGTGGCAGAAAATAGCATTGTCTGGCGATCTCTCGGAACCACCTGCAAAATTTTGCGGATTTGAGGCAGGAAGCCCATATCAAGCATACGATCTGCCTCGTCAAGAACAAGAATTGTTACCTGATCTAGCCGAACCGTTCGCTGCTGCAGATGGTCATTCAACCGACCGGGCGTTGCGATGATGATGTGGGGATTTCTTCGAACCGCCTCAACTTGTGGCTTGAGCGAAAGCCCCCCAATGAGGACAGCCGTGCGTAAGCCAAACGAGCTCGCAACCTTCCGGAGCGACTCATCCACCTGTAAGGCTAGCTCCCGCGTCGGCAAAAGGATCAATCCGCGACCCTTTGCGCTTGCCAACCGCTGAATCATCGGAATCCCGAATGCGAGCGTTTTACCTGTTCCTGTTTGCGCAATGCCCACAACATCACTTCCCTCAAGTGCCAACGGAATCGCCTGACGCTGAATCGGGGTTGGGGTAACATACCGCAATTTGTCTAACACATCCAAAAGCCGCGGGGCAATCCCAAGGCCAGAAAACGTCAAGCCGGATTGTGAGGAAGCATCCATGATGGTCGCTTTTGATAAGGGTTGAAGGGCTAAGTGTACCGAAGATCCTCCAAAAAGTCAATGGTTGCGCGATGAGGCTTATAAAAACAAAATATCCCAACTGGGGGATATTTTGTTTAGCCACTTCTATTGAGTTAGGCAACTTTGCTGACCTTGACCGCGTTCGGTCCTTTCGGACTGTCAGCGACTTCAAATTCCACTTTATCGCCTTCATGAAGTGCGTCGAATGTTACGCCAACGAGATCGTTAGAGTGGAAAAAGAGATCCTTTTCCTGCCCTTCACGATTGATAAACCCAAAACCCTTATCGGTGAGTCGGGCGATTTTTCCTTCTTCCATTGTGATGTAAGAAAAAAATTATATAGTATCAAATTCAGGAAACTGACACAATGGAAATTTGGCCTTATTCCCTAGAGACAGTCTAGAAATTGATATATTCAAATGTATCACAATTTCTGAATCTTGTCAAATGACGTTCAATTTTTCACCTTCCATCCCTCGCAGTTTCGCTGATCCGCCAACTCATCCTAACTTGGCTGTCCTTGTGGCTGAGTTTTTTGAACGCTGTTCGAACCCTGGTGCAAAAGCTCCTTCGGTGGCAAGTGGGTGGAGATAAAAGTTAATCGATGAATTTGACTAACAGGAATCCGAAAAACACAAACGACCCCAGAAAGAAAAGACTCAATGTTATTATCAGCCACTTTTCTGCTCGTCGGAAGATGAGGTCGGGTTTCAGTGTATTTGTACTAAATTTTTCATTCGCCTTCTCAAAGTAGCCTCGAAAAAAACAGTAAAGCGTTACCAGAGCGCTCACCAGAGCCAAAAAGACGCTTATCAATGCTGCGATCAGAAGATACGACCAAGGGCCATGAACTTTCAGATCGCTTATAAGAACCGCGAGGAGTATACTCGAAGAAAGTGGAATGAGAATTCCGACGAGAGTCGCTCCTAACGATCGATAGTGGCGAAAATCGTTGTGTATTATTTCCTCTGTTAAAGATTCATTGGTCATACCATTGAAATGTCGGCTATTGGTTATCCACAGGGCTTGATGAGGATGCCACTTTTATCCTATTTGGCTGTGTCTCCTGAATGAAATCCGAACTTTTTACCAAACGAACCCCGACGAAT
>CAYHVQ010000012.1:0-28627 GCA_964360435.1 uncultured Gammaproteobacteria bacterium
GATTAGCTCAGTTGGTTAGAGCGTCTCGCTTACACCGAGAAGGTCGGTGGTTCGAGCCCACCATCGTCCACTTTTAGATGCATGGTTTATGAATATCGTTTTGGGATTGTTAAGTATCGCGGCTGGAGTTGTTCTTGTGTTGAAGGCGGAATGGTTTTATCGGAATTTTGGTCCGATTGCCTGGGCGGAGATGAAGCTGGGCTCTTCCGGCGGATCGAGATTGATGTATCAACTCATTGGATTGGTGGCGATTTTTTTTGGATTTCTGTTAATCTTCAATCTCTTCGGCGGAATTGTTCGAATGATTTTTGTGCCCACCGCTCCGAGTTTTTGACGGGCCCGTAGCATAGTGGTAGTGCAGCCGGTTTGCATCCGGCGGACGGGAGTTCAATTCTCCCCGGGTCCACCAAATTTGATTTGCCGAAGAAGTTGTCTCGCTCGAGCACGTCGGGTATTTCCCCGCACCCTTCCGCGCGGTGTTTCTTTTCATTTTTTTGTGCTTCAAAATTCAAAGTATTTAAGCTATAATGAAGCAATGATCACCATGGTAACGTTCGTTCCTATTGTTTCGGCCATCCTCGCCGCTATTGTGAGCATCTTAGCCCGTGTCCTTCTGAAGGACATTCCGGCAAAAAAAATTCTTGCGGTGAATTTTTTGACAATGGCGGCAACGCTGCTTGTCATTTCGCCGCTTTTTTACAAATTTATCTTTTCGTGGCAAAGTATTTCTCTCATTTTTTTGATTGCCGTCATTGATACCTTCGCAAATTATTTCTATTTCAAAACCTTTGAAAAAACAGAAGCGAGTGTTGCCGTACCATTACTTTCTCTCGCTCCGGCCATCACGTTTTTGTTTAGCGCGATTTTCCTTGGTGAGTTTCCATCATTGCCTAGTGTCGTTGGTGCGCTCATCATCATCGCGCTCATTATTTTTATCTCTACGGATTGGAAGCAGTGGCTAAAGTTCGGTACAGCAACGCTCTATCCTGGCATAGCGTCGGCGTTTCTTTTTGGCGTTTCGGCGATCCCGAGCAAGTATCTTCTCTCAACATTGGAAGCTACAAACGCACCGACGCTCTACATGCTTCGTGCGGCTCTCATCGCTCTTTTTGCACTTTTGTTCTTCAAGGAACCCTTGAGCTCCCTCGATCATAAAACCTATCGTTTTATCTTCGTGCGTGGACTGTTCGTCATCGGCCAATGGGTTCTTTTGTACTATGCGCTGACATTGGGAAGCGCAGGTATTGCCGTAACGCTTGGCAACATCACTCCGGTTTTCGTACTCTTTTTTAGCCTTCTATTTCTTCGAGAAAAATTTCATTGGAAAAAAGCACTCGCCGCTGGTGCTATTCTTGCAGTATCATTTACCTTATAACATATGACTGACGGTAAAATTCGTACAGACTTAGAGGAAGAAAAAAAGAAGAAGATTCTGATTCTGTTTTGTGGCGGCACGATTTCGATGTCCAAGAATGCTGAAGGCTCACTCGATATCGCCCATGGCGCTGATCAGTTTTTCAAGCTTGAGCCGCGTATTGTCGAAATTGCGGAGATCGATGTAAGGAATATCATGAACATTGATAGTAGTAATGCTGTTCCAGAAAATTGGCAACAAATCGCACAAGCAATCTCGGAAGAATATGACAAGTATGATGGTTTCTTGATTACACATGGCACGAACACGATGGCGTATACCGCAAGTGCTCTCTCATTTGCTTTGCAAAATCTCGGTAAGCCAGTTGTTCTGACCGGCGCGCAAGTTCCGGCAGAAGTTATTTCAACGGACGGACGCAACAACCTCGTCAACGCGTTGCGTGTTTGCACGCTCGACATTTCCGGAGTTTTCGTGGTATTTGGAAGTAAAATCATTATGGGCGTGCGCTCGAAGAAAATAAGCGAATCCGACCTCGATGCGTTTGCGACTTTTAATGCGACTGATTTTGGTCGCATCGGCATCGGCATTGAGCTGAAGGGTCAGATAAAGCCGAGACAACCAGGAGTCTTAAACGTGATCAACGCCTTTGACCGGAATGTCGTGTGCTTGACAATGATCCCAGGCATTCAATCTGATTTTCTCGTCAAGCTCATTGACAATGGTGCAAAAGGTTTAATTTTGCGTGGGTATGGTTCCGGCGATCTCCCGGCAGAACTTTTCCCCGCGCTCGAATACGCGCAAGAGAAAAAAGTGCCTGTGGTCGTTACCACGCAGTGTCCGGGTGGAGCAACATTGCTGGGTGTAGATGTCGTCGGCCTTGAAGCAATCAAACGCGGTGTGATACAGGTTTTTGATATGAGTATGGAGTGTATGAGTACAAAGCTCATGTGGCTTTTGGGTCAAGGAACGCCGTATGAAAAAATGAAGGAGCGTATGCAATTCAACATGATGGGTGAGGTTGATTTGAGAAAAGCTTTTATTTTCTTGAACAAAGAGCTTCTTTAAGTATCGAGCGCAAAATCAAGAGGGGGAATATTTCTTCTCGCTATTTTTCAGATCACCTCGTTATGAATTGGTATCAAAGAGTCTTTGTCCCGCGCTTATTGAATGCTGAAATGAGTTCCAAAGAACTCGAGCAGATTAGGCGCGTGGTTCTCATGGATGCTGTGGGCACGGTGCTGGAGATCGGCGTGGGGCCTGGCTACAACATTCCCCTCTATCAAAACATCGCAAAACTGTATGCGCTCGACCCATCCAAAGAACTGATGAAGATTGCAAAAACTCGCGCAGGTTCAAGGCCCTTTCCTATTGAATTTCTGAATACAGGGGCGGAAAATATTCCCTTACCAGATCACTCTGTTGATACGGTTGTATCCACGTGGACGCTGTGTAGTGTTTTAGATCCGAAAAAAGTGTTGCGAGAGATTCAAAGAGTCCTTCAACCTCAAGGGCATTTTATTTTTGTTGATCACGGCGCATCGCCGAATCTCTTCCTTCGAGTCATTCAAACAGGACTGACGGTGATCGCGAAGTATTTAACCGGCAATTGCCATTACGATAGAAAACTTGAGGAATTCATCAGAGAAGCAGGTTTTCATATTGAGAGGATTGAGCATCCGCGTACGCGATTCAAACCTTTAGTTTATAATTATCAGGGCGTTGCAATCCCATCATTTTGCATGGATCCCACTGATGTCCGCCAAAGCAAGTGAAGGAATTATTCCATTGTTCATTTTTCAACATGCCTTTAGAGGGTTGGTCCACGTGGAGGAAAACATGGCGGAAACCTACACAGACAAACTTCGCTCGTTGACGTACGCCGTTATCCATAACCCGAACTGCCCATCACCTTTTCAGGTTCGATTGGTTGCAGAGAGAGCGGCAATGCTCGATCACCTCGCTTGTTCAAGGACTCGCGACGTTTGTGGACACGGGCAGTCGCTGGAGGAGGCCGCACGAGATGCGTGGAACAAGAGATTTGGTGTCGTCGAAGAGTTGCCGCAGCCGGAAAGATCTTGACGCCAACCCTCTAAAGCACTTTTAAGCAGAAGTTGTGTGCGCAGTTGCTGGATGCGTCGCTTTGCGATATGATAACTCCGCTAATATGATCAGATAAAACTAACCGAAGTCAAAATATGCTCTCGAGCAAAATTCATCAAATTGATTTTTCCAGCGTTTTATTCGACACCTTATTCGGCCTAGTTCTTTATTTTAGTCTCGATTCATTTCTTGAAATTCAGAACCCCATTCATTTCGTTTTCTATTTGTTTAGCATTGTCATTCTCATTCATTGGTGGCTCATGTTTAAGTCGGTTGATGATATGTTTGACAATGAGGTCACGGATTCCGGGATGGATATTATCATTGGCATTATCGAACTCGTCTTGTTGGACTACCTTGTGTTAACCTCTCGTTCCTTCGACTATATGCGTACCGGATGGTTTCTTGTCGCACTGTTATTGGTTGATTTACTGTGGACAATGATCTGGCGCTATGTTGGAACATGGAGAACGGCAGACCTACAAAAAATAAAAAGTATGGAAAACGAACTCGATCGCAACTTGAAAGCGCTCGTCATAGGACTTTTTCTAATGTCTATATTTACCATCCTTTCTCCTATTGTATCGCCCGTCATTTTCGTTACTGGATTTATGGGATCGTATATCGTTTACATTGCTCTGACGTTTCGATATAAAATTATTGATATCAAGATTTTCTAACATGGCGAGCATTCGAAAAAAAGTCTGGCCGGAATATTTTGAAAAAATCATTGCAGGCCGGAAGAAATTTGAACTTCGCTTGGCAGATTTTGACATTGCGGAAGGTGACCGTCTCATTTTAGAAGAATGGGATCAAGAGAAAAAGAGTTATACGGGTCGCTCGGTGGAAACCGTGGTGACGGTTGTCATTCAAACGAAGCATCAGCCCTTTTGGCCACAGGATGACGTGGATCGCTTTGGATTTCAAATCATTGGGTTTGAGATGCTCTCTTCATCCGAGAATACATCCTTTCGCCCGGCCGATGGGCAAATAGATTACACGCACGCCCGGTATGCACCAGTCGTGAATGGTGTTGTCCGGCATCACGAAAAGATTTTGATTGTTCGGCGGAGCGAAACCATGCACTGGTATCCAGGCTTATGGAATGGCATTTCTGGATTTTTAGATGATCAAAAGAGCATCGAGGAGAAGATGCGGGAGGAACTGCAAGAAGAAGTCGGAATTCATTCCTCTGAAATTCTTTCAATTCAGCAAGGGGCGATCTTTCATCAAGAAGAGCCCGTCCACAACAAAACCTGGATTGTTCATCCCGTTCTTGCAGACGTCAAAACCAACGCTATCACCCTCGATTGGGAAGCGCAGCGCTATGAATGGGTGGATGTTTGCGATCTGAAACATTATCCGTTCGTGCCAGGGTTTGACCGAGTTCTCCACGTTCTTGGAATACATTTGACAGAATAATGCGAGGTGATAAGATGGGCTCTGTCCGTTCACAGAGGTCTTTGTGCTGACGAAGGGATGGCGGTCATGTGTCGTTTGACGTTTCTTGCAGCGGTCGCACTCGGTGTGCTCTCTTGCTCCGAGTTTGTGAACGCATGGTCTTTGCCCCATTCCCCTTATGCCGACAACTGGATTCGGCTCGACGGTCGTGTCATGGATCAGTCTTACGATCTGTGGTACTTCTACGACGGCGGGCAGGACCGTCGTCTGAACCTGCTCGTGGACGGCGGAGTGAACATTTCAGAGGGATTCGACGGCTCGGTCGGGCTGCAATCGGCATGGCTTGACGTGGGGCATGGCGGATGGGCTGCGGGGTCAGCGGATCTCTATCTCTGCGGCGGCGTCCTGTTCGGGGACAAGGGCTCGAACGACGGATGGGCGCTGCTGAACGGGGTGCCACAGTTCTATGCGTTTTACGTCTCGCCGCGCTGGGACTGCGGGAACTGGACGAACGTCTTTCTTGACGCAACAGGCGAGGGTCTGCCCGTGGTCTGGTGGAATCGGACATACGCTTCGACGCGGCTGGGAACGGATCACTTTTTTCTCGGCCCGGGGGCTGAATGGGAACGCGTTTACGAATCCGCAGCAACGACCAACTGGCTCCTCGGTGCGCGCGGGCTGGTGAAGATCATGCCCGACCAGTTTCATCTCGAGACGTTCGGATACCGAGACACGGCGACCACGGACGCCGGACTGCGCGTGACGCTCCTCGTCTACGCGCCATAGCGACGATCGCCGACAACCAGTGAAGACACTGGTTTTTTTGTAAAAAAAGACACCCGGGAGCAGAGTCATTCCGGGTGCGTGGTCGAGGCTCCGAGGGGAGCCGTGCGGTCGCCTTCCGTCGAGGGTCGTCTCCCGATCTCGAGCGCCTCGTCGATCCGGAGGATGTCTTCGAGCTTGAGTTTGTTCACGATCTTGTCGCCGAGGCCGCCACCGCCCTTGATGTTGTTCGGGATCCACTCCACGAATCCGGGATCCGCCAGCGTCGGGGCGGGGCTGACGATCGGCGGCGTCGGCATACTGGTAAGCGCGATTGCCGTGATCAGTGCCGAGAGCATACGTTCCTTTCTGCTGCGAAAAACGACGGGATTCAAAAGAAGGCTTCATGAGCCTTCCATGAATACCCTACAAGGGAAAATGTTCTTTGTCAATCACCGGAAGAAAATTTGCAAAAAATATTTATTCAGAAAATTTTTTATTTTTTGCGGACCTGTTGAAAACTTTCTTGACAAATCTTGTAAAGTTTTTTTATATTCTGTATAATATTTGTACATGTGAATAAAAAATAATTTTCTTTGTTGCGTTCCGTAAAAAAATAAAAAACGGAATCAATGAAGAATAAATGGAAGGAGGTGAGTGTTCATGGCACGCAAACGCGCCAAAGCAAAGAAGACGAAGAAGGCAGTAAAGAAGTCAACAAAGAAACGAAAGACTGCAAAACGAAAAAGATAAAAACAGAAAGGCGGCCCTTAAGGAGGCCGCTTTTTTATATCGAGGTTATTTGTTTTTTAATCCACGCGCATGAGGCGTTCCCATGATCCTCCGTCAACCACAATATCTGTCCGGGAGGGAATGAGGAGCTGAAAGACCTGTCGGAGGATCCCCGTGCTTTTTGGTGAGTATTTTTTTTGAAAAGTGGCGGTTTCTCCCGGTCGAACGCGAGATTCCTGCATGATCCACGCGTCTTCATTGAATTGAAGTTTGACATTTCGTCCCCATGTTGCAAGGCCAACATTTTTGACACGGATCGTGATTGTTGGTTTCCATGTTTTGCGCATGGCGACGGGAATGTTTTGACTGGTAAGCTCTGCGCGGTACAGGGAATCGGCTCGTGTTTGGAATGTTGTTGAACTCCCCTCGACAACGCGATCCCATGCGCGGAGATGGAACTTGTGTTCATAGTTGCCCGGAGTTTTCGGGAGCGTCCAGGAGAAAATGAATGTTGCGACCTCGCCCGAGGCTATTGTGGATTCCTGCGGCTGAAATTCTCCGAAATCATATCCCCAGGATCCTTCTGCATAGTTACTGCGTGCGGTTTCATCCGCGCCCGTAATTTTTAATCGCAACGCGTCTCGTTCCCAAGCGAGCGATCCCGTGTTGCGGAATTGAAGCTGAACCCACTGCTTGGTATTTGTAAATCCTGCGGGAACGACGGTGTGGCCGATGAGCGATGCGCGAAGCTCGGGCGTTCCGCCTCCGAGTTGTAGGAGAAGGCTTGCGACATTTGCGCGAATGGCATCCATGCGGCCGTAAAGATTACTCCCCGGGCAAAGCGTGGAGCCAGCGTCGCGATGACCGGAAATGACGGCTAGGGTTTTCTGAAAGATCGTGACGGTGGCTGTTGGGGTGAGGTGGAATCGGCTTGATAAATATGCAAGCAGTGTCGCAAGACCTTCTTCCGAAACGCTTGTCACCGCGTGTGGACTTGGGCATCCGGGTTGTAGCGCTTCAAAACATCCAAGAACCGCAATGCCCGCGCTCATCGTATTGTAATTGAGGTTGGTGCTTGAGTCATAGGTGTGCCCTCCAATAACACCTTCTCCCCCAGCTCGGCCTTCATAGATGTGGCCTTGCGGATCAATAAGGTAGTTGTATCCAATATCTCCCCATCCTAAAATTTGCGCGTGCCAATAGTAAATTCCGCGGATCGTGGCGGCCGGATCTGTCCCCCCGTCCGATCCGGCCGTGTGGTGGACAAATAACGCTTGGACGTTCGCTGGCTGCGGAGGCCAGAGTTCTTCGTCGTTGATATTTTTTCGAAGAGTTTCATCCGCTCCCCATTCCGCGCGGGAGATGATCGTCGGTTGGCCGGGTGGGATTGCTTGCGCTCCGCGTGCGCGATGTTCGATGGCGCCACTGATCGTGTCAAAGAGAATCATCTCAACAGATTCGACGCTCGCCGTTGGGGTTGCGCGAAGCTGAAGCGTACGGATTGGCTCAAAAAAAAGCGGTTGCGTGGAATGAGTGCGGGATTCGGCATCACCAGATTTTCCATCTTGATCCGTATTGAAAAATGGAATCCATTCGCTCCACGTGGAACGATCGGGCGAGACTCGCACCTCGAATGTTGCGTCTTCGCCACCGTTCCATTTCAGTCCAACTCCGTTGATCGGAAATGCCGCAGATTGTTCGTCGGAAATCCATGTCTCGGCTTGAGCGGATGTTGTCTCTGGGAGTTTAAGAAGAATGTTTTGTGTGGGCGGGAGGGATGGATGATTCGGTGTTCCGGCGGATCCGGCGCTGGGAAAGAAAAAAATCGTAAATCCGAAAACAAGAAGCGCTGGCGCAAGAGCGAATCGAAAAAATTTTAGGATTCGAGGATATTTCATGTTTTGTTTTTGGGTTATGAAGAATCCTCCGTTATGGGAGGATCATTCATATCTACATTATATCGCAATTTTTACTTTTTGTCCAGCAGGCGGTGGAGAGACGATGAGGAGTCCCATCCAAATCCAAAAAAGCAAGGCAAGATCGTTTTTGAAATACGGAACGTCTACAAGTCCATACAGCATGATCGCAACAAAAACGGCAAGAAGCGGGAGGGTTGTTGGGAGTCTTTTCATTCCTTCTCGGATTGCATCATATAATAGCCAAATAAAACTGACCAATCCCAACAGACCCAGTTCAACCCACGCATCCAAAAACATGTTATGGGGGTATTCGAGGAGTTCTGTGTGTTTGGCAAGACGGTAGCGGTCATAGACTTCTGCGAATCCTCCAAGACCGGCGCCGAACATCGGGCGATCGCGTAGGAGATTCCACGTCCCTTGCCATAGAACCAGTCGAACGTCCCCAGAAACATCTTGAAAGGTTGCAAGTTGAATGAGCATTGTTCGTGTGGGCGCGATGAGGAGAAGTAAGAGGAGCGCGGTGAAGCTGCCGATCAGCGTCCATTTTCGCCATCGAGTGAAGAGGAGGGAAAAAAAGATGCCGCCAGCGGTTGCGAGCCATGCGCCCTGGGAAACGGTGGTGAGGAGTCCCAAGATTCCAATGGCGATAATGCCTTTCACCCATCGTTCGTGTGCATGATGCCAGAGATAGACAAGGATCGGAGCAAGGAGGAGTCCGAGCGCATTCGGATACGGAAAGATGCTCGATGCGCGTCGAGGGATTTCAGAAATATACGGTTCAGCTCCAAATCCCCCGATCCATTGTAGGATGGCATAAAGGGAGATCCATCCAACTAAGATGGCGAACCCATGGCGAACCCATCGAAGATCATCAGCCGTTTTGATCGTCGTGACAATCATAAGACAAAAGACAATGGGTTCTAAAAGGTAGGCTTTCCAAATTCCTAGAGCTTCTTGGGGATTGGGCGCGATAAAAATACTGGCGGTTCCGGAAAGAAGAAAAAGCATGGTCGGGAGCCAGAGTCGAGATTGCGGTAAGTAAAAATCTTTTCTTCGGATGCGTTGAATGCCCCAGACCGCAATTTGAATCAGGATAATGCCTTCCAGAAGCGTGAATGGAATGGATCCGATCGAAAACCGGATGAGATAACTTGGGAGCACAGCTAGCGTCGCGCCGATGGTCATCACGGGCTGCTTCCAAGCGAAAACGCCGAACGCGGCAACAATAAGTATCATGAGAATAAGCATCATTGCGTTTTGGGTTCATGAAGAATGATGGTGTGCATCGCGACCATGAGTCCGATTAAAAACCAGATGTGCATAATGAACAGACCGGAGAAGGTGAGGTACTGCACGAGGGTTCCCATGAAGGCGGCGAAGAGTCCAATCATGATCGCGCCTTCATACCGATACGGGGTCGCGCGATGAATCGCTTGAATAGACGGAATGATGAGCGCGGCGATGAATCCCATAAAACTGGCGAGACCCACGATGCCCATTTCCGCCCACACCTCAATATATTCATTATTGACAATCGCCCACCCGGTTTCCGGTGAAAGGAGCGGGTGAGGAGCGAACCATGGGCCAAAGTTTCCCATCCCGATGCCAAAGATCGGATGCTGGACAATCGTGCGCCATGCCGCCGCAAAGGTGTCCACGCGCTCCAAATACGATGCGCCGCCAAAAAGATTGCTCGCATGAAAGAGAAATTCCTGCGTGGCCTGCGACGAGAAAAGAAAGATCGCTGCCGCCGCGATGATGACACTGGCGAGGATCGTTCCGGTGAGCCAGATTTTCGGGGAAAAGAACTGGCGCGCATACCACAGACTGATGACAATCATACTGACTGCAAACGCAAGGTATCCTCCACGGGAGACGGTGAGGATAAGACTCAATCCACCCAGAACAAAGAGCAGTAAAATGCGATGGCGATGAGAGGGACGGCTCTGACTCAAGAAGATTGTTGCAGCAAGACTTAAGGGGATGAGAAGGTAGTTTGCAAAATAAAGCGGTTCGAACATCGTGGATTGGACTCGCGGGAATCCCAGGATTGCCTTTGTGTATTGTGGACGCAAGCCCGTCAGGGATCCGGGCAATCCCACAAGGTCGCCGAGGAATTGAACCAGCCCGAAGAGCGAGACGATCATCGCGCTCCAGAAGAGAATACGAATGAGCAGATCAACGCGTTCCGTGGACCGGATAATTTGCGGTACGATCCAAAGCAAAAGGCTCGTGAATGCAATAAATCCCCATACGAGAAATCCTCGCGCGAGATTTTCACTTTGCGCCAACGAAGCCATTCCAGCAAGTAAGAGGATGGGGAGCCAGAAAAACGTGGGATGCTCGAGGCGGAATTTTTGACGTTTTCCGAGAAAGATGAGTAGGGTTCCTGTTGCCGTGAATCCTAGTAGCATTTGACTTGCACGTACAGTCATTCCCAGAACCTCGACCGATCCGAGATATTCAAACGGCAGAGCAAAAGTCATGAGGAGGAGGCCGATCCAGGGGTGGATGATGGCGATACCTCCGATGACGCCGCCGATCCAGCCGAATAGGATGATCATTGGAGAAATCCATCGCATTGCGAGAACGGAAACGATTCCGAGTCCCAGGACGCCCATGGTGACCAATGGGTGCTTGCGAACAAGGAGGGAAAAATTAGAGAGGGAGGTGGTCATGGCGAAAAAGAGATTCAAAGCGATCAATCATTTTTTGTTCTGGAAACGCGTAGTTAATCCATCGCCGCGCAGCTTTTCCAATTTCACGAGTTTCAGCGGAATGATCGAGAACCCATGCGCATTGCCGCGCCAGCGCATCGGCGTTATTGGGTGGGACAATCCAGCCGGTTTTTCCGTCTTGAATGACTTCTGGAAATCCTCCTACGCTAGTCGCAATGGTTGGAATACCCATCGCGCCCGCTTCGATAATGAGCATCCCAAACGAATCGCGTCGGGTGGCGGGCATGATGATGACATCGCACTCCCGGACAAACGGGCGAATGTCCGTTGTGTGAGGGTAAATGGTCATGTGTTGATCCATGCCTAAGCGTTTTGCCTCTTGTCTCAGCTCTAGTTCGATCGAGCCTTTTCCGACCCACAGCATCCGAATATGAGGGCGGGTTTGATGCAGTTTGGTAAATGCCGAAAGGAGTACATCCAGTCCTTTTTCTTTTGAAAATCGTCCGATGTATCCGATCGTTTGTTGGGATCCTTGTCGTCGCATCGGAATAAAGTGTGCGGTGTCTACGCCGTTTGGAATAACAACGACACGTTCAGGGCGCACGCCAATAGACACAATGGATTTTTTTACGGCTTCCGAGACCGTTACAATTCGCGCTAATCGGGAATTTAGGACATAACTCCAACGATACGGATTCATCTGAATCCATCGTTCCATGAGCAAATGTTCCATCCAATAAACTCGGATGCCCAAAAGTCGCGCGACGGGTGTGACCAGAATTTTTTCGGTCAGGGATAAACAGTATAGTGCCCGGACATTTTTTACTATGCGGTAGTACAAGAGGATGGCAGAGAGTTGGAGGAGGATCATGGGAGAAAAAAGCGCGAAAATAAGAATGGCTGGGATCGTGACGGGCTCTTTGGAAATCGCGAGGGGGATTGCGTACCATTTGCGTTTAGCGAATTCCTCCAGCAGGACGTGGCACGAGGAAACCAAAAAAAATTTCCAACCGCGGCGGGATAACTGTTCAACGAGCTGGAGTGTATGGACTTCACCACCGCCGAACAGAGAGGAGTAGGGAAATTTGAAAATCAAAACATTCATCGAGAGGGTTTGATGATTTCAAGAACCATGTCTTTAGTAAATCCTTTTAAGAGAAAGAGGATAAGTGCATAAACGATGATGGCAAAAAAGATGATGAAGAGAACGGGCCATGTTCCCATCAGAAAAATCACGATGCCCATGCTCGCGCTTGCAAGAATCGCTTTCCACAGCACGGTTAAGGAGAGCCGAATTTTCGTTGTCCAAAGCACGAGAAGGATGGCCGAACTCATGGAGAGTCCTTCTACGATCGCGGTGATGGTTGCGGCGGCGAATAATCCTCCTGGCGGAATGAATGTGAAGTATAAAACGATCGAAAGGAGCGCGATGGCAATGTATCCCCAAAGCATTTTTCGTTGCTGCTGAACGGCAACGACTGCGTTGGAAAAGAGATTGCCGATAAAGATAAATGCGGTTGGAAGGATGAGGATGCTTAGCACGGTGCCGGATGCCATAAAGTCATCACCGGCAACAAAGCGCATGATCGGCGTTCCGAGGAGAATGCCGCCGACAATCATGGGAACCGCAATCATGGCCATGACATCGGTTCCGCGTTGGAGAATCATCTGAAAACGTACGCGATCTCCGCTGGCGAAAGATTGGGACAGAATGGGCGTCAGGAGTCCGGCAAACATCGCGGGAATACTAATGAGAACCTCCAGGACTTTGTATGGCGCTCCATAAATACCGGTGGCCGCATCTCCGTGATAATGTTGGAGGATTAGGGTGTCGAGTTTAAAGTAGATGAGATTAAATAAAATGGAAATCGCAATCGGTGAAGCTTCGCGAATAATTTTTTTCCAAAGCGCGAAATCCCATGCCAGGCGAAGATGAATCCATGTTCGAATTTTCCACGATGCGGCAAAAAAAATCACTGCATTCGAAAGGACGAACGCTCCAACAATCCACAGTAAATTTTTTTGCGCGGCAATGATCCACCAGATTGCCCCAAGTAGGACAAATCGTCCGATAATTTCCGCAAGTGACATCCAGTATACTTGAAGATGTTTTTGAAAGACGCCAGTCAACAGCTGGTTGAGCGTTACAAATAAGAACATCAGCGATCCCACCACAATGCTTCCTTGAACAATTGGCGGATAGTCAAAAAAGATCCATGCAATGACCGGCGCAAGACCGAGCAGAATAATCGCGGAAATGAGACGAAGGGTAAAGATGTTGTTGACCAGATGTTCTTCATCCTCCTCACGGTGTTCTCCCAAGCGCTTAATGAGGACGATGTAGAGGCCGAAATCCACAATAATTCCGAAGAACTGGAGAAATGCCAGCGCGGTTGTGTATTGTCCATAACCGGTTTTTCCAAGGTATCGTGTCATCATGCCAACGGCAATGAGGCCTGCAATGGTGCTGGCCGTTTTTCCGATGATTTGAGCAAACGTATTGTGCGCGATGTTCCGTGTGAGTGACATAGATATAGAAAAATATCCAAAGCGATATTATCCCCCATGGTATCATGTCTGTCAATCATTGACAATTGACAATTTTGATGCTATACTAAGTATAGACTGAAGTGCTGATAGAATCTCAATACCTTAAGATGGCGGCTCTCCGCATTATGGTGTTGCGATTTGACCAGCACTTTTTTTATGAATCATTCTCGTCGTTCTCTTTCATCATCCCTCTCGCTCGTCCTGATGTTTTGTGTTGCGGTTGTTGTGGGGATCGCCGGCATCCTTCGTTGGATTGAGCTAAATATCGGATCTCCTTCTGAAGTTCAGGCGCGAACCATGGTTGCAGCTCGTCCGCTCTTTTGGTACGATCGGGCTGGCGTTGTGGGAAATTATTCTCTTTTTCCAATCTTGCCTGGAAATGTTCCCACATGGGAAGATCGCCCGATTTCCCATCGAGGGGTGATTTCAACACAAAAGAATGTGGTTAAGGGAGTGATAACTTCGGCGGAACCCTATGCGGCGATTAAGGCCGAGCAAAATGTTGAACGGATGGGTCTTGTACCGAGCGGACGATACACCATTGAGGTTAAATTCAAAAACGTCGGGACAGCGACGTGGAAGAAATCGGGACATAGTGCGCTCCAACTGCAGATTGAGGGAACGAGTAGCCGCTTGCGAGATCCTTTTTGGCGCTCGACAACCGTGGTCGCACTTTTACGAGAGGATCGGGTTGCGCCCGGAGAAACGGGATCGTTTCGGTTTGCCGTGTCTGCGCCAAAAACGTCGGGACAGATTCTGCAAACATTTCAGCTGAAAACCGTGCAGGGGAAGATCGTGAGCGGATCAAAAATGTCTGTGACCGTCAACGTCGGACTGTTTCCTTCTCTTTTTCGAGCGCAGATTGTTCAACAGTCGCATGATGTGGTGAATGTGGAACCTGGTCGGGGATTTCCACTGACGGTTCGTTTGAAAAATACGGGCGTACGCGCATGGGCGGCTTCGGGCGAAAACCAAGTAACGATTGAAGCGAACCGTCCAACGGGCGACGCGCATCCGTTGCAGCATAAATTTTGGGCTTCCTCAAGCCGCGTCACCAGGCTTTCTCGTGCGGTTCAGCCTGGGGAAGAGGTTGAGGTTGTTCTTGCGATTCAAGCTCCTGCGACCATCGGAGCCGTGGACAGCACGTTCTATCTTACCGTTCAAAATGTTGGGCTCATTTCCGGCGGAATGATCCATTTCCAATTGAATGTTCGTCCAAAAGTCGTGATCGTTAATCCTTCTCAACCGCAGAATTTTCGGGTGGGGTTATTTCGAACCCCAGATCCGATTTTTATAACATCCACCAACGACTACACGATCACCAATGATGAGGGGATGCTGTTGGGCTCTGTTCCCGTCAATGGACGAACCGCGATCTCCGGGTCGGCTGGGGTGCTTACGGTAACGACCCCGAGCGCGACCGTTTCCACGTCCGTTGTTCGGTTTGTCCCGCGGGATCAAAATTCAATCTTGACGTTGGAAAATTATGAGCAACGTCCGCAGTGGAATCTTTCCCTTAATGATAATCAATTTCGCGGCATTGTGGAAATACGCTGGCGGGCGGCGTCTTCGGAGATGTCTGTTATCAATGAATTGCCACTCGAAATGTATTTGCGAGGAATTGCGGAGGGGAGCAATACAGAGGATTTAGAATATCTCAAGGTGCTGATCGTGGCCGCGCGCACGTATGCGCTCTATCATTATAATCATCCCACGAAACACGCCGGAGAATATTATATTCTCGGAACAACGGACGGTGATCAGGTGTATCGCGGATTCGGATTTGAGTCTCGCGCGGATCAGGTGACCACAGCGGTAGAGGCAACAGAAGGAATGGTCGTGACATACCATGACGAGGTCGTTGTCACTCCGTATTTTTCCCATTCCGACGGACGGACGCGCTCGTGGAATGAGGTGTGGTCTGGAACAGGTTATGATTGGTTGGTTTCCGTTCCAGATCCCTGTTGCGCCGCGATGTCGCTATTGGGTCACGGAGTCGGGATGAGCGCGGAGGGCGCACGATACTTTGTAAAACTTGGGCAGACCTTTGACCAGGTTCTACAATACTACTATACCGGCATAAAAATCGCGGATCTTTATTAAAAGAACCCCGTCTTGTTATTTTTGGGTTATTTGGTATGCTGTATTTGGCTGATCGCTGGGCTTGGAAGGAGGCACCAATGTGGACGACGGTGCTTTCGCTTTACGCGGCTATGTCAATGGTCTCCATTTTCCTGGTCGTTTTCATGGGATGGAGATGGGGGAGGGTTTCGCGTCCGTATCCCAGGATGCGAGGAGTGGAGGGGGGTAAGTCCCTACATGCCTAACCTAGTCCGGTTCGGCATTTTTTTATGATCAGCGAATCCACATCGCATCTCCGACACCGCCAAGATCACGCAACAAAAAGATTTCGCATCGTCCACCCGTGGGTTTTGTTCCCATTATGCGAGCGGGAAAGCACTTGGTGTTATTGAGCACGAGGACATCCTGAGAGCCGCGGGATTTTGCAAGGTCGTCAAATCGGCGATGCGTCCAGCGTTTTTTCGGCGATCCAAAACCAAAAGTCGCGATTGATCTCGCGGGGTTACGGGCGATTGCGCGATACGATTTTTCGGAAGGGCGTACCAAAAAGCGAGGGTGTTTATGAGTCGAATCGAGGCACGCTCGGTGACGGGGTTTGCACCGCGAGGGAATGATAATGAATGATGGTTTCTGTAATTTTTCGAGGAGAAGGAACGTGTTCAAAGATAAAGCGTGATTTTTCGCCGGCCGTTTGAATTTCTACCGTTCCAAAATCCAAGAATGTCGCGAGCTTACCTTTTACAACACTTGTCACATCCTCCACCTGGGAAATGGCCAGCTCGGAGATCGTTCGAGAAAATAATCCCCGTTGTTCAATGTCCAGGATGCGCTGGTTGGTAATAATCCAGACATCGAGATCATAATCCAGCCATTCGTGGAGAAAAAAGAGCCAGATCAGGAGGTAATAGGCGCTAAGGAGAAGGATGGCGGCAATGGTAAAGAAATCCAGGGGGTGAAATTGCGGTGTCCAGAGTTGAAGAAAAACAAAAAGGACGATCAGCGGGATTGCCGCAAAAAGAACAAAGAGAAAAAGCCGAAGGACTAAGACGCTCCAGTGACGCCGGAAGAATAAGACAACATTTTCATTGGGCCGAAGAGAGGTCATCCATTCTGGATGGTGGCGGAGATGTTGTGGATGGGTTTTAAATGTCATAGGGGAAGCTCAAATGATGTGGGGATTGAGGCGTCTAGCGTTTGGAACCAATCCACGGATCGTAGAAAAACTGCAGTTCCTCCAAGGATCAGTAGCGTCACCAAAAAAAATATTGAAAGAAGAAAAATGGTCATGCCATTCCAGAATCCGAATCGTTGAATGTGATAGAGGTGAAAAGAGAGAAGGACGAAGAAGATGACGACGAGGAGAGCGTAGGGAATGAGGAGCGACCAAAAAGGAATGGAGATCATCATAGAGTTAGATGAGGCGATGTTGAAGATCGCTTGGAGGCGAAAGGTGGAGGTGTTCGTATGCGAGGGAGGTTGCGACGCGACCCCGCGGTGTTCGCACGAGAAATCCAATTTGAAGGAGAAAGGGCTCTACAACCTCCTCGATCGTTTCATCTTCCTCATTGGTGGAAGCGGCGAGTGTTCCGAGCCCCACCGGCCCGCCGTGGAATTTTGTCATGATCGTTTCGAGAATATGACGATCCATGAAGTCCAATCCCTGATCATCCACATCCAGCATCTCTAAGGCTTGGGTGACGGTGGATGGTGTAATCACAGCCGCATGGTGAATTTGCGCGAAATCTCGAACGCGCTTGAGGAGTCGGTTAGCGATTCGAGGGGTATAGCGGGATCGAGACGCTAGAATATACGCCGCTTGCGGGTCAATGGGAATAGAAAGCATTTGGGCAGATTGCTGAAGAATGGTTTGAATTTCCTGCGGCGTATAAAATTGTAATCGGTGAATGACGCCAAAACGATCGCGTAGAGGTGAGGAAAGATGGCTGACTTTCGTTGTTGCGCCGATGAGGGTAAAGCGCGGAAGTTCCAGCCGCAGCGTTCGTGCCATCGGCCCCTGACCCACAATAATATCCATCACACCCTCCTCCATTGCCGGATACAGAGCTTCCTCAATGGTTCGTTGAAGCCGATGAATTTCGTCAATAAAAAGGATATCGCCCTGTTCGAGGTTGGTCAGAATCGCGCCAAGATCTCCAGCACGCTCAATGGCGGGACCACTCGTGATTCGGATGTTTACTCCCATCTCATGCGCGAGGACATGCGCGAGTGTTGTTTTTCCGAGTCCCGGGGGGCCGTAGAGGAGCACGTGTTCCATGGATTCTCCGCGTTCTTTAGCCGCTTGAACGAAAAGCTGGAGATGCTCTTTGATTTTTTGCTGTCCAATATAGCGATCAAAAGACCGCGGTCGAAGGGCGGCGTCAAGGATTTGATCTTCCTCTTTAACATGAGCGTCAATGACGCGGGGAGCAGTCATGGATGGATATTAGTTATAGAGGAATCATACCAAAAATGGATGGAATCAGCAATAAATCAGCAACAAATGCGGAGAGGGTTTTGGAGGGTGAAATTTGTATTGAAAAACTTGTAAAAGTAGCTAATGTTGGCTATTTTAAGAAATTAACTCTTGACAAAAGATCAGGGGTCTGCTAATATAGATTGTTCTTTGAATGAATGCAGAGTGCATGAACCTGCAGTCACGACAAGCATGGGGTTGCAAGCAAAGGATGATTTGGCTCTGGCTTGACCATTCCTGGCTTGTAACTTCTTGACTGCAGATTCGCGCACTCATCATGACCCTCACTCCTCTTTTTCAGAAGTCTTCGGACGATCTTGCGGATTCTTGTCTAACGCAGTTCAGGAAAGCAGAGGATGGGGTTATTGTGATTGTAGAGGATTGGAAGTTGTGCCGGATGCTTCGGGTTTTTGACGTCCAACCGTACAGCGTTCCGGCCAGGCTTTATAAGCGGACTTGAATGTTTTTTCTTCGACGCGTCCGTCTGGGTAGCGAATGGTGTAGTCGAATGACGCGCTGACACCTCGGCGCGCTTTTTCCGTGCATTTTTCTTCTCCTGGGGCAAGTTCATCCGTCTCGGTGACGATTTTTGGTGGTGGGTCTTTCCAATTGCTTAAACTTGGATCGGTGTGCTGGGCGATTCGCCCATCTTTTTTCCCCCACAACGTGAATCGGAGGGTTGTTTTTTCAATCTTGGCCTGAACTAAAACATAATTTCCCGTATCATTCAGAAATTTAAAATCCACGACCGGATCAAAAATCGTTGCGTCGGTTCCAATGGGGTAGTAATAGGAAACGATATAGGCGTGATTTCTGCGCTCCTTGATCGGAAGTCCGGAATTGATCGCAGTCCGGAACATCGTTGTACCAAATTGACATCCGCCGCCGCCGATATCGAGGACGGTTTCATTGCCTAGAATGACGTACTCCTCTCCCCAGCCATCGGCGGGATTGAAATAATTTAGTGCTTTATTCATCGAGAAGGTTTCACCAGGCGCGATGAGTTGCCCGTGGAGGAGGCGCGTTCCGATTTCGATATTGTGCACGCGGCCGGCGCGGCTACCCTTGAAGTCGGATTCCCCCATCCCGACAATCTCGGTAAGACCGAGATGGTTAATATCCTCCAGTTTGACCGTGGGTTTTTCAATATCCACAACGAGCCGTGACATTTGGAGATGTTCATGGATGATCTGATCTTCCAGTGCGTGAAGGGAGCGTTTCATATTTAACATTTGTCCTTCCGCGCTCTCTTGAATTTTTGTAAACGCTCCATCTTCCTGACGTTCGTATTTTCCATTTTTGGCGGGTCGGTTTACATCCTTTGCGATCGGTTCCAAAAATGCAAGAACGAGTTTTTCGTTGAATCCGATGGTGGTCTGGATCGAAGAGGTTGGTTGTGCCTGGAGGTCGCGATTTTGCTCGGTGGCAAGGTCAGAGGGCTCTGCGACAAACTTGAGCCATGAGCGAATCTGCGGGGCAGAAATTTTCCATGAGCGATCCTGAAGTGCGATGGTATACGGCGCGTTGGCGACGATCTCCTCGGCGAGTTGAAGCGCGGAATTGACGTTCTCTTCTGTCATTTCCGGGTAATCGTCCGCCAAGGTTAGAGAAATCTCGACCCGCTGGAGGTGTTCAATCCGCGTTTGGGTTTCTGCAAGGATTTTCCCCCAATCAAACGCTCGTCCCATTTGGGAGGGAGTGACGACAAATTCATTTTTCGCGTTTACAGAAAGTCCCGCGTTTTTTGCAGGTTGTTCATAGCGGCCAAAATGTTCTTGGAGGGACGCCGTGATAGCATTCCGATCCAGGTCAAAGCGAACGGGGACGCTCGCTCCGCGGGTGAGCGCGTTCCATCGGGTTTGCAGATTGGAAAACCAATCTCCCGACCGACCAATGGCGTAGGCGGTTTCGACCATCGCCGTGGGGTTAATGAAAAGTAGCGGCTTGGTAGTATCTGAAGATTCTAGGGAAATCCCTGTCGGAACGAGCGTGATCGGATCGTCGAGGTAAGTGAACGTGAGTCCATCTTGATCGTATTGCTCAACCGCACGCTGAATCTCTTCCAGAGCCTGTTTGCTGGTGAGTCGTCCGAGGTTTTGATCCCCAATGCGGACGCCCGGCATCAACCGCTGATTGGTTAATGATTCAAAGGCTAAAACCACGGTTGCAAGGAGGCCGCATAAGACAAAAAGACTCACGCTGGCGGCAATAAGCGCGTGGGGGAAATGAAGGGATTTGGTCGGATGCTTCTTTGTAGCGGAGGGTGAGGATGTGAGGTGATTTTTTTTCTGCTCGATCGCCTTTTTCCAAATTTTATTTTTCTTCTCCATAGCTCACTCCTAACAGAAAAATCCTTGCCTGTCAATTTGCGTTTGCAGATTCAGTCACGGTTACGGTTAGCTCTCGATATTCAAATTGACGTCCAGGGAAGGTTGTTGGAGATCTTGCTCCACAGTCTGTAGGGCGTTTAGGCTCGCATCGAGATCTTTTACTTCAATATCTGTTATGTTGATCGTTTGATCGCTGGAGGTGTTGGTTGGAAGATCGTCAGCGGTGTTGGATGGGCGGAGGAGGGATTTCTTTCCCTTTAAGGACAGCCCGCCAAACACGACAATTAAAACGACAATGACCGCAAGGAAGAAGAGTGTGGTATTTTTTTTCATTGGTGGTGGGATCAAGAATTATTGGGCGACCTGAATGACGGTGGGAGTCGTAGAAAGGGGTTTTTCTGTTCCCTTGTTGCCAACCCGATAGGTTCCGCTGGTTCCGCTCATGGTTACGGTTCCAGTTCCTTCCGCGCGCAGATCAAGATCGCTGGAAAGTACAGTGACATCTATATTCGATCCGTTGACTTGGACGGTTCCAAATCCGCTGTACTCGGTTGTTTTAGCGTCGAGGGTTTTCTTTGTTCCTTCGGCGTTCGTGTCCACGGTCGCATCTCCGCCATTATCCACGACTCGCAACACCGCGTCCTTCGCGGTTGTTCCGGCGACAGATCCATTTCCCACCAACACAACACTGCCGTTTCCATTGGAGATGACAACGAATCCCGTGCCTTGAACGTCCGCTTTTTTCAATGTTGCTTTTTTCAGAATTCGAACGATATCATCGAGTGTCTGGTAGGCAGATCGCACCGCTTTATCTGCTTGGTTGATAAAGGTTCGGCCGCGTTGATAGAGATTGTCCGAATTTTCAAGAGAAGAAATTTGCTGAAAGACCTCGCGCGCATCATCATAGGCGGTTTGTGCCGTTTGAAGATCGCTGTCAAAATCCGCTTGGAGGGTCTCGAGTTCTCGGGTATCATAGCCGTCCGCCTTTAAGGTTGCAATTTTTTCTCCGACTCGAGTAGAAATTTCCTCTCCCTTATTCAGAAGCACGTTGATTTTTCCGGCTAATAAAAGTCCGGATATGCGTTTTGTTTCGACGCGGATCGTGTTCCATCGTGTGGAGATCGCATCTCCGGCACTCACAAGACTGTCGCGGGTTTCGGCTGTCGCAACTTCGGTTTTTTGCGCTGCGATCCAAATGATATCGTCATTGATTTCTTTCAGCGCTTTTGTCCGATCCATAGTCTCCAGGGCGCTACTTTGTTCGATTTCGGTTTTCATGAGGAGGAGATATTTTTCCATGGTCTCCAAGGCTCGCGTACCAAAATTTTGCCCGTCGGTGAGCGCTTTTTGTCGATTTTCTTGAGATTTATTATTTTTGTATTTTTCTTTGGTCGTTAAAAATTGCGATCGCGCGGTCTGATAGGTTTTGACCGCTGCTTGATACGCGCTTTTCGCATTTTGATACGACGTGCGCGCAAGCGTATCTTTCTCTTGGAGGGTAATTGCGTGTGTTGGCATAGCGACGAACAGCAGAAGAAGCCCGCTTGTTATTGCCATGACGATGCGTTGAAATGCCATATAAGGATGATGAAAAAAATAATTAAGAAATAGGGGTTTCGGGAACTTCTGTTACGGGAATGGTCGCGCCGTGCTGTTGTGGAGATTTTGGGAGAAAAACCGTGAGAATGCCGTGATCGAGGGTAGCGGTCGCGTGTTCGTTCTGAACCGGAAACGGGAGAATGATGGATCGAGAGAACCCGCCCCAATAGCATTCCTCATAGAGATAATGTTCAGAGGGAACATCTAACGTCCTCTGCCGCGTCCCTCGAATAGTGATCATATCATTTGTCATGGAAATTTGTAAATCTTCCGGCCGAACGCCAGCCATCGCCGATTGAAGGATGATCGCCTCGGGGGTCTGAATGACATCCACGGCGAGCTGTCCATCGTACGCGTCTTGCGGAAGCCAGAAGCGGTCTTCGTCAAGGCTCGACGGGCTACTTATCTCGGAGGAAGGTTGGGGTACTGGGATGGTAGGAATGCTGGTTTCTTGTGGTTTCTGCCGAGCTTGGAGGATTTTGGATCGCCAGTCGAGGGTAGGAGGGGGGGGTTGACTGGCTTCATGCTTTGGGAAATAAGAATCCGCAGAGGCGGGATGCTCCTCCCCCTTTTTAAGAACCTCCATCGCCGCTGGACGGGTGATGGGAACGGTTCGTGTGTGATCCAGTAAAGAGTCTTTTGCTTTTTGTAGTGCCTTCTTTGACATATTTTAGAGATGTTGGAATAATCTCATTATACTAAAAATCGTGAAGAGATGCAAAGCACGGTTAAATGTCCATTATTATCGTCGGAAGAAGGTTACACACGCATCTATCCACAGGGATTTTGACGCATCCCATCAAAGATGGTAAAATATATCCATCGGGTGTTTAATATTGCACTCATCGCGATGGAGGATCAACAACAGAGCCTGTTCGCTTGGACATGGAGGGTTGAAACTTCCAACGATTTTAATTCAGTAAAGATTAAATTATCTCTGCCTCTGTATTTACGGAGGCGATTTTATTGTTGAATAATGCTTATGAGACATCGCTTGTTTTCCGGTTTCCGCTGGGCGGTTCCGGCAGTGTGTTTGACCCTCGTAATTTTCTTTTTGGGTCAGCCCGTGGCGGCCGATGCGGCAACCGTGAGCGGGAAGCTCGTGTATCCTGGCACGACCATCCCCGTCACCTATACGTCGGTGGATATCCATACAAGCAATTGGAATCAATCTACTTATTCATCCACTGATGTCAATGGAAATTTTACGTTTTCCAATGTGAGCGCCGGAACGTATCAGTTTCGCGTTTCATATTCGGGAAGCACCTATGCCGCGCCAACAGAGTCCACGCATGTTGTGACGACCGAGGACTACAGTATTGGAACCGTTGAATTGAAGACTTCGACAGTGACCGGATACCTGAAGACGTCCACCGGTACTGCACTGGCGAATAATTATGTTTATTTGAGCGGGAGCAATGTCTATTTGTATAGTTATACAGATTCTGATGGGAAATTTGGATTTTATCCGCCTTCTTCCGGAACGTATACCTTAAGTCTTTATAGCGTAAGCGGGAGCAGTGAGGGGCGTCCGATTGACAGAACCGTCACTGTGACGAGTCCAGATTCGCCAGTGAATGTTGGAACTGTGAATACGCTCGCAGTGAATCTTACGGGAAAGGTTGTGCTTCCGGACGGAACCGGCGTGGCAAATGCCTATGTGTATGTGTATAGTTCGGGATCAAATTATTATTATGCTTATGATAGTACAGATTCCACCGGCGCTTTTGAAATGTCCGTGGGTTACACCGGAAGTTACACGCTCTATGTGTACGGTTACCATGCGACATACACGGATCCGGAATCTGCAACGATTACCGTCTCTGACCTTTCGCAAGTCACCAATCTTGGTAATCGAGCGCTACGAGCTCCCAATGTGACGATCACCGTCAATCATCCCACAACCAGCCTTCCGATCCAGGGGGTTGGGGTGACGATCCGCAGTTCGAATTGGCAGTGTTATTCTTATAAAACAACGGACTCAACCGGGAAGGTGTACTTTACGCTTTCGAGTAGTTGTGTTGGAACATTGACTGCGGAGTATTATTATTCCGGTACGGATGACTACGGTTCTCCGGCAACGCGAACCTTCACTTTCGCGGCGAATGACACCCTCTCCTATACGGAAACGCTTCAGTCGCCATCGCTTATTGGATATGCGAAATTGCCGAATGGAAACTGGGCGGAGAATGGCTATGCGTATCTTTCGAAGCCGAATGATTACACGTTCTGGAAATCCACAAATATTAACTCCAATGGGCGGTTTAAGTTCGACGCCGTTACGACAACCGGAAGTTATACATTAGAATTTACCCCGCCGTGGGACGCGAAGGACGTCGTAAAGCCGGATAAGATAACACTGACCTTGACGGCAGGGTCTTCGGATACAACAACCTACCCCTCTTCTACACCCTTCACATTTGAGGCCGCGAAGAAGACGATCAGTGGAGCCGTGAAGGACAGCGCAGGGAAAGCGATTAACGGCGCAAATGTCTATTTCTACAATACAAAAAACTACGGGTACACCAACGCAACCACGGATTCCGCCGGCGCGTATAGTGTAAAAGTTGGATCGGGAAGTTGGCAAGGATATGTGTACGCCTCGTATAACTATGGAACATCCCCAGACTGGCAGTATCTTGGTAGTTACAAAACGGCAACCTTTGAGAAGGCAAATTCCATTGAGGAGTCACAGACTGTAGATTATGAAGTCGTCAGATTTACCGCCACGCTCAAGGGAAAAATTTTGAAACCGGATGGAACCGTGTTGAGTTCGGGCGGAGGCGTGAACGCTTACAGCAATACTGTGGGGGCGTATGGATGGAGTTCAGTGAATACAAGCACAGGCGAATTTTCCATGAATCTTGCTCCCGCGACATACGAGGTTACCGTGTACATGTACGATAATTCGTTTGGCGCTCCGAGTATTGGCACCGTGACGGCGGAAGACGGGAAGACGTTAGATCTTGGGACGAATTATCTCGTTGCAAAGAGTTCAACCATTCAGGGAACCGTGAAGGATTCCAATGGGAAGGCGCTTTCTGGCATCAGCGTGTACTCATGGAAAAAAGATGGGGGATATGATTCTGCATGGACCACAACGAGCGCGACGGGAACCTATTCCTTATCCGTCACACCGGGGACGCATCAAGTGAGTGCGTACGCGTATTCGTCAGATCCGAATGTTCAATATCTCCAAACATATGATCCCATTGAGGTGATCGTGAAAAAAGATGAGAACGTTCTTAGTAAGGACTTCACCATTAAAATCGCCAACGCGAAGATTGAAGGAACAATGCAGGATGCTGCTGGGGTGAAAGTCACTTCAATTTACGGCGGGTGGATCAGCGCGCGCGTGGAGGGTTCCGATTCTTCGATGTATTCTGGAACCGGAGGGATGGTCAACAACGGATCGTTCTCCATCCCGGTTTACGGCCCAACAATCGGGACGATGACGTATGTTTTGAGCGCGTCGCTGTGGAACTCGGAGTATGCCGCGGTTGCGGATAAAAGCTATTCCGTGACGGCCGGTCAAACCGTAACGGACGCGGTGATTAAAGTTGTTGCAAAGGATGCCTCCCTGAAGGTGAATTTTGTGGACAGTGATGGAAAAGCCGCAAGTCTTTCCTATGCGAATATTTCTCTGTTCGATACAGAGCAAGGGGTTTATGAGTGGCAATACATCAATGGGGATAGCACGGCAACCATGAAGGTTGCTCCGGGAGAATATGACTTGTCGTATTGGATTGATCAGCGGTCAGGGTGGTTTCAGGAACCCGTAGATGAGAAAGTGACCACAGAATCTGGGAAAACCGTTACAAAGACGATTACCCTGCGAAAGGCAACGGCAACCATTAAAGGATATGCATATGATCCAACGGGAGCTGTTGTGTCAGGCGCAACCGTGAATATCAGTAAAACGCTCGGTGGGAAATCCATTGGTGCCAATTCCAGTTATTACTATTGGTTCGAGCAAACCGTCACCACAGACAAGAATGGGTACTTCACGCAAACTTTGCCGGCAGATTCGTACTTCGTTGCCGTGACATTCCCGCCGGATCAAGGGTACATCAATCCGAAGTATCAGGAAGTGACATTGGCGGACAACGAGACGAAGGAGCTGGAGTTTGAATTCCGAGTCTCGGATGCGATCATGGAGGGCGATGTGACGCTGAACGGCACTGGGGAGAGCGCGACGGTTTCCGCGTGGTCGGAAACAAATGGATTCACCACCACCGATACGGATGAAAACGGACATTACGAGCTTGCGGTAACGAAAGATGATGCCTGGCATGTCAGCGCCGTGGAACAAACAAATACGGCCGTGTATCGTTCACCAGAGAAAACCGAAGAGTATAGTGATACAGAGACCACGGCAGAAGTGGATCTTGTCTTGGCGCAAGAGACATACACGCTTCCGGAATCGCAGAATGCAACTTTTTCCACAGACCAGGCCTACAGCTTTGAACTTGACGATGGGACGATCCTTGAGTTTCCGAAAGATTCAATCACTGGGAGCGCGGATCAAGTAACCGTTACGGTAACGCCGGATGCGACCCTGCCGTCGCAGTCCGAAGGCCGGCTCTTGGATTACGCCATTAGCATTGAAATTTCTCACGCCGATGGAGCCGAGCAGGGTCAACCGATTACGGATTTGAGCGGAACCGCTGTCTTGACGATCTCCTATACGGAAGCAGAACTCGCGGATCAAGGGTTGGAGGAATCCGATTTGAGCATGCGGTACTACAATGATTCTGCGGCGTCGTATGATCAAGTTTCTAGTTTGGACTTGAATACGGAGACGAATACCCTTACCGGATTGTTGACTCACTTAACCAGTTTCGGGATTGTGACGACCTCGGGCACCGTGAGTGCTCCGGTCATTTCGATGACGAGTCCGGAGGATGGCGCGACCGTCACCTCCAATAGCGTGACCTTTGAGGGAACGATCACGGGGAGCCCGACAAGCACAACTCTCGCGCTGAATGGCGGCACCGCGGCTACCGTAACCGTTGCAAGCAATGGAACGTACTCTCATGTTGTTTCCGGACTGCGGGCGGGCGAGAATACAATCATCATGACCTCTGTCAATGATGGTGGAACCTCGACGAAAGAGCGCACGATCACCTATCAGACGTTTACAAGTAATAATGAAGAAGAACAGCAGGATGATGAAGTGATTGGAACACCGACGAATGTGAAGTTGGATCTGATCTTTACGCCGTACAATACCGCGACCCCGCACGTTCGTGTTATTGACGCGGATGGAAAAGTAAAAGTCTCCTTCTTTGCTTTCAATAAAACCACCCGCGGAAAATTCAATGCCCGGGCAGCAGATCTGAATGGCGATGGAACAAAAGAAATTGTCGCTTGGATCGAAGAGGGTTCGGAGTCCAAGGTTCGGATCTTCGACAATCAGGGTAATTTCAAAGTGGAGTTTACGCCGTATGAGTCGTCATTCAAGGGCGGTGTGAAAGTGCTATTTGGTGACGTGGATAATGACGGGATTGGAGATATCATTACGATGCCGAAAACACAAGGCGGCGCGAATGTCCGAGTTTATAAGTACGTTGGCCACATACCGACGGTTCAACTCTTGGATTGGGTTCAAGCATACGGCAGCGACTTCCGAGGAGAGACATCGCTCGTCATGGATGATGTGACGGGTGATGGCCAATTGGATTTGGTTGTCGCTCCGAGATCGCTCGGTGGCCCGAATGTCCGGATTTACACCTGGAATAGCGCGGCGAAGAAACTGAAACTCATGGATTGGTTTATGGCCTACTCTTCTGGCATGAAGAATGGCGTGAAGGTTTATGTCTCCGATATTAACGGAGATGGTGTAAAGGATATTATCACGACGCCGGCAAAAAATTCCACAAGCAATGTGCGGGCTTACCGCTACAATAGCACGACCAGCAAGTTCGCTCTGATGGATTGGACATATACGTTTGGGACATCGTGGAAGGGAGAGATGAATTTGCGTTTTGCGGATTTCAACGGCGATGATGCGCGAGAAATCATTGCAACCCCATTAGGAAATGGCGGCCCGAATGTCCAGGTCTACAAATGGAGTACGCCGTTTAAGGGATCTGCGCGATCCAAACGGCTAGCAACCATCAGCACAACAGCGAATGAACTCGTCCGTCTGGATCAATTCATGGCGTACGATGCCAAATACAAGGGCGGGGTGCGAACCGTTGTTGCGGATGTGAACGGGAATGGCGTTCCGGATATTGTCACGATGCCAAATAACGGCGGCGGGGCGAATGTCCGCGTCTACGAGTACAGTGCTTCGACGAAGAAATTCAAGCTGTTGAATTGGTTTATGCCGTATGGCACAACGTTCAAGGGCACCATTGACGTTGCCGCAGCCGATCTGGACGGAGATGGAGATTCCGAGCTGATCGTCAGTCCGTGGAGCGGTGGCGGCCCGAATGTTCGGATCTACGGCTGGGATGGAACCAGCAAGATGTCGCTGTCGAAGTGGTTCTTGGGATACGCCGCCAGCTTCAAAGGTGGTGTGAAGCTCTCGACGATGTAGGTTTTAGGAAAGAACACCAACTGCGGCTCCCTGTGAGTCGCAGTTTTGGTTTGAGAATTCAAGCGCTGTGAGTTGACCGTCA
>CAYHVQ010000013.1:0-27967 GCA_964360435.1 uncultured Gammaproteobacteria bacterium
AATGGCAAACCCCAGATGATCCCTCACAAAACAAATCGGAAGGAGCTTGATCAGACGGTAGAACGGCTTTGCAGTATTGCACTAGTCCTGATGCGTGTAGAACCCGTTGGCGGCATCTTGAAATAATTGGCATGAAGCATCCGCTTGGCAATCCCCGATCAGACGATACTGAAATTTCACGTCCCAATCGGATCCGTCAAAGTCCACGATAGCGGTTGTTGGCGTTTGCGCGGGAGAAAAATCCGCATCCCACCCCACAATTTCTCCAGCATTTCTTGCCAACGCATTATTGTCACGCATCGAACGGATGACCTCAATTCCCTCGCGCGCCAGATTCATCGCAATAAGCCGTTGGTTACTCGACGTCCCCGCAGATACGGATGCAATCCCCAACATGAGCGCGGTTGAAGTTCCAAACATTAAAACCGCGATGGCAACCAACAATTCCATCATGCTTTGGCCAACCGGAAAGGGATGAAATTTATGGGATTCGCGCATGAGGGCTTTCTTCAAATTGGCCAATGGCGCCATTGACGTAAAGATAATGCTCAAGACCATCTCCAAGCTCAAACCGCATTTCCACTTCCTGATACAAATCACCATTCACATACGTTGCGGGCTTGGGGGGTTGAAACGAAAGATCACAGGTACAGACCCCGCCACAGGCCGGAAGAAGATCTTTCTGTTTGCACGCTGTCACCACGACATTACGATCCAATAATTTTTTTCGAAGAACGACATCATCCCTCCCACGGTCATACAGATGGTTTCCATCCCAATCCGCGTACAGGAGATACTGGTCCGCGACTCCGGAACCAAATACGACAGCTACTCCGTACCCCCCCGGCGGCATCATAGGATCCCCACCATCCGGAGAATCCAATGGCACACCCGCCTGCGTTTGCACTCGAGCCTCGCGCAGTAAGTCCGCGACCCGCGTCACATTTTCGCGTAGTAGTCGTCCGCGATCCAGCTGCTGAAAATTCACGACAATCATCGTCGTCAGAACGACAAAGATAAAAACGGTGACAAGAAGTTCTACAAGCGTCATCCCAACTGGCGATGATTTCATTTCATGATTATTCAAAAACAAACATCACTTGCTCAAGCATCACCGAACCGAAAAGCAAAACCAGCGCTGCTGAAAACGTAAGAAACGGTCCGAAAGGAATGGGATCTTTTAGTGTTTTTTTCTTCAATGCCAGCAGAAGGATCGCCACGGGTGCGCCGATCATGTAAGAGAAAAAAATAGCGAGAAAAATATGCGGCCATCCCACCAGCACGCCCATAAGTGCGCCAAGACGGATATCACCGTCGCCAATCCCCCGTCCGCGCGTCACAAGATAGAGAAAGAGGAAAAATCCACCACCGACGAGCACGCCCGCCAGAAGAGACGTCCAAGTCATGCCGAGCCAAAGATTCAACACCGCAAACACTGCGATCGAAGGGATCGTCAACTCATCGGGAATGAGGAATGTCCGAAGGTCAATCAAAAAAATCGCGGCAAGCACGGAAAGAGCCAAAAGATTACGACCGAGACTAAGAAAATCAAGAACAGACAACGTACTGAAGGAATCCCCACGAATCCAGAGACTTCCTGCGAGCACAAACAGCATTGCCATTGCCAACTCCGTAAGAGGATAGGCTCCTGGGATCGGCTTCCGGCAGGATCGGCATCTCCCGCCCAAAAACAAAAAACTCAACACCGGAATCAGATCCTTCGGCGCAAGCGGATGATGGCAGTGGACACACTCGGATCGACCCCACATCGTTTTCGACTGCGGGAGACGCCATTGAAGAGCATTAAGAAAACTTCCGGCAATCAAACCCAACAAAAATAACAAGCATAAAAAAACCCATATCATGAAGATATTATAGCATTATTCTGCAATGCTGGCTACGCTGTCTGCTAGTCATCATTGTTATCCTGGACGCCGCAGGCGATCAGGGATAACAGAACCGTTCGACCATGGATTTGCAGATTCATCTCAAAAATGCTCTCGAAAATGTTCCCCAAAGAATCTTTACATCTGTTCGGATTCCCATGTGATCCACATACGCGCAGTCCAGTGTGAGCATCTCTTCAAACGAAAACCGATTCGTTGGACGAATTTGCCACAGACCCGTGACGCCTGGTAAGATGGACTGACGCTTCTCCCAAAGCGGACGAAATTCCTGGTGCTGTGCAAACCATGCCTCTTGAATATCTTGACGCGGAAGAGGTCGAGGTCCCACAAGGGACATCTCTCCTCGGAGGACATTCCAGATCTGCGGAAGTTCATCTAAACCCGTCCGGCGCAGGATACGGCCAAATCGCGTCTCACGCGGATCGTCATCCATCTTAAAAAGCAAACCCGTTGCTTGATTCTGCGCATAGAGTTGCTCCCGCCTCTTTTCTGCATCCACCACCATCGTCCGGATTTTCCACATGGTAAATGGTTTCCCGCAGCGGCCGAGTCTCTCCTGACGAAAAAAAACAGGGCCAGACGATGACCGCTTCACGAGTACCGCAATGCCCCCCAAAAGCAAAAGAACCCATGGGAGAAGAAGGAGAGAAATGGTATAATTGAAAAAATGTTTGGAAATATTCATTTGATATTCGACGCTGAATCGGTAAGTCATATCACATCCCACCAATGAAGTCAAGAGTCTATGACGCCGCCCTTCTCATTCTTTGCGCGATCGCTCTTTTTATTTTTGCATTTATGTTGAATCAAATCCCGCCCTTCTCTCCCGAGAGCCTATTCGTTAACCAATGGGACACAACCCTTCAAACCGCGCTCCCGCGCGAAGCGACGATTGCATGGTGGTCGCCAAAATGTCTACCACATCCGCTTCAGCGTCTCAATTTTTTCTTATACCCGCGCCGGTTGCGCTGTTTTTCCTATCATGAAACCAACGATCTTCTTTCACAAGAACCGTACGACGATCCCTATCTCTATATTCTACTCGAAAAACCGATTCAAGGGAATATCATCGGACAAGAAAAATTTGAAGCGGTGCTGGATCAGGAATCTTATTCATTGCTAAAGCGGACATGGAAATAATCACTTCGCTCTTGTGGATCCTGGCGCTACTAGCAACCGTGCTTGTGGGCTATATCCTCCTATGGTCCATGCACGCATTGCCCCCGTCTCGATTAGAACTCTTTGCAACGAGTTTTTTGATTGGTAGCGGCGCGGTATCGCTGGAACTGTTTTTCACCAACATCCTTGGAATCCCGTGGAATCTCCTATGGCTCATCGCTCCATGGATCGCAGTCGCACTTGCTCATCTCTCCCATCATCCATCGGAACCGGTTTTTCCTCATCTCGAACTCCCGTCCATCTCGATGCTATGGAAGATCATCCAACCTCTTGATGTTCTGCTTTTTTTCGTCTTGATGACGCTGGTCGGCGTTCTCGGATTTGTTTCGGTTCAGTGGCCAATGAACACAGTGGACTCGTTTGCGATCTGGGCATTCAAAGCTCGCGCATTTTTCCTAGATGATGGACTCACCGGAACCTTTTTTCGGTATGACCACACCCTGTACAGCCACTGGGATTACCCCCTGCACATTCCTCTCTTTTGGGATTGGATCGCACAATGGATGGGAACATTTTCTCTGCCGTTGCTAAAGGCGACAAACACCGTCCTTTTTACGAGCGGCATTGGAATTTTCTGGAGCAATCTTCGCCACGCGATCGGGAGAAGATCTGCCTTGTTGTGGTCCATTGTACTCATCAGCATTCCCATCCTATTCAAAACAGCGGGGATGAGTTTGGAAGCAGACCTCCCACTGGCCATTTTCTTTCTCGGCAGTGGAATCAATCTTTTTCGGGCATTCCGCGCCAACCCATCAAGAGCATGGATCCTTTGCGGACTGTTTACCGGCCTTGCCGCTTGGACGAAAAATGAAGGAATGATCTGGCTCGTGATGATCAGCATCATCCTCTTGATTCATGGCCTGCGGCACCGAAATAATTTTCCCAATGCACTTAGAGCGATCGCGCTTGCCGTTCTCCTCGCCCTCCCTTGGCGTTTATTCCAATGGAGCCGCGGGTTTGCATCGGATCTCTTTGCAAGTCCCGTGATTTTTCATTTCGACCGCGCGCAAATGATTATCAAAGCCATCCTGCGTCAATTTCTTCTCTGGGAATCGTGGGGCATCCTCTGGATCCTTGTCGCGGCAAGCATGCTGATACTCCTGATCCAAAAAATTCGCCATGCGCCACGCATCCATCCCGCTGTTGCTCTTCTGGGGATCGCACTCCTCCTGCAGGCTCTTGCGTATGGATTGGTCTATATCATCACTCCGCTGCCAATTGAATGGCATCTCGGATCCTCGCTGAATCGCATTCTCCTGCATCTCGCACCCCTTCTACTCTTTCTTTCCGCACTCGTACTTTCGCCTTCCGCAGACGACGCTCCTTTACCGTTGGAATCTACAGACTGGCGAAGGTGGCGCCGATTCGTCCCATGGATCCTTGGTGCCGCCACGATCAGTCTCGCATTTTTCTCCACTCCCCAACAACCCCTTTCCTTTCTCATTGCCGGAACATTCCTCATTGCCGCGCTATTGGCGCTCATCCCAAGCCTCCAACATTCCTGGAAAACCCTCCCAAAGATGTGGTGGATCGCCGCAGGAATCACCACCGCAATAACCTTCCTTCATCCGTTCTATCCAGAAACCCTTCTCCCTGGGATCACGCTCCTTCTGGGGTTATGCGTCTTTGCAGGATGCGCGCTTTCCTCCCATACCCTTCTTTCGCCCACCTCTCTTCCCGCGACTTTTTCTATTCTTGGAAGCGGAATCAGTCTCGCAACCATCGTGAAGTTCGCCGAAGGATCTCAATATCATCCAGACCTTTCCATTCTTTTCCTCGCGTTACCTCTTGCGTTTTCGGATCTGCAAACATCCCGCTCCTGGCGACGTTTTGGACAGCTTTCCGCCGTTTTTTTGATGGTGACCGCTATCGCAAGATCTTTCTTCAACATCCCGCTCTGGGGAGATGAATGGCAATGGACACTGACGATCATCCGCAACCATCCA
Organism: uncultured Gammaproteobacteria bacterium; assembly: GCA_964360435.1. Classification (GTDB taxonomy): domain Bacteria; phylum Patescibacteriota; class Patescibacteriia; order CAYHVQ01; family CAYHVQ01; genus CAYHVQ01. Next base: position 5,033 of record CAYHVQ010000013.1, read on the forward strand.
TGGCTAGGAATCGGCGCGGGTCAACTTCCGCTCTTCCTTCCGGAACAAGCCGATCACTGGATCAATCTCTCCCTCGCGCCGCACAGCGCAGTCCTTCAAGGGCTTTCGGAATGGGGCACCATTGAATTTACCATCATCATCGGTTTTGTGGCAACCGCACTCTGGAAAACTCGCAACATCCACTCTGCCCTCACTCGATCCCTTTTCATCTTTCTTGTCGCAAGCACGTTTCTTGTAAATTGGTTAGCGCCCCTGCCGTGGATCCTGCTCTGTCTGACACTGGGAATCCTTTGGACAAAAAAATCAGCCGCGGCGCGGGTAGCACCTGCGCGTCCGTCCCCCTCCTCTCCATGGCCTTGGCTTTGGAGCGCGACACTGATCGCTGTCTGGATCGGATTCTCCCGTTTTACAGCTTCAGAAATTTTCCTCCAAACCGCCAAACAACTCCAGCAGTCATACCAAGGAAGTTTGCTGGCGGCGCCATACCTTGACCAAGCAGAACGTCTTACGCCCCAACGATCTTCTCTGCTTCGCACCCGCGCGCAAAATGAAATGAATATGATCCTCGATCGTCTTGGAGAAAAAGATCATCATTATCAACAAGCGGCCGAAGCGGCGACGTTGAGGACAATGCTCACACCTCACGATGCCGATGCATGGTTTCTGCTTTCAGACATCAAGCGGATGGCAATCTCGAAAGACGACCCGCAGTTTCAAGCGGTGATCGCAATGTCCCAAAAATCACTTCGCCTCGACCCGTGGAATCATCCAAAATATTATCTGCAACTTGGGATGCTCCATGAACGCCAAGATCGCATGCAAGAAGCGCAGACCGTTTACGAAACCGCTGTGGAGCGTTTCAGTCTCCGATCCAATCTGTCCTCGGAAGATCTGCAAACAATAAAAACGATCAACGCTCGACTTCAGAAACTTTTATCTTCTTGAGGACGGTCAATCCGCTACAATTTGCATGATGTTCGATGATCCAGCCATTACATAAATCAACAAAATCCTGCCGTTCATCAAATGCCTTGTGAAAATACTGTTCAATTGCCCGAATAACCCCTCGATGGTTGTTCCATCCCACCCCTCGACTCCCATCCCTCCGCCGGTAAATCCGACGCATATTGGTATCATGGAAACAAACGATGCCCCGATCAGATAACCATGGAAACCACGCCTCAATCTCTTTGAGTGTATGTTCAAAAAAATGACTGGTGTCTAAAAACAACAAATCAATTTTAGAATCTGTGTTATGTTCCCGACACCATTCCCCAAATTCTCGACCAAATTGAACGTCATCCTTTTGAACAAACGTCCAGTTGGAAAAATTTGTAATATCCGTGCAATCCTCAAGATCGACACTGACAATTTTAGAATGACATATCCGAGCGACATGATCAAAAACCAACGTACTCTCACCACCACGAACACCCAATTCGACGATCAGCCGAGGCCGCTGTTCCATGGCGAGGACAAAGAGATTTTCTAAATGATCGCTTAAATCCGACCATTTCCTTGCGTGGAGTCGAATCTCATCCAACTCCTTCATGCCTGAAGGTAAAATTTTTGACCGGCGAAGACGGACTCCAAGATTGATCAACTCACTTACGAGAAAAGGAACAGCTTTTTGCATTCGCAGATGCGCATGGACATTCTTTCTCTGATAATTATACGGAAGAGGCAATTTCATAGTAATCCTAATAGCGGTACTCTAATAAATCAACAACCAATGCTTGATCTTCCTGGATCCAGCGGGATTTTAGCGCTCTCCACTCTTGAGCTTCGTCACCGCGTCCTTGCGCTTGCGCAAGTTGCACAAGATGATCAAACGCCGTCTGTGGCTTTTCGAGTTGAGTCGCTGCAAGTTTATACGCGCGCTCTGCGGATTGCGTTTCCCCTTTCTTCTCCAATGCTCGTCCGCGTTCGGTATTTAAAAATCCGTATACATTCAAGAGACGCAAAGAAAGATAATCATACAGAATTCGGTCATCATACGGATCCGGCAGGAGCGCTTCGAGCTGGCCGATGCGTTCGAGCGCGGCATCCGATTGCCCGACATCATTCAGCGCCGCAATCCATGCTTGCTGGGGCGCCGCCCAGAATGGGGAGAATTTCCGTGTTGCCAAAAACTGCTCACTCATCTGCGGAATCACGGAGGGATCTTCCAATGCCAAAAAGACCAAATACTTTGCAAACGTCAAATTCTCCGCAATGGGTCGTAGGGATTGTTCCTTCACGGTTGGCCAGCGTTGTCGAAATTCCCCCCGCACTGTGAGCGACGAAGAAATCGGAAGCGTGGGATCCAGCCAATCCGCAAGATAATCGAGAAATGTAAGGCGATGGAGTTGATTTTTCGCCGACCACGACAGGAGAGGCTGGGCGCGTTCATCGGCATGAACTGCGGCCAGCACTTCTTCATACACGGGAATCTTACTCGACGCTTCCACTTGATCTACGGCGCGCTCCTGAAGCGGAACCCGCAGCACGAAAAAAAAGAACGCGAACATTAGCACGGCTCCGCCCATATTCCAGATCAGCGGACGGCGCCATTCGCGCAGAGGATCTGGCGCGGATTGCGGATGACCCAAAAGGATGAGGAAAGCCATCGTCATCCAAAAGAGGAGCCAGATGCTTGTCGTTGCAAAACTCGCCAAACTCTGAACGCCGTGACTGATCAGAATGAGACACAACAACATGACCGCCATTCGGCTTGTGGAAGACCGTTGTGTTCGCTCCCATGCTCGGGACACGGTATTGCTGATAAACGCCGAAAAAACAATCCATCCAACCACTCCGACGGTGAGAAGAAGATCCAAATATTCATTATGCGCACGATCCGTGTACATATCCACCCCCGCCCACACCCATTCTTCTGGATCCGCGTGTTTGAGCAGTGCGAGCTCTTGACCGTCCGACCCCCACCCAAACCACGGACGCTCGTGAAACGCTTGAAGTGACTGACCCCACCATAACACCCGGAGCCGACCCGTGCCGGAAGAAAAATCCACGAGCGAACTCTTTTCCAAAAACGAAGGGAGAAGTTGAAAGGTTGTGACAGCGAGAAGAATGCCAACGATTCCAATACCCAAACCTCCAAGCGTCATCCACCGTTGCCGAGGGGTTAGCCGCCAAAACAACATCAGAAGCAGACCTGCAGAAAAAACCAAACCCGCCAGCCATGCGGTTCGCGTCCAGGTGAGAAATAAAACCACAATTTCCAGGCCAAGAACCACTCCAAAACCGATCCGACCCCAAAGAGATGTCGGCCACCATCCCACAAGTCGAACGAAGACGACCCACCCAATCCAAAAAATCATGGCAGACCCCAGAAAGCTCGGATGTCCCAACGTGGATTCCACGCCGATATCTGCGGATGTGAGTCCAAAAATCGTAGGCCAAAACCACTGAAGAAAACCCATGATGCTGACCATCGCCCCGGCACCGACGATCCCCCACACAAATTCTTTTGCATCCTCGAGCGCAGGAATATTCCAAAAAATTTCCAACACAAAAAGAACATAAAACGCCAATGTTATCCACCCTTGCAGACGAAACGGCCGGCCAAAAAGACCAACAGTGATATTAGGAGAAAGAATGACGGAAATCAAACTGACCCCGAGAAAAAGGAAAAGGAGGAGGAGTGCCAAGCGATACCGACGCCAGGCGGACTGAACCATGGGCATCCAAGCTTCCGCAAACCACCATTGAAGACCGAGGAGCGCCAAAAGCCCCGCCTCCAAAACCCAAACTTTTGTCAGCCCCACATGCATCTTGTCGCCTGGGACGTAAAAAAGAAATTCCAACCCTGCAGTGGCCGCAAGCAGGATCCGTCCGATGCGCTGGAGCTTGAGGGTTGTCATAGGATCAGAATACGGCTTTTTTGACTTGAAATCAACCCCGCGCCTCCCCTATAGCATTCATCAGCAATCATTTGATCACGGATCATCAGGACAGAAAATAATTAGAGGCCATCTCAAAAATAGCTTTGTGACGGTTGGGATGGTATGCGAGCTGAAAACCCCGAAGCGCGAGGAGGAATATTCTCAATATTTCGACGAGCGATGAGGACGTTTGGAGGCCGCAGGACGCCCAACCGGACAGAAGATTATTTTTGAAATGGTCTCTAGATTCGTGTTATGACTCCTCCAAAAAAACAAATCCCCTCCGGAACATCCGGAGGGGATTGTGTTCGGAAGTGCATTTTAATCTAATCCGACTGTATTCATCGTATGCGCAGTTAATCCATCTGCCAATCCCTGAACATTATCATTTTCCGTAAAGAAGTAGATGCTGTACTCATTATCATCCATGGTCGCTCCAAAGGCATAGGTACAACCTGAACCACTGCCTGCTCGACATGCCGTTGTCGCTTCGCTCGGGTCAATGAAATCTGCATAATTCGGCAGAAGTTCATCAAACTCCGTATTCGTACATTGACTAACAGCAGAGCTGGCACATCCCGTCACAGCGTAGGTCGCATTATCCGATGCATATACCTCCATGACCGTTCCAATCTGACGCATATCGGAAACGCGTTTCGCGTCTCGAGCCTTGGATCGCGCACTGCTCAACGAAACAATGGACAGCGTGGAGAGCAAACCGATAATAGCGATCACGACGAGCAACTCAATAAGGGTAAACCCTTTGATGTATTTCTTCATTTGAAGAAGGTCACCTCCTTTCGCGTTGCGATGAACTTCACTGATGATGTCTAGACCAAATCATCACCAAAGATCATCGAATAAGATTCATTTAAATTGATCATTTCAATTATACCAGAAAATCCCTTATCCCACAATCAATGTCTAGAGCGTTGTGGATAAGTTGTACATCGGCAATAAGATTCCGGCAACCAAGATTCCGACGGCAATTCCTAGAACGACCATAATGAGGGGCTCGATCAACGTGACGAGATTGCGAACGCTGTTATCCAGCTCGCGAGCGTAAAAATCCGCTAAGGATTGCAAAATTTGATCCAACTTACCCGTTTGCTCCCCCACGCTCATCATCTGCGAAACCATGATCGGCATATCCGAGCTCTTGGAAAATACAGTGACAATGGAATGACCCGCTTCCACTTCCGCAATCGTCGCGTGGATCAAGTCCCGATAGATCACATTCCCCACAATATCCGACACCAGTTCCAAGGAGCGGCCGAGCGGGATGCCACTTTTGAGCAAATTGGAGAGCGTGCGCGCAAATCGCGTAAGCGCCACCTTCTGAAAAATCTGTCCAAAAATCGGCAGATGAATCCGCGTCCAATCAAACACTCGCTGACCCGATGGGGTTTGGCGATACATGACAACGCCTCCGATGACCGCAAGAATCCCCAACGCCAAGAGCCACCACCACGCTTGCAGAAAACTACTCGACCCAATCAAAATCCGCGTGGAGAGCGGAAGTTCCGCGCCGCTGTCCGCTAAAACATCCACCAATTTTGGAATGACAAAAATCATCATGATAGTTCCCACGACGGTAAGACCGGCCACAATAAAGGCAGGATAAATCATGGCTCCACGGATGCGATTCGTTAAATCGTAATCTTTTTCTTTTTGATCCGCAAGATAATTCAATGTCTCATCCAGCTTGCCGGTCGTCTCCCCCGCTCGAACGAGATAGATATAAAATGGATCAAAAACCGTGGGATACTTTCCCAGAGAAGCCGAGAGCCGCGCACCGCCTTCCACCTCATCGGCGATGTCCGAAATAATGACCTTGAACGGCACGTTTTGAGTTTGAAGCACGAGCGTTCGCAGGGCTCGGACAATGGGAACGGTGGAGGAAACCATAACCGAGAGCTGGCGGGAAAAAATCACTAAGTCCCGTTTCGGAACACGGTTGATGAGACCGGTCAGCGAACCAAACACAATCGGCTTCCTACGCTCCATCAACGAAAGAATTACAAGATGACGATCCTTGAGCAAATCTGCCGCTACTTTCATACTCGGCGCTTCGACCACTCCCTGCACGGTCGTCCCGCTGGCGTCCTTGGCTTTATAATCAAAAATCATAGACTGGATTCATTAACCATCCCGCCGCGGAGGAATGCCTGAAACTGGTTTGCGTCCTGCGCCATCTTCTGGGCGACCTCCAGAGAAACCTGCCCACTGCGAACAAGCTCGGCCAGCGACGCATCCATGGAAATCATCCCTTCTTCTCGCGAGGTCTGAAGAATATTATGGAGCTGGTAGATGACACCGTCTCGGATAATCGTGCGGATCGCTTGCGTAGGAATAAGAATTTCCGTGGCCGCAACGCGACCGCCATCCGTGCGTGGAACAAGCGTTTGAGCGATGACGCCGGCCAGCGCGTCGGAAAGCTGGGGGCGAATATATTCCTGCCGGTCGGTCGGAAACTTATAAATAATCTGCTCGATGGCTTTCACGGTTGTCGCGGTGTCCATGATCGTAAAAACGAGATGGCCGGAATTGACGACCGCCAGCACTGCTTCAATGAGCGCGGGGGTATGCATGGAGGAAATAAACACACAGTCAGCATCCTCATCTTCAATGGACTCCAGCGCCTGCTCAAAACTTAAGGCATCTCGGCCAATCTCCCGCTGTTCAATCACGGATCTTTGATCCACAAACAGGTATTCAATCGGATTTTCCAGCGTCACAATATGACGCTCTTGGGTTTGATTAATCAACTCCAATACCGCCGCTGCCGTCGTGGATCGGCCAGAACTCGCCGGACCCGTAAAGATCACCAGTCCACGATCAAGTGAAGTAAACTGACGCGCAACATCCGGCAATCCCAGGTCTTCAATCGTCGGAATATATTCCGTGATGTGACGAAGAGATGCGGAAAGATGCCCCTCCTGATAAAACAGATGGATTTTGAATCGCGTTTTGTCCTGAAAGGTATAGGAGATTGAAACTTCTCGATTTTTTTCCAATTGCGCCTGCTGTTCGGCATTTAGCCACGTTTCCGCCAGCCGCTGAACAAACTCGGGAATTACGACCGGCTGATCATTCATGGGTCGAAGCTCTCCCTGAATCCGAAGGGCGGGCGGATTGCCAACGGAAAGATGGAGGTCGGAGGCATGATACTCTGCAACTACAGACAAGAGCTTACCCATGGCGAGTGTTTCAGCAGTATTCAGCGTCATACGGGTTCGAGTATTTTTAAAACTTTTGTGACAATTTCGAGCGGCGTCACATGCGCTTTGATGAGATACGCTTGAATATTGAGCAAGCGTGCGCGTGCAACGGTCTCGACATCGGACAGGTTTGTCAAGAGAAACACTGGAGTGGACGCATTCTCTCGGGAGGCGCGAATGTTCGTTAGAACCTCAAACCCGTCGTGATGCGGGAGAAGAATATCCAACAAAATCAGCTGATACTTTCGACGGACGCGCTTCAATGCCTCACTGCCATCCTTCGCGTGATCCAACTTCATCCCCGCCAACTGAAATTTCTTTTTATACATCCCCGCCAAAATATTATCATCCTCCACAAGCAAAATGCGAGGAGTGTTTTTGGTTAATCTTCGCGAGTGACTTGCCATACTTCATCAATGGTTGTTAATCCCTGGATGGCTTTGAAGATCCCGTCCTGCCGCATGGTGAGCATCCCCGACGCGGTAAACGCGGCTCGCATCTTCTCCACATTCCCCGGATCATTAGAAATGATATGCTTCACGTCATTCGTAATTTCAAGAACCTCGGCGATCACAAGCCGCCCGCGGTATCCCACTTCTTCGCATCGCGCGCAACCCTTCCCGCGATAGAATGTCAACGGCTTCGTGAGGTGAACATCTTTCGGGAGCGAAGACCCTTGTAGCAATTCCAATTCTCCCCAAACTTCCCGCTCCAGCGAATCCGGAACCTGAAGCGGCTCACGACAAAATTCGCAAATCCGGCGGACGAGGCGCTGGGCCACGACAATATTCATGCTAGAAGCGATCAAAAACGGCGGAATTCGCATATCCACCAACCGAGGGACGGCGCCAAACGCGTTGTTGGTATGCAGGGTGGAAAGCACGATATGACCCGTTAACGCCGCATGGGTTCCCAACTCAGCGGTTTCCGTATCGCGAATTTCCCCAACCATGATCACATCCGGATCCTGTCGCAGGATTGAGCGAAGACCGACCGAAAATGTCATGCCAATATCGGGATTGATTTGAGACTGGTTAATCCCGCGGATAAAATATTCCACCGGATCCTCCAGCGTAATAATATTCACCCCCTCCTTGTTCAAAATCGTGAGGAGCGCGTAAAGTGTTGTGGATTTTCCAGAACCCGTGGGTCCAGTCACAAGAAACATCCCATGCGGCCGCTGGATATTCTCCCGAATGAGCTCGAGTTGACGACCGCGAAATCCCAACCCCTCCAAATCCAAAAGATTTTTTGAAGTATCCAAAATTCGCATGACGACTTTTTCTCCGTTCATGAGCGGCATCGTGGACACGCGGTAGTCCACCTCCCGACTGCTGACAGTCATCCGAAATCGCCCGTCCTGCGGCAAACGAGTTTCATCAATTTTCAAATTCGCCATGACTTTAATGCGTGCGACAATCGCATCATGAACTTCCCGCGGTAAAATAAGGGATGTATGAAGAATACCGTCCACACGATACCGGACGCGAGTTTCGTTCGCGAGGGGCTCAATATGAACATCGGATGCCTTCCCTTCCACTGCGTGCCGAAGAATCACTGACACCATCTTCGTCACTGGCGCGTGCTTGACGACCTCCTCCACATTGCCTTCCGCGAGCTCCTCGGGCAGCCGCGTCAGCAATTCCTCTCCCGCGCCCTGAATCGCTTCATCCACTTCTTGTTTCAACGAAGCATACTGTTTTAAAGCCGCATGAAATCCCGCGGGGGAAACCATCACAATTTCCCATTGAATCTGCTGGCGCTGGCCAATAAATTCCAACGCGCCAAGCGCCTTAAAATCATTCGGATTCACCATGCCGACTTTGACGACGTTCTCTTTTCTCTCGATGGGAATAATCTGATAGGTTGTAGCCAGCTCTTCTCCAACGAGATTTAAGACTTCCGGCACGATCGAAAATCCAAATAAATCCGCGTACGGCATCTTCGCCACCTGCGCTTTTGCCCGCCATAGATCTTCCTCCGCCACACCCCCTTTCATCTCAAGAAGTGCGAGTAAATCTTTCCCTGTTTCCAAACCCTCCTCCTTGAGTTCCTGAATTTTGGCAGGAAAAATCAACTTTTTTTCAAGCAAAAAGTCAAGGAGTTGTTGAGTTTGAGAAACGGGAGAAGAACTCATTCGGCGTAAAAGGGAATAAACGGATTGGCGCGACCGGCGGCTGGGGGGATGCGATGCGCGGATTCGTTCCCGTGCGCGTCAACGCTCGTCAAAACATAATGATACACAACGCCACTTTCCGCGGTTTCATCAAGCGCGCTTTCTCCTGTCACGCGGTCGGCAATCAAGGTTCCCAAAACTCCTTTTTCTATGGAACGGTAGATCCGCACGCCCGCCAGATCATCCTCCGTCGGTTTTTTCCATGTTAGAACGACTCCTTTTCCGGGCGTTGGCGTCACGACAACATCTGTCGGCGCCTGGGGAGCAATGGTATCTGTTGGAACGGCGGCAACATCCGGCGTTGAAACAGACTCAACACCTTCTTGATTGACGCTTGTTAAGCGGTACACAACCCCGCGGTCAACAACAACTGCGGAATCAACAACTTTCTCCTCACCCCGCGCGACCGTGTCCAGAACTTCAAACGTCAATCCTTCATCTTGACTGCGGTAAATTTTGACCGTACTCGCGCCAAGGTCGTTAGCATCCTTCCATTGAAGGATTACTCGGTCACCCGTTTGCGGATTAACCACCATAAAATCCGTTGGGGGAAGAGGTTGATACGGATCCACAACCAGCGCCGACTGTGTTTCCAGCTGCGGCGCCACGAGGGTTGGACGCAATAAGAGATAAGATCGCGTTAAAAACAATTGATCATTTAACTTCAACACAAGCCGCGAGGAAACCGGCAGCTCCCTTTCTTTTTCCGGTAAAATCGTCACACTTGAATCTCGCGCAAAAAATAACGCCGTCACGATGATCAGCACAATCAAAATCATGATGAAAATCCACTGACGCTTTGAATGACGTTGTTCCACCATCATGGCGTTGTCTTTTTATAGTAGGTCTTCAGATTAAACGTCTGCTGATCCGAGCCCGGCGCGTAACTCACGGACACAAGGTCGTAAAAGCGCAAGTTCTGCTCGATATCCGACAAGAATTGTTTATACAGCTCATAACTTTGCACGCCGCTCACGACGAGAGTCACGTCCCACACGCCGATCGTTGCATTCTTCATTTCTGCGCCGGCCGAAAGACGGGCAAAAGATTCCGATGGGACGATGCTGATCGTGTGAATATTCAAACCCCGATTATGCGTCATGCTTTCTAACAATGTAAAAAGTTCTGCTTTGTTGGATACCGGCGGGAGGAGCTGTTCAATTTTTCGGATCTCCTCCTGAGACATTTTGGAAAGTTTTTCCTCAAGAATTTGAATTTGCGAGAGGTGCGTTCGGGCGTCAGAAAGCGCTTGACGTTTTTCTTCAAGATCCGAACGGGATGTTCCTTGGAGCGTGGCGAACTTTGGCCCCAAGATCCCAAGCGCCGTCGGAACTGCAATCCCCAACGCGATCACAAAGGCGATAGGCCAAAAAAATCTTACCAGCCAATGGGAGTCTGTTGTCAGCGTCGGATGTTGTTGGAAAAGATGAGAACTCGTCATAGCTCGTCAAGAGATTTCAATAAGACATCGGCGGTCACAGTCAACGACAAATCAAACTGAACAACATTGGGAATGGAAACCGAAGACTCGACCACCTCTTCAGTACTCTCCTCCAACGTTTCTGCGACGCTTCCCTCCTCAACACTGCCGCTGGTGACAGAAATGGAAGCAATGCGATCTATTGCCTCTTGAAAGACGCGCACCTGATCGGCCACGGTGGCAAAATCTTTTGCCTGCGCGCGAAGCGAAAGCGTCCCCGTGGTATCCCCTGTGAGCGACAAATAGGAAACATCTGGAAGCGTTAAATCCTCTAAAACCGCAAACACATGCGTCCAATAAATATGATGATGAAGAAGGAACTCGGCATCTTTCAGAGTTCCTTGAAGAAATTTGGCACGTTCCTCAATCTCCTTTTTTTTCGCCAACTCTTGCCCCACCGTCTGCAATTCCTGCGTTAGCGCATCCCCTTCGTTTGTCAACCGCGATTCATAGACCAACAGACCAACGTAGATAACCGTCAAGCCTAACATCGTTACGCCCGCAACCCAAAGGAGTTGAATCAGACGATGACGGGGATCGTTTTCCGGCCGGACCACCGACGGCATGAGGTTCATCTCAAAACCCCCCTCATGCGGCATTCCCCCGCCGGTAAGATCTCCAAGTGAACGCGGATCACTCTCCCACGTGGGAGAAATTCCAGCATCCCCCTTCATCGCCTTTTTCTTCTTCGTTGGGTGATCCAGACTCGGAAGAGAAAATCGCCATCGAGACTTGGAAGGAGCGACAGTCGCTTTTTCAGCAGGAGACTTTGGTAGCATCACTTCCGGATGGCGAGCCGATTCTAGAGGCGGAGCAACCGGTGTTTCATTCGCCGACGGCATATGCAAAAAAGAAGGACGCGAAAGGTGCGCCATCCACGGCTGTTTTATTTTTTCATCAGCGCGTAAGGATGATTCGCTTGTCGGATTTGTATAAACAATATCCGGCGACGATTTTGCTGCTTTTTTTTCTTGGTCCGGATCCTGCGACCCGCCGCCCGTGACCAAATTTACCTCCGCCATGAAGATGCCTCAAGATTAAACGATCTCCCGCATTGCGAGACCTGTTGCAATGGCAAACCTTGGACCTAACTCTTCCAAAACGGGCTTCAATTCGACGGGATAAACCACCCGCGCCCACGGATCTCCAATCACGACTTTCAACGAAAGCTGTTCGCTCATATACTGCGGCAGATGCGGCAAAAACGCCGACCCGCCCGCAAGAACAATTTTTTCAATCGGCTGACCCTGCTGACTCTGATAGACATTTAGCATGTGCCGGATTTCATTGATGAGCGAGGTTACTGCAAACTCAATCGTCTTATGAATCTGACTTCCGTCACGCGCCGATGCCATCACGCCGATGTCCTGTTTAAACTGCTCCGCACGATCCACATCAATATTGAGCGTGCTCGCGATGGTCTTCGTAATCAACTCTCCGCCGATGTCCATACTGCGCGTCATCAACGGCGTTCCCGCCACGACAATACTCAAGTCCGTCACGCGTGCAGAAAAATCTACAAGCATCACCGGAGACTGGTCATTCCCAATCACCGAACGAAGAAGTGCGAATGTCTCTGTTTCCAATATACTCAACTCCAATCCCGCGGCCTTAAAAATTTCAATCATTCGCCCTACTAGCGCTTTTGGAGCGGCGGTGATCAATACTTTTGTTCCGCTTTTCCCCTGGAGATGACTTCCGTTCGATTTCACCATGCCGGATGACAAATTCTTCTCCGGCGTCACCCCGCCGCCGAGAAAGGGGGCTGACGGTTCCTTAGGTGTCCCCGCAAGAGGCCGAACGCTCGCGCCAGCAGATCGAAAGCTGTATCCTTCCAAACGCGTCACCACATCGCGCTCCAGTTCTCGCCAATCCAAAATCATTTCTTCAATGGGCATCGGCACAAACTTCTTCGCTTCCCATTGAACCGCCTCGGCCAGCTCTTTGTGCGGCATCGCTGGCAGATCAATAATGGAGCTAAACACGGCATAGCTCGGCAATGCGCCAACGACTTTCTTAGACGTCACCTGCGATTTTTTCAGCAATAACTTCAACAGTTCAATAACCATCTCTCGATTCTCTTTGGAATCCACACGGACAATATCCGCGGAACGCTCGGTATATCCGTAGGTCACAAGACGGGCTCGGCCTTTATCATCGCCAAGCTCTACTAATTTAATCCCCGAAGATCCGATGTCCACTCCAAGGTAACTGTGATGTGATTCAAATAATCCCATGTTTGATGAAATTCTTTTAAGGAATTGCCTCTTTCCATAACGGCAGGGTTTGCGCGAAGTCCTGGAGACCCGGAGGTGGATTCACGAATAGGCGCCCATCATCGCTGATCCGTTCTGCCGGCTCTGGATTCTGCAAAGTTCCGTTGAACGAACGCTGAAAGTTGAAATCCCGCGCAAGGAGCAGTCCGGTGACCACCAGTTGAGTGACGGCGGTATTGCCGGTAGAAATCTTTCCGCCGCCCTGACTCGCGTCTGGGAGCGCCATGTACATGCCCGCGAGTTTTCCCACGCTCGGATCAATCGTGATATTCCCCTTCTCGCTTTCCGCATCGCCATTCGCGATCCATGCCACGGACGGCAACTCCGTAAAGTCATTGATTTTCGCGTTCGAAGCGTATTGAATATCTTTTTGGATGATGAGATCTCCATTAATGATGACGAGTCCACCGCCCCCGATCCCACTCCCCTGTCCAGGTTTTTTCAGCACGAGGGGGGTATCAACCGTTAAATCTCCATCCACAACAATCACGGTTTGATTTAATGGGCTGTTGAATTCCCCGATACCACTCGCCTTCGTATTGCCGGTGTATGTCTTGAGTGTGTGAAAATAGCGATTTTTTCCCGATACTGTTCCGGGCACGCCTAGCCCCGGAAGATCAATCCGGCCAAGACTGTTCGTGTACTGATTCAGCGTTGAAGGAAGATGGATTTCTTCAAATTCCTCAATGGTTCCCGGAATGCCGCCATCGAGTTCTGCTTTGGTTTCAAACTGCTGGATGGAACCGTTCGCAAGAATGAGATAAGTGGCATTAAATCGTTTTGGGTTATCTGGCGCAGAAAATGTTTCAGCATCCCCCACGTCCTTTTGTGAGTAGATTGGCCCACCTTCAGTTGTGACATATGGAAAGTTTGTTGTCGGGGGAATATACCGCTGGCCAGAATGCCAACCAATCCATCCAATACCGTTTGTTCCATCTTGCGTGGGAATACCCGCCGCATGACTCGAGGATCCGCTTCCAGAATACGCGAATCCATGGAACTCGTTGGTCATACTGTTGCCATCGAGAAATGTGGATCCGAGGTCATTCCACACCGGATCATTGTTGGTAAAGTGCAGTTTCAACCAGCCCCAATCCAAGTACCCATGCCGCTCCCCCTCTTCTTTTAACTCCTGAATCCGCGCCCAACCCACGATATCGCCGATGCTGTAATTTCCATAGGGGTCGCCCTGCCGATGCTCATCTCGCAGAATTGCCCGCGCAGAATAATTCGGTTCATCTGGAAACGGATTTGGCGTCATGTTCAGCCATCCCAATTTTTCGTTCCATGCGTATCCGGAAAAATAGCCGGTCTGAAAATCCACAGTCACCTCATTGTCCCATGGGTCGATGGGATCACTAAATTTTACCCATCCGACTTTACTCTCCCATGCATACCCCGTGACTTTTCCAGTCACGAGATCCACCTGCGGCTCATTCCCTTTTCCGTGATCGAACTGCAGATACCCCAAGCCGACTTGCTCGTCATCATCTTCCGGTGTTTCCCCGCCGCCCGTCCAGGCGTAGCCAGAAAGCTTGCCGGTTACTGGATCAATGGAGACCGTATTTGATTTTTCGTGGTCAAATTGCGTCCACCCCCAATCCGAGTACCCGTGGATCTTCCCCTCTTCGTCCAATGTCAACCAGCGAGCAAAACCTTCGATCTTATTCGTTTGCTTATTCCACCGAACCGTAGCATTCGCGCCAGTCGTGCCCGGAAATGCCCGAGGGGCAAAGTCAATCCAACCCAATCCTCCGCCCTCGCCAGCAGCATTCCACGCGTACCCGGAAAAAAATCCTGTCTCAAAATCTAGTGACACGCCGTATTCCCCATTGGGAGCCCGGCACTTCTTTTGCGGTTGCTTGTTGTAAATGTTCTCGCAATTCATCGAAATCCAGCCGAAGTGGGGCTGGTTACCTCCACGGTCGTAACCCGACCATCCCCACCCGGTCACATTCCCGGGCGACTGCGCTTGAAGAGGGACGGCGAGCCCCGCGATCAATATCGCGAGCCCCGCGACACCGGCAATGCGTGAGAAGGTGTTCATCATTTTGTCGGAACCGTTGTATCGCAACAGTACGTTGCCGGTCCGCACGTCGCGCTCTTCACCGCGCCACAGGCCTGATTATTCGGAATACAGGTATAGCCCTGATAATCACACTGCGATGTGCATGCACCCGCCTTGCAGTAATCTGATCCCACCGTCCGCGGACAATCCTCATTTTGCGTCACACACTGCGAGCCGTTGTAATAGGTGCGCTGGATGGTGTCTCGATCCGCACAAATCAACACTTCTTGACAAGAGGAAATCTCATCAAACTTCCAATCCTTGTTAAAAATATAAGCGCGGTAGAGCGTACCCTGTTTTGCCGGCGATTCGTCCACCATAATGAGTCCGCGCGCGGGAAACACCGCATCACGGAGCGACACCACATTCCCAACGATATAATGGGATCCGTCCGTGTCACCATAGGCCTCACTCCCCGCAAGATCCACTCCCGTTCCCAAGAGCACATCACGGCTTTGTCCGGCTTTATTGTAAAAATAGGCTAAGTAAGTTGGACCGCCCAATTGCGCACACCCCAATGCCTCGGTTTTTGTATCCTCCATGAGACACGCACTCAACGCGTAAGAATTTGTACTCGATGTTGTTAAAGCGGTTTCAGACGTGTAGTCCAGCAGTCCAACGATCCCGACAGAAACCGAACCGGCAAAAAATCCTGCGTACGACAGGGCGCTGGAATCGGTTCCCGAAAGCGTCCCAGCTCGGCCAAAAACTCCATAAGTTCGGACGGTTTTTCCAGCATTATTCGTGATACCTGCCGCTTGCCCGAGCACTCCGGTTGCGTACCAATGCTTGTTTTCGTTATTGTAAGGCGATGTCAAACCCATCACCCCGGCAACCGGAGTATTTGGATTCGATGCGGATCCCGTATGAACACCATACAATCCTGACGCTCCGACCGCACTTGCCGTCCCGTAAACACCGCTCCCGCCACCAACATTCTCGCCGTAGATTGCAACAATGTCCGCGTCCACATTTGTGGACTTCGCGTAGATCGCGTGATCATTCGTACTGATCGCAGACACACCGTAGCTATCTGTGCTTTTTCCATAAACCCCAAATCCGTAGGTGCTCATTCCCCAAACGCCATAGGAACTCGCACTCTTTCCCCAAACTCCTGCGACATCTCGGCTCTCACCCGCCACTCCAGCGCCCGTCGTCACGCTCACATTATTCTGCCGACCATAAACCCCGTATCCTCCCTGACCCGCCACGTCCCCAAAAACCGCCGAAGAGGTTGCGGCAGGGTTTGTTGTGGTTAGCGTAGACACGACGGCGTTCTCATCCGTTTTATTCACTTTCAGCTGGCTATTGATCGTTGTCAGCCCACCGAGCGTCGTGGCTTTCCCGGTCGCCACGGTCAAGTTGTCATTGAGGGTCGTGACACCGCTCACGGTCAGATCCCCTTTTAATTGAGACGCTCCTTGAACGACCAATGCCTGAAGATCCGTACCGCCAGTGGTTTGCTTGATTGCTCCCTCAAACTGCGAGGCGCCTTTTACTTCTAATTCTGCACCAGATACAGGATCTTGTGCCTGCCCAATCCGCAAAGCTCCTTCTTTATATTGACCAACGGAGGAGGTGTTCAGTGGCGGAGAAATGTCATCGACGGGGGGATTTTGAGTCGGAGGCGTCCATGCGGCCTCTGCAATCCGAATAAAACCAAAAATAGCGCTTCCCAGAACAATCCCTAAACAAAGCAGGGCAACCGGAGAGGATTGTTCCAAGAACTTGTGCGTGTGGGAAAATGACATGGAAGTCTATTTATTTTATCTTTGACACATTCTGAACCTAATTATATAATAAACTACGGAAGTTGACAATCCTGTTTCCACAGCTTGTTACACAAAATTCATTTTAATATGTCAAACCGACCAGCCAAGCCATCCCAGACCCTTTTACCCGCGGTCGTTGCCGTCGTGTTCTTCATCCTGATCTTCGGACTCGCGATCCTGTGGCAGATGCTGGACGTTGCAGGGCGGGCATCTTCCGCTCGCGAGACGGAAAATGAAAACAAGACCCCTTCCGGGACGCAAGACCAATCCCTGACCGCCTCCCCGGTCTTGTTTGCGGCCGAAAATCCGCCGGTCGCTCGCAGTCTCAACGGAACCATTACAAATATTGAAGACGCGAAAATGACCCTTCAGACGCTTTCTGGAAAGATGTACACGGTTAATGTGGAAAACGCATCCATCACGCGAAAAAAAATCCGTTTTGCTTCTCCAGTCTTAAAGTACGGGGACGGCTCGGAGATCAACGCCCTCGCATCCCGTGCGGATCTATCCGTTCGTCAGGAGGTCATGATTCAAGCAGAGGAAGACGTGACCGCTAGCCAAACCGTCCAAGCCCGCGAAGTCACTATTTTGGAATAACTTTTCTTAACACCACTTTTATGACCACACTCGCATGGATGTTGCTCGCAATCCCCGTTCTCATTATTCTCTGGCTCGTGGGAACATTCAACGGCCTCATTCGACTACGAAACCGCGTTTCCGAGGCGTGGGCGGATATTGATGTTCAACTGAAACGCCGGCATGATCTCATTCCCAATCTCATTGAAACCGTCAAAGGATATGCAACGCATGAGGAAGGCGTCTTTACAAAAGTGACCGAGGCTCGAGCGCGCGCCATGCAGGCAACAACCCCGCAAGATCAAGGAGAGGCGGAAAATATGCTCACTGGAGCCTTAAAAAGCCTGTTTGCGGTTTCCGAAAGCTATCCAGAGTTAAAAGCATCGGAAAATTTTGCGAAGCTGCAGGATGAATTAAGTGACACGGAAAATAAAATCCAAGCCGCGCGGCGATTCTATAATGGCCAGGTTCGCGACTTCAACACGCGTCTTCAGGTATTCCCCACCAATATGATTGGAAATACCATGGGATTCAAAACCGCGGAATTTTTCGAGATTGACCAAGAAGCGGAGCGCAAAATCCCGGAAGTGAAGTTCTCATAATCTTCGGAATGTCATCCTGGACTCGATCCGGAATGACAAAATGACACTTTCATTGCATTTTGGAACAGGTCTTTTTGACTTTTTTTATCATCTGTGCTGAAATAACGGTACGATGTACAACCAAATTACGGCAAACAAACGCAAGACCGTCCTTCTCCTCGGCCTGTTCATTCTTGTCATCTTAGGAATTGGCTGGGTTTTTGAAACTTATTACAATACCGGCTACGGCACGCTTGGACTTGCGGGAATTTTTTCGATCGTCATGGCGCTGGCAAGCTACTACGCGGGCGACAAAGTCGCGCTAGCAACTTCGGGTGCGCGACGCATCCAGAAAGAAGACAATCCCTATCTCTTTCGCATCATTGAGAATCTCGCGATCACAGCCGGACTCCCCCTGCCAAAGGTGCACATCATCACCGATCCCGCGCCCAACGCGTTTGCGTGCGGCCGAGACCCGGAACACGCCTCCATCGCTGTCACCACTGGACTTCTCGATCAGATGGAAAACGAAGAGCTTGAAGGCGTGCTCTCCCACGAACTCTCACACATCAAAAATTACGACATCCGCGTCATGACCGTCGTCATTATCTGCGTGGGGATTATCACGTTGCTTGCAGATCTCTTCTTGCGAGGACGCTTTTTGGGCATGGGCGGAGACCGTCGGCGAGAAAACAACAACGCGGCCGGCATTTTTCTTATTCTCGGACTTGTGCTCATTGTCCTCTCGCCGATTTTTGCTCGCCTGATCCAGTTTGCGGTGTCCCGGAAACGTGAATTTTTGGCCGATGCATCTGGCGCCCTACTGACGCGGTATCCCGAAGGTCTTGCACGCGCGCTGGAAAAAATCGCCGCCTACGAACGGCCGCTTGCGCGAGCAAATCACGCCACAGCGCATTTATATCTCTCCAATCCTTTCGGATCCGATCGCAAAAAACGAAGCGGATGGACAACGTGGTTTTCCACCCATCCGCCGATAGATGAACGGATCCGTCTTCTTCGCACGATGGCATAACCCCTTACAGCAAACCCATGCATTCCAAAGTCCTCAACAAATTCACCACCCATCTAAAAAAAACCCTCTCGGACGCCTCTGCGCTGGCCGCGACGCTTTCTTCAAAAACGATTGACGCCGAACACGTCCTCTACAGTCTTCTTCAACAAAAAGGCAGTATTGGCGCGGAGATCCTCATGAAAGCCGGAGTCAAAATCGAAGACCTACAGGGATTCTTGCAGCCACCAACCAAACCCCTTCAAAGCCTGCCCAAGCTTTCTGGAATCTTGAAGACCGCGCTGGAAAAAGCGGTTGTCCTCGCTCGAAAAAATCATCATCAGTACATCGGCACCGAGCATCTTCTGCTTGGGCTACTGGAACTCAACAGCCCCCTGCTTGTACGCCTGCTGAATGAACACCGGATCAGCATGCGAACGATTGAACAGCATCTGCGCATCGTTCTGCGAAGCACGTCCAAATTTCCGGATCTCACGCGGGTATTTGAAAATTCCGATCACATGGGAACCGACGACATGGAAGGCGATGGTGAAGAGTCTCGAACGCCAGCGTTGGATTTTTTCGCCACGGATCTCACGAATCCCGATCAGCAGTCCATGATTGATCCGGTCATCGGCCGCGACAAAGAGATTGAACGCTTGATTCACATTCTTTCTCGCCGAACGAAAAATAATCCCGTTCTCATCGGCGAGCCCGGCGTCGGAAAAACCGCGATCGTGGAAGGGTTGGCAAAAAAGATTTTGGAGGGCGACGTCCCAGAGGCGCTCGTGGACAAGCGCGTTATGAGCCTAGATCTTTCCCTCCTTGTTGCGGGAACGATTTACCGCGGAGAATTTGAGGGACGGATCAAACAAGTCATTGATGAAATCAAGTCGGATCCAAATATCATCCTCTTTATTGATGAAATCCATACGATCGTGGGCACGGGTAGCACATCCGGATCCATGGATGCGGCGAACATCTTGAAACCTGCGCTGGCAAAGGGGCAAATCCGCTGTATCGGCGCCACCACGCTAGATGAATACCGAAAGCATATCGAATCCGACGCCGCTCTTGAACGCCGATTCCAGCCGATCATTGTCGAAGAGCCGAGCATGACTGAAGCAGTGGATGTCCTGCGCGGCATTAAGGACAACTATGAAAACTACCATCTCGTCCAAATTACGGATGAGGCAATTGAAGCCGCGGTGCGTTTAAGCGACCGATATATTCAAGAAAAGCAGCTGCCGGATAAAGCAATTGACCTTATTGATGAGGCGGCATCGAAGATTAAGGTCGCAAAACAAAGCAATTTAGGTTTGAGGCAAATCCGCGAACTGGAAAAACAGATCAATGACATGCATCGCCGAAAACTTCGCGCAGTGAATCAAGAAAATTTTGCTCAAGCCCTCGACCTAAAAACGCGGGAAAAAGCGCTCCAAGAACGACTCGCTCAACTCCGTCAGCAGGTCACGAAAGGCAAAAAACAATTTTTGGGCAAGGTAACATCGCAGGACATCGCGGACATTATTGGCCGGATCACCAAAATTCCAGTCCAGGATCTTGTGCTGTCCGAAAAAGAGCGTCTGCTGAAACTCGAAGAATTACTGAATAAATCGCTCGTCGGCCAGGAAGAAGCGGTTAAAACCGTGGCGGAATACATCCGCCGCTCGCGCGCAGGTCTTGCGTCACCAGACCGTCCGATCGCATCGTTTATCTTCCTCGGGCCATCCGGTGTGGGAAAAACCCTGCTCGCCAAGCACCTCGCCCGCACAGTCTTTGAATCGGAGAAATCGCTCGTGCGGATTGACATGTCCGAATTCGCTGAAGGATTCCAGGCGTCAAAGCTCATTGGCGCGCCAGCGGGATATGTGGGATATAAAGAAGGAACGAAGCTCACCGACGTGGTTCGTCGCCAGCCCTACTCCGTGGTGCTGTTTGATGAGATCGAAAAAGGACACCCGGACATCTTCAATCTTTTGTTGCAGATTTTGGATGAGGGGCACCTAACGGACGCCAGCGGAAAAAAAGTGAATTTCAAAAACACGATCGTCATCATGACGTCGAACATCGGACTGGATATCATCAATAAAGACACGCGGCTTGGATTTGATCCCACGGAAGCGCGCTATCGAGAAAGCGAAGAACGATTTAAGGAAATGAAACATGATGTCCGGAAAAAATTAGAAGAACGATTCCGACCGGAATTTTTGAATCGCGTGGATAAAGTGATTACATTCCGCCCCCTGAAAATCAAAGACATTGAAAAGATTGTCGTCCTCCAAATGAAAGAAGTGGAGAAACATTTGGAAGATAAAAACATTGCGCTGGAGATAAAACCGGCGGCAGTCAAGTGGATCGCGAAGAATAGTTTTTTGCCAAACGAAGGCGCGCGGGCGGTTCGCCGAACCGTTCAAGAAGTGGTCGAAAATCCGCTCTCCGAAAGGATTTTAAGCAATGCGTTTGAGGCGGGCGATGTTGTGACGGTCGCAACGAAAAATAACAAAATCGTTTTGGAAAAGTAACGTATCGTGTCATCCTGACGGAAAATCTGCCATCCCGGGCTTGACCCGGGATCCATAGATTGATATATTCTCCATAGGCGTCCTTGCGACGCCTTTTGTGTATGAGAACACCGCCTGCGGTTCAGACATTTTTCAGACTCATCTTAGACATGCTCTTTCCGGTGGAGTGCCTTGTCTGTGGCGCGGCGGGAACCTATGCTTGCGATGATTGTCTGGACGAGCAAATTCCGCAGATGACGCACCTTCCAGAAATGGATCTGATGTTTTCAGCTTCCGCGTACGATCCTCCGGCACAGCAATGGATCTCCGCGCTTAAATACCATGGAGTTCGATCCCTTGCAAAACCCCTCGGGATTCGGATGGCAGAGGCTCTTCCGCAGACTTTGTTCTCTGGACTCACCGTCGTTCCAATACCTCTCCATCCGCGCCGCGAGCGAGAGCGCGGGTTTAATCAAGCCAGTCTACTCTCTAAAATCATTGCGGCAGAACGACGCATCCCGCTCGACTCCCTTCTCTTGAAACGCTCCCGCTACACGACCCCACAAGTAAAACAAGAAAGTAGACAACAAAGACTGGCGAATCTAACCGGCGCTTTTCATGTATCCGCCCCCATCCTCCCGCGGCATGTGCTGTTGGTAGATGACGTCACCACCACCGGAGCAACTCTCGAGGAAGCCGCTCGAACGCTTCGAACCGCCGGATGCCAACGCATTTGGGCTATTACTTACGCCATCAAACATTGACGGATACAAAAGGAATCGGTAAGATGGAATTCGATTGTTGCGATAAAATGGATCATTTGGTGGGGTGCCAGAGCGGTTGAATGGGGCAGTCTTGAAAACTGCTAGGGCAGCAATGTTCTCGTGAGTTCGAATCTCACCCCCACCGCTCGGGTCATCATGGACTGCAGGTTCCTGCAACACTTAATGATCAGTTCTTTGAACAACCTTCGAAAAAATGTACGTCTGGTTCTTGAATCGCGCAAGTACTGGAAACTTTGCCAAGATAAGGCACCCCCGACAATTCCTTAGGAATTGTCGGGAAGAGCGGGACACGTACGGAGGTTAGAGTGAGTGTAGAAATTTATTTCTGCACTCACGGAAATCGCCGTACGCGATCACGCGAGGAGAGGTGGCTGAGTGGGTTGAATGCGAGCAAACGCAGCATTCAACGGGTCGCAAACAGCGACCCCGGCAGACACTCAGCACAGTTTTATGACCGAGGCTTCGCCGAGAAATCTGGAGAGGTGGCTGAGTGGCTGAAAGCACCACACTGCTAATGTGGCAGGGGCGTTAAAACTCCTCGAGGGTTCAAATCCCTCCCTCTCCGCCAAATTGTACTTTCAGCAAAATCGTAAGAAGTTGCAT
>CAYHVQ010000014.1:0-26268 GCA_964360435.1 uncultured Gammaproteobacteria bacterium
GTCTATCGTCGAGCAAGCTCGCCTCCAGCCCCTTCGGATCAGCCGCAGGCGTTAGCCGACATATTTTGATGGCAATTTAAAAGCAAAGATTTAAAAGCTTCTATTTCAAAACAATAATTTATGAAAACCGTAGGAATAATTGGAGGTCTTGGGCCAGAAACAACATCGGAATTTTACCTTGATATAGTTTTCTCATGTTACAAAAAAACTAAAGAGGCAAGACCTGGAATAATTATCGCCAGCGTTCCTTTGCCTTACCAAATTGAAGAAGATTTGATAACAAAAAACGTTGGATCTGAAAGATATATCCCCTTTTTAGTCAACGAGGCAAAGAGATTAAAAAAAGCTGGCGCTGATTTTATTGTCATGCCTTGTAACTCTCTTCATGTTTTTATCAAAGAAATCAGGAACGCTGTCGATATTCCTGTATTAAGCATTGTTGAAGAAACGGTAAAATTCCTCAAGAAAAATAATTTGAATAGGGTTGGCATCGTATCTACTTCGGCAACCATTCAGAATAAATTATATGAAACTGCTTTCGAGAAAAACGGCATAGCTTATGTAACCCCTGACGCCTTTCAACAGGCAAAAATGGGAAAATTTATTCTGAATTTGGTTACTGGCCAACAAAAAAATCGTGATCGAGAAGACCTTATTCAAATTATCAACGACTTCGAGAAGAAAGACGTGGATTGCGTAGCGCTTGCCTGCACCGACCTCCAATTATTAATTCCTCAACATCCGAGATTAAAGATCTTCGACACCATGAAAATTTTTGCGGATGCAACAGTGGATGAAATCATGAGATAAAAGTCTATAATTTACGGGCATGTCATAAACGTATAGACAAAAAATCAGCAGTCACTTATGGAAATATTTAAAATCATTGGAGTCGTCGGTCTTTTACTGATTGCAATTGGAATCATAACAAAAAATCGAAGAACGTAAGATATTCTTTACATCATTGGTGGACTCTGTTTAGAGGCATACAGTATTTATTTGGGTGATATAATTTTCATCATCCTTCAGATTATTTTCACCCTGGCCGCCATTTACGATTTTGTTAAAGTCCAGCTCAAGAGGACAGCCTAGGCAACGCTCGCCAGTTTCTTGGGATGTTGCTCTGACGCAGGCTTCGCCTTACCGCCATTGCACGGTGCACGTTTTCGGCGTATGATAAAATCGCACAGCATCACAGATACTTAGAAAGCGAGAAAAATTTGCAGACCTACCTTTCATGGGCTAACGATTAGATCACTGATAAATGATAATCATATGATTCAAAAAAATAAGACCATCGGCGTTTTGGGCGGTATGGGGCCGGAAGCATCGTCCAATTTGTATTCCAAGATTATCAAATATTCACAACAGAAATACGACGCCGTGCAAGATTTTGATTACCCCCCAATTATCATCTACAGTCTCCCATTATTTGGATTCGATGAAACAGGAATTGTAGATGAAAAACTGATCAAAAAACAGCTCATTGGTGGAGTGAAAAAATTAGAATCAGCAGGATGTGATTTAGTCATCATTGGTTGTAATACGGTGCATACGTATTTTACACAGATGCAGTCGCAGGTGAAAATTCCCATTTTTAATATCATTGATGAAACGAAAAAAAGAGTATTAGATTTTGGATACAAAAAGGTCGGCTTATTTGCCTCGGAAAGTACAAGTAAGCTCAAACTTTATCAGAAAAAATTTGCTGATTCTAATATTGAAGTCATCTCACCAAATAGCAAGCAGCAAGGCGTTCTGAATAAAGTTATCGAGCATGTTATGGGCGGTAATCAAAAAATAGAAGACGTGATTGTTTTAAAAGATATCGCTAGGGATTATTTAAAACAAGGAGCCGAGGCGATTGTTATGGGTTGTACAGAAATTCCTTTGGCAATTAACCAATCCCACACAGATATTAAACTGTTTGATACGATTGAAATTATCGTACAATGCGCAGTTGATTTCTCCCTGAAGGGTTCCCGAAAATCTTTCTGATGTCGCTTAATACTCGATATCTGCATGGGCTGTAGCAAGATTTCACCGCACCCATTACTTCAAAAGATCATCGCTTCTATATTTATGGAGACCGGCGAGCCTGAAACGGAGAAGATGGGTTTTATAGAAAGCTTGGAAGTTTTACGTTTTCCAGAAGTTAGAGTCAGCGCTGCCGCTTTCACGAGAATCCGTGATCATCAATCTCGAAATGCGCTTCTTGTCAACAAAAACAGAGCAAAAAAAGGAGAGATGGTGTTGACGCCGATCGGTGGTGGTATTGAAGCAACAGAAGAGGGGTTGAGGGAACTCCAACAACTTCTAGGAATTGAGAGATCCGTATTTGAGAAAGAAAGCGATTTACGTTTTCCCTTGAGTGGAGCGAAGGCGAACGAATTTAGAACTTGGTTTCTTCAAAGACAACTACGGGAAACAGATCCCACAAGAGAGGTTGTTGAGGAGCTAGTGGATGAGGAGGGGCTGTTGGCTGAAACAGATCTGGGCGAATTCGAGTGTGAGTTTGTCGGCTATCACACCGAGCTTGAGGCGACAACACGCACCGGACAAGAGGGGAAGATGACCCTGCGTTTATTGGAAATATTTGAAGCGAGATTAAAGGCGGAGGCTCTTGCAAAATTAGCAGAACGATCCACGCAACCAAATGCAACGATTCGTTTTGTCACGGACAAAGAAATACAAAGTGGTCAGACCGACGATGGAATGAAAATAGGAAGGGTATCCAGTGCATTGTTGAATCCTAAAGAAACCATAGAGCCATTTGTATAAATTTATTGGAAAATCACATAACAATATGCCGTCTATTGAAGAATTACGATTTGAGGTCGAAGAAATTAAAAAGCGGAATCAGCGCGTTGAAGTGGATAAGGCGTGGGAAACAAGCTGGGTTAGAAAATTGATTATTTTTATTTTGACCTACGTCGTTATCGTTGTATTTTTTTATTTCGTCGAGTTGCCAAAGCCGTTTGTGAATGCGATCGTTCCTGCAATTGCTTTTGTTTTGTCCACGTTGACGGTATCGGTGTTCAAGCGGTGGTGGTTGAACAGGGTTAAGAAATGAACCCGACTCCGTTCCCAGAGTACGGGGTATGATGGGCATGGAATAAAAAAACCGCATCAGACACTCTCCGACACGGGGGTGGTGGGGGCACATTTGTAGTCTTTACTTCCTCTTGACGAGGGTGTAGATGATGGCGGAAATCGTGATGATGTTGATCGCCCACATATCCGCGCCCTGGCCGAAGTTGTTCTCCAGCATATCTCCAATGGGATCCATGTTGAAGATCAGGAGTGCGGCGCCCAGCGCGACGGACATCAACATCCACGGTTTGAACACAAGAGGCTTGTTCATCGAACACCACCTTTCAGGTGAGGAGGCTCATCTTATCATCATGTTCTAAATAGTCAAATTTTTCTGATGGGGAAATGCTTGACAGAAAGGCGATAGAATGGTTTTATTACCCCGATAAGATCTATGTAATTTATTATATCACCGTGCAAAAGCTAATTTCAATCATTGTTCCAGTCTATAACGAGGAGAAGAACCTCCAGCGTTTTTATGACGCGGCCGTTCCTGTGCTTGCTCCGCTTTCTTACGCATCGGAACTGATTTTTGTGAATGACGGAAGTCAAGATCAAAGCCTATCGGTTTTGCGCCAACTCGCCCAGCAGGATCCGCGAGTTCGAGTTCTAGATCTTTCTCGAAACTTTGGTAAAGAAATTGCGACGACCGCTGGTTTGCATGCCGCCGGCGGCGCAGCTTGCCTCATGATTGACGCGGATTTGCAGCACCCCGTGGAGCTCATTCCGGCGTTTGTGAAGAAATGGGAGAATGGCGCGGAGATTGTAGTGGGGGTGCGGGAGAAAAATCAAGGGGAGGGGATCGTCAAGCGAGTGGGATCTGCCGTGTTTTATAAAATCATGCGACTCATTTCCCAGACGCCGGTGACCCCAAACGCGACGGATTTTCGTCTCCTCGACCGCGTTGTTGTGGATGCGTTCAAGCAGTTTACAGAAAAACAGCGGATGACTCGGGCGCTCATTGACTGGCTTGGGTTTGAGCGCGCATATATTTCTTTTGTCGCAAATGAACGCGCAGAGGGTCAGCCGGGATATAGCCTGGTAAAATTAGTGAAGCTTGCCCTGCAGAGCTTTGTGTCATTTAGTCTTTTTCCGCTTCGGCTTGCGGGGTATCTTGGATCGCTGATCACGGTTCTGTCCGGCATCGCGGGCGTGTTCATTTTTATGGATCGTTATTTTTTGGGCAATCGCTTGAACGCCTCCGGATCTGCCGCGCTGGGAATACTTATTCTTTTTCTTGTGGGGCTCATCCTGGTGTGTTTGGGATTCATCGCGCTCTATATTGCCAGCATTCATCAAGAGGTCATCAATCGTCCGTTATATGTTGTTCGGCGTCGCATTGATCATCCATCAAATTTTTGAATATTTTTATGTCATCACCACACGTTCTCGTCACGGGTTCGGCGGGTTTTATGGGGTCGCATCTTGTTGACGCCTTGGTTGCGCGTGGGGATTGCGAGGTTTATGGGGTGGATGATCTTTCTGGGGGGTTTGAACGCAACGTCAATCCCAAGAGCCATTTTACCGTGCTCGATCTTCGTGATGGCGAAAAAACGAAAGAATATATTCACGAGGTGAAGCCGGAGATCATCTTTCACCTTGCGGCAACCGCGAGTGTTGGCTTGAGTCAATTTACGCCTATTGCATCTACTGAACGGAATTATAACGCGTATCTCAACGTGCTGGTTCCCGCGGTTCAGACGGGTATAATGAAGCGTATGATTCTGACAAGTTCCATGGATGTTTACGGCGACCAAAAACCGCCCTTTCGTGAGGAGATGGAACGCCGACCCGACGACATTTATGCGATTGCAAAAACCGCGATGGAGCACGCGACAGAGGTGCTTGCTGATGTCCATCGGTTTGAGTACGTCATCATTCGGCCACATAATGTGTACGGCTCGAGGCAGAATCTTTCCGACCCGTACCGGAATGTTGTTGGAATTTTCATCAACCGCCTGCTTCAAGATAAGCACTATTATATTTATGGAGACGGTGAGCAAATTCGTTCGTTTACCGACATTGACGACTTCACACCGTATATATTGAAGGTCGCATTCGATCCATCGTGCCATCGGCAGATTTTTAACATCGGGCCGAAGGAGGAGCACACGATCAATCAACTCTCGGATTTGATTCTTTCCGCGTTTTTTGGCAGTCCGCGACAGACGCCGGAACACCTGCGTCCCCAGCATCTACCGCCGCGGCCGAAGGAAGTGAAGGAAATGTACTGTACATCCGAAAAGGCCGAGCGGATGCTGGGATACCATACGACGGTTCCATTGGAGCAGGGGATTATGAAAATGATCGCATGGGCGAAGGAGGTCGGCCCGCAAACGCCGCGCTACCTTGAGTCGCTGGAAATTGTGAATGATTCGACTCCGGAAACTTGGAGAAATAAGCTCATTTAGGGGTATGTGGAACAATCGCCGGATTTCTATTGTCCTTCTGCAGGATGCCTTTCAAGAAGGAATTTTTGATATTCTCGCGGAAGTGAAGCGCCAGCCATGGATTGATGAGACGATTCTTGTGCAGTGGAATTTTTCTCCTCAAACTGTAGCGGCTCCGGAGTCAGTGGGTGTCGCGATCCCCGTGAGTGGGATGGTAGGAGATGCATGGCTTGCCGGAATGAAGCGTGCCAGCGGGGATTATATCATTTTAATGCGGGCGGACGGGTCGTATATGGCAAAAGACGTCCAGAAGTTTTTTGTTTACACGGATGATTTCGACATGATTTTGGGAACACGGACGAGCAAGGAAATGATTTGGCGCGGCGCGGATCTTTGGAGCGTCCTCCGGATTGGAAATGAGCTCGCGGCAAAATTTTTACAGTATCTTTTTGGCGGACCTTCGATTACCGACGTGGGTTCGGAGTTTCGTCTGATCAAACGCCGAGTGCTGAATCGGCTCCTTCCGGAAATTCGGACAAAAAATACAACCTTTTTTCTGGAAATGATGATTTTAGGGTTTATTGAGGAGGTGCGCATTGTCGAGGTTCCAGTCAATTACCGCGCCCGTTTGGGAAAACCGCGCCCGGAGGATCAATGGAACGCGATGGTTCCAGAGGTTCTGAAGAAGATTGTCGTCGTTTGGTGGTATCGTATTTTATTTTTATTCCGCCGGCCGGGGGGAGAGTATGACGAGTGACTCCGCACAGATGGCGACAAGGATTCCCCGCTGGGCAACAGCGATTTTTTTGATCGTCGCATGTCTCCCGCTCACATGGTTTAACAGCGCGGATTTGATTTCCGGCGCGGATTTGATTTTTGCGGGGTACGAGGGATGGGCCGACGGCGCGCGCAATCTTTTTTTGTGGACAAATCAACTGTTTTTTGGAACAAGCAATCTGATCAATCCCGCGCTTCTTCCGGTTTGGAACGGGTTGACTGGACTATTGCAATTACTGTCTTTTCCGCTCGGGCTCATCGAGCGCATGATATTTGTCGTGATTTTTTTTGTCAGCCTCTATGGATCAGCGCGATTGCTAACGACCCTAACAAAGCAGTGGACACCTTACGCCTTTGTCGCGGCGATCATTTTCGCATTCAATTTGTTTACCGCAATCGCGTGGCATAATCTTTTAATCTTTGTTCTGATGGCGATGGCGGCGCTTCCACTTCTGCTTGCATGGTGGTTGGAAGCATTGCGGCGTCCTCGACCCCTGTGGCCATGGGTGTGGCGGTTTGGATTGGCGAGCTTGTTACTCTCTCCGGTTGCGGTGAACCCCCCGACGCTGCTGGGTTTGCTTGTTTTTCCGCTCATGACCGTCGGTTTGATTCTTTTGGTGGGTGAGATTCGTGACCGTCGGCGGCAGATCCAACAAGTAACATTGATGGCGACCATCGCGGGGATGTTGTTTTTGCTCCATGCGTGGTGGGTTCTTCCCATGGCGTACGGGGCAGTAAACTTTGATGTGCAGAAGGCGGTTTCCAACCTTGAGGATTCGGTGCTTCGCAATTCCAAGCATTTAACATGGAATGAGGTTGTGGGCTTCCGCGGTCATTGGGCACTGTATCCCAAGGCCGATGAAACGCCGGTGATTTCTTGGGGAACATTGTATACAGATCGTCAAAGTCCGCTCTATTATTTTGGCACCGTGCTGATGGTCATTGCGCTCGGCGTGTTTTTGGCGATCCGCGGATGGAAGTCGAAGGAACTTGTCGCACTGTTTGCGCTCGGCGTTGTTGCATTTTTTCTGACGCTCGGTCCCAATCTTCCGATTCCGGAGCTTTACATTGCGGCGCAAAAATGGATCCCGGGGTTTTGGGCATTTCGCAGTCCGGAGTACAAATTTTTTCCGATCGTTATTTTAGTGATTGCGAACTTGTCTGCCTTGGGGACGCTTGCCGTTCACCGTTGGCGGAAATGGGCGGGATGGATCAGCGGCGCGGGGCTGATCGCACTTGCGCTGATGTTTGGGATGCCGCTATGGGATGGGAGCGTGATGCCGTCTTCACACCGGATTGCACAAGATGTTCGAGATCGTTACGCTGAAGCACTGACGTGGATCGGGCGCAACCCGGATGAACGTCTTTATCTTTTTCCCCAGCAGTCTGGGATGTATCTTCGGTATCAGTGGGGGTACTTGGGGATGGACTTAACCTCACATTTGCTTCATCTTCCGACCGGAGGGATTGTCGCCGGAACCGCGCAGGCGGAGTTGTGGACAAAAATGCTGAACGAGGCGCTTTATCGGCAGTCGAATGAGCGGGTGTTAGAACTCTTGGCGATGACCGGCGTTACCGGGTGGTTGAATCGCACGGATTTGGATTGGGCGTGGTATCCGAAGCATCTGCTCATGAATCCTCCCCAAAAAATGCGTGCGCTTGCCGCGCTTCCGGGCGCAGGGGAGACAACACCGCTAGGGTCATGGTCCGTAACGACGCTTGAACCGGATATTCGGCAGCCGCTTTGGATGGCATCAACATCTCTAACGTGGGTTCAGGGGCCGCAGAACGTGATGATGGATTTGTTGAATTTGAACGTGGCGCTTCGTGATCAGATTTGGATGCTCGAAGAGAGCGCGCCGCTCGACGTGAAAAAAGCCGATGTCGCGGCGATCACGCATCAGGCGGTGGTGAAGATTCCCGCGATCTCCTCCAGCACAATCGTGAAAAATAGTGGATGGATCGTGGATCCGAAGGAATCGCCCGAGGGCAGGATTTTTACGGGACAGCGGATTCGCACAAATGGAGAAATCACATACCGCGTCCGTGCACCCGTATCCGGGACGTATGAGATGCTGATTTACGCGCAAGTGGGTCGCGAACATGGAGCAGTGGAGGTGCGTGTTGATGACCGCGTGCTTGCTTCCAAGATTTCGACAGATCAGGTTCCCGCCAAACCCTTTGACGCTCGCTATCTTTCCGCAGGAAATGTACAACTGACCCAAGGAAAACATACGGTGACACTCAAAAGTCTTGCTCCGAATGGCGGAGATGCCGTTGTGATCATCCGTTCACTTTTTTTCCTTGCACATGGAAAGACTCCAGCTTCCGCTTCTGCGGTGGCGTTTCAACGTAAAACCCCAACGCGGCTGATGGTGGACGTTCCGGAGAGCCTTAATGGTCAATGGCTGTCGTTTGCAGAGCCGTATCACCGCGGCTGGAGGCTTCGCACAGAAAAAGGGGAGTGGATCAACACGACGCACGTTCCGGTGAATGGAACCGGTCAGGCGTGGTGGATTCCGGTGGGTACTGCCTCACGCATAGAGGCCGTCTTTTGGCCGCAGAGATTATTGATCATCGGCGCAGGGATTTCGCTTGCGACCCTTCTTGCAATGTTCCTCTTTTTCGGGTATTCTAAAGGACGATCTCATCTTCATTTATTTACTTCATCGCGATGAAAGGCATTATTCTTTCAGGTGGATCGGGGACGCGATTGCGTCCACTAACAAAAGTTACGAGTAAACAGCTTCTGTCCGTGTACAATAAGCCGATGATCTACTACCCTTTGCAGACGCTGTTGAAGGCGGGTATTGAGGAGATTCTCATCATCGTCGCGCCGGATCACGCCGGGGAATATCTCAAGCTCTTAGGCTCTGGAAAAGAATTTGGAGCACGGTTCACTTATGAAATTCAGGATAAACCCGAGGGTCTTGCGCAGGCGTTTCTCATCGGGGAAGCGTTCCTGCAGAATGATTCTGCGGTGATGATTTTAGGGGATAATATTTATCAGGATGATCTTTCGGAGGAAATTCGAAATTTCAAATCCGGCGCAAAGATTTTTGCAAAAGAGGTTTCGGATCCCGAGCGGTTTGGGGTGGTTTGGTTTGATAAACAGGGTCGGGCGACGAAGATTGTTGAGAAGCCTGTGAATCCGGACTCTAATTATTGCGTGACCGGTCTCTACGTCTATGATCCGCGTGTTGTTGAGATCGTCAAACAACTTCAACCTTCCCCGCGCGGGGAGCTGGAAATTACCGATGTCAACAAAAAATATCTCGAGATGGGGGAGTTAGAGGTTGGGATTGTCAAGGGTGAATGGATTGACGCTGGGACATTCGACTCCTTGCTCAAAGCCACAATGCTTGCCGCAAAACTCGAAGGTGTAGAATTGGATAAAGTATTGTTATAACAACGATGAATAAAATCAAACGTAGTGATCTTTCTTCGAAATTTACGATCACAAAGCAGGACTACGGCGCAAAGTCAGCGATTGAGGGGGTGAAGATCATCGAGGTTCCCTATTTTTCCGACGAGGGCGGCGCGCTTTCAGAAATTGCGCATCTGAATGAATCTGCGGAATCCGCCGAGTTTTCCGGATTTCATCTGAAGCAGGTGAACTGGACCTTTATGACGCCCGGAACGATTAAGGCTGGGCACGTCCACTTGAATCAAGAAGATATTTGGGTCGTTCCGCCAACGGATCGGATGCTCGTGGGGTTACTTGATCTTCGAAAGTCGTCTAAAACGTATTTGCAGAAGATGCGGATTATTTTAGGCGCGGGAAAGACACGTCTGTTGTATATCCCTCGTGGAGTTGCGCATGGCGCCGCAAATCTGTGGAATCGCGACATGATGATGCTCTATTTTGTCAATCAGCGTTTTACGACGGATCCCAAAGAAAATGACGAACACCGCATTCCCGCCCATGCGTGGGGAAAAGATTTTTGGACAATTCCCGCCGCATAACGGTTGAACATGCCAACAGCACATACCATCTATATTTCTGGATCCATCGCCTTTGATCGCATTATGGATTTTCCAGGTTTTTTCAAGGATCATATCCTTCCGGATCAAATTCATGTGCTGAATGTTTCGTTTACGGTCAAGACGTTGAAAAAGAATTTTGGCGGGACCGCGGCAAATATTGCTTATTCCCTATCGTTGCTCGGGCAATCCGGTATCGTATTAGGAGCGGTAGGTGATGATTTTGATGAATATGCGGCTTGGCTCGAACGGCACGATATTTCGACCTCTGCGATCACGCGGGTTTCAGGGGATTGGACAGCCAGCGCAACGATCATGACAGATCTGGCGAATAATCAGATTACAGCATTTCATCCTGGCGCTCTTTTCACCCCGACGAATTATGATTTTCCAGCTCTTCAGTCGGAGGATTGGGCAATTCTCGCTCCAGGGAATTTGGAAGACATGAAACGTTACAAGACTGTTTATCAAGAGCGAAAAATCCGTCATATTTTCGACCCTGGGCAAATTCTTCCCATCCTTGAGCCGGATGCCCTCAAGAGACTGATTGATGGCGCATCCATTCTCATTGTGAACGATTACGAGGCCGAGCTCATTCAACATCAATGCCATTGGACGATGGAAGAATTGCGCGCGGCCGTGGAAACGCTTATTGTGACTCGCGGACGAGAGGGTTCGGAGGTGTGGTCTCCACGATTCACGGGGAAAATCGGTATTGCAGAACCGAACGGCATTGTGGATCCAACGGGCGCAGGCGACGCGTACCGCTCAGGTCTGCTTGCGGGTCTGCTCCGCGGGTTTCCGCTTGAGCAGTGTTGCCGCCTCGGAGCAACAGCCGCATCCTATCCGATTGAGTATCATGGAACACAGGAGCATGGGTACACGTTAGATCAATTTCGCCAGCGGTATGAGTCGTCCTTTAATGAATCTTGTCCTCTTTAATTATTTTTTTGTTCACGCGCATTCGTTATGAAATACGATATCAAAAGCA
Organism: uncultured Gammaproteobacteria bacterium; assembly: GCA_964360435.1. Taxonomy (GTDB): domain Bacteria; phylum Patescibacteriota; class Patescibacteriia; order CAYHVQ01; family CAYHVQ01; genus CAYHVQ01. The sequence goes on from CAYHVQ010000014.1 coordinate 11,236, forward strand.
TTGCCTTGGCCGCCGCCGGAAAGAAAAAAATGGAGTGGGCGGAAAAACAAATGGATGTCCTCCGCTTGATTGCCGCGCGATTTCGCAAGGAGCGGCCACTGAAAGGCGTGCGGATTTCTGCTTGCTTGCACGTCACCTCGGAGACGGCGAATTTAATGCGAACACTTAAGGCGGGCGGAGCGGATGTCGTATTGTGCGCGTCCAATCCACTTTCAACACAAGATGAAATTGCCGCAACGCTTGTTAAGGATGTCGGCATCCCGGTTTATGCCATCACTGGTGAAGATCGCACAACCTATTATAAACATCTGAACGCTGCGCTGGATCATCGTCCGCAGATCACCATGGATGACGGAGCGGATTTGGTGTCCCTTCTGCATTCCAAGCGGACAGCAGACGCGAAGCAGATTTTTGGGAGCACGGAGGAGACCACAACGGGCGTTATTCGATTGCGGAGCATGGCCGCGCATGGCGTGCTCAAGTTTCCGGTGATTGCAGTTAATGACGCAAAGACCAAACATTTTTTTGACAACCGCTATGGAACCGGTCAAAGCACGATGGATGGGATTCTACGCGCGACGAACATTCTTTTTGCGGGTAAGAATTTGGTGATTTTGGGCTATGGATGGTGCGGGCGCGGCGCGGCGATGCGGGCGCGCGGGTTGGGGGCAAATGTTATCGTCACCGAGGTGGATCCTTTGCGCGCCCTTGAGGCGCTCTTAGATGGCTACCGTGTGATGCCCATGGCAGAGGCGGCGCGGGTGGGTGATATTTTTGTGACGCTTACCGGCGATATTCATGTGATCCGACTAGAGCATTTTCGAAAAATGAAAGACGGGGCGATCGTCTGCAATTCCGGTCACTTTGACGTGGAATTGGATCTTGTTGCGCTCCGGCGAGCGTCATCCGGATCGCGCGAGGTTCGTCCGCATGTGGTGGAATATCGTCTTGGAAAGAAACGCATTTACATTCTTGCGGAAGGTCGTCTGGTGAATCTTTCCGCGGCCGAAGGTCATCCGGCTTCTGTGATGGATATGAGTTTTGCCAATCAGGCATTGAGTGCGGAGTACATGTTGAAGCATTACAAAACCTTGGGACGCGAGGTCTATGTTGTTCCGAAGGAAATGGATGAGGAAATCGCGCGGCTGAAACTCGCATCCATTGGTATTCGGATTGATCGTCTGACGCCGGAACAACGGAAGTACCTTTCGTCATGGACAATGGGAACATAGAAATCACAATGGAGAATCCTTGGAAAACCACATCCAAAGAGGTCAAATACCGAAATCCCTGGATTACGGTGGAGGAACATCAGGTTGTTCGTCCCGATGGCAAGCCGGGTATTTATGGCGTGGTTCGGATGCGGCAGACCGTTGGGGTTGTGGCGATCAATGATCGGGATGAGGTGTTGCTTGTGGAGTCGTGGAACTTTCCGCGTGCGTATTCTTCGTGGGAAGTTGTCACGGGGTTTGTTGAAGATGGCGAGGTTCCGTTGGATGCCGGAAAGCGTGAGTTAAAGGAAGAAAGCGGCATGAAAGCGGATCAGTGGGAGAAAATCATTGAAATGCATGAAAGCTCTGGCGCGACCGATGATCTCAAAACCGTCTTCCTTGCTCGGGGGCTTCACGCGGGGGAGCATCACTGGGATCCGACGGAAAAAATCCAGTCCCATTGGGTTCCACTGGCAGAGTGCCGAAAGCTCATGGAACAGGGGAAAATCAAAGATGCGCCGTCAGTGGCAGGAATTCTTCATGAGCTGTCTTTAGTTTCACCGTCATGAAACATTTGATTACAGGAGGAGCGGGGTTTATCGGATCGAATTATATCCGCTATATTCTCGCAACGTACCCGGAGGACGAGGTGGTAAATTTTGATGCGCTCACTTACGCGGGTAATTTGGAGAATTTGAAAGATGTGGAGAGTGATCCACGGTATCGTTTTGTTAAGGGAGATATTACGGATGTCGCACGTGTGAATCCTTTGGTTGCGGAAGCGGACGTTATTGAGCATTTTGCCGCGGAATCTCATGTGGACCGTTCCATTATGGATCCGGGGATCTTTATCAAAACCAACGTCGTGGGAACCCAGGTACTTTTGAATGCGGCCGTTGAGTATAAAAAAAGATTCCATCACATTTCCACGGATGAGGTTTTTGGATCTGCCTCAGCGAATGATTTTTTTACGGAGACAACCCCATACGATCCGCGCAGTCCGTACTCCGCGTCAAAGGCGGCTTCCGATCATCTCGTGCGCGCGTATTATCACACTTTCAGACTGCCCGTGACGATCACGAATTGCTGCAATAACTACGGACCCTATCATTTTCCAGAAAAGGTGATTCCGCTTTTTATCACCAATCTTCTTGAAGGGAAAAAAATTCCACTTTACGGCGATGGACTGAATGTTCGCGACTGGATCCATGTGGAAGATCATAACGAGGCGGTGGATCTTGTTGTTCGAAGAGGCAGGATCGGGGAAACGTATTGTATCGGTGCGCGATGTCCAAAAACCAATCTTGAACTCACACAAACGATCTTAGAAAAAATGGACATGAGTTCCGAAATGATTGAGCCCGTAAAAGATCGCCCCGGACATGATCGCCGCTATGCGATTGATCCTACAAAAATTGAAACCGAGCTAGGTTGGAAACCGCGTCGGACATTTGAGGAGGGGATTGAAGAAACGATTCAGTGGTACAAGGATCATGCCGAATGGTGGCAACGCACAAAAAACGGCGCCTATCGGACTTATTACGAGCAACAATATCTTCAACGATAATGCGTATTCTTTTACTTGGCGGTCGAGGGATGTTAGGTCAAGAACTTCAGTCGGTGTTCGCAGATCACGTCGTTATTCCTTGGGACATGGCGGAATTGGACATTACCCAGCGGGAGATGATGTTGGAAAAAATTTCTGAACAAAAACCGGACGCGATCATTAATGCCGCGGCGTATACGGCGGTGGATCAATGCGAATCCCAGGAAGAGCTGGCAACTCGGGTGAACGGCGATGCCGTCGGGTATCTTGCAGAAGCCGCAAAGACGTTGGGGATTCCAATCGTTCATTACAGCACAGACTATGTCTTTTCGGGAGATTTCTCATTAGGTTATTCCGAAGACGCGCCGCGCAAACCGTTAAATGCCTATGGGAGGTCGAAGGCCACTGGAGAAGAACATCTTGAACGATCCGGTGCAAAATACTATCTTGTTCGCACGTCTTGGTTGTACGGAAAACGAGGGAAAAATTTTGTGGATACCATGCTGCGCTTGGCAGATGAGAAAAAAGAACTTCGCGTTGTCAATGATCAGCATGGAAAACCGACATATGCCGTGGATTTAGCAAGGGCGACAAAGGAGCTGTTGACAACTCCACGACCCTTTGGAACCTATCATGTAACGAATGAAGGGGAAACAACGTGGTACGATTTTGCCGTTCGGATTTTACAATTGGCCGGCAAGCAGACTGCGGTCGTTCCTGTTTCCTCAAAAGAATTTCCCACTCCCGCAAAGCGGCCAACATATTCTTCGCTCATTAATACCAAATTGCCGCCAATCCGAAGGTGGGAAGAAGCGCTTTCGGAGTATCTATCTTCACGATAAATTTATGGAACAATTTCGCATTCAAGGAACGTCGAAGATTGCCGGAACGATCCGCGTTGCCGGAGCAAAGAATCATGTACTGAAAGCGATTCCTGCATCCCTGCTTTCAAAGGAGCCGACCATCTTGTCGAATGTTCCAGAGATCCTCGATGTTCAGGTGATGTTTGATATTGTCCGAGCACTGGGTGGAAACGTCAAACATCTCGGTGGTTCTCGTTGGCGGATTGATCCGTCCAAACTTGCTTCTGCAGAGATTCCGGCGGAGCTTGCGCATAAACTTCGAGCATCGGTGATGTTTCTCGCTCCGTTGCTTGCGCGGTTTGGAAAAGCGATTCTTCCGCATCCCGGAGGATGCGTTATTGGGCGTCGGCCGATTGATATGTTCATTGACGGCTTTGCGCAAATGGGTGTTCGCGTCCAGACAACCTCCCGGGCATATATTTTTCATGCGGAAAACGGTCTGCATGGCGGAGATGTGACGTTTCGACGGATCACCGTGACGGGAACGGAATCCATGTTAATTGCCGCCGCATCCGCGCGCGGAAAAACAAAAATCACATTTGCCGCCTGCGAGCCGGAGGTGGAGGCGCTGGGAAATCAACTCAATGCGGCCGGAGGCCACATCCGGGGAGCGGGAACGCACACGATAGAAATTGAGGGGAGTACGCGGCTCAAAGGTACCAATACTGCGATCATTCCAGATCGGATCGAGGCCGGAACCTTAACGATCCTCGGACTGCTTACCCGCGGAGTTTTGAACATCGAGCATTGCAATCCCGAACATTTTCGCGTCTTTCTTCATTTATTGGAATCGATGGGCGCGCGGCTTCACGTCACAGGCACGGCAATCACCATTCCGACGCAATCCAAACTTCGTTCGCCGAAGGAGCTGGTTGTGCATGAGTACCCCGGGGTTGTCACGGATCTCCAGTCGCCATTTACCGTTCTTGCAACGCAGGCGCACGGCCAGACGCTTATTCACGATCCCATTTACGAAGGTCGGCTGTTTTTCACACAGTGGTTGAATAAGATGGGCGCATCCATTATCATGTGCGACCCGCATCGGGTGGTCGTCAACGGTCCAACGCCATTGCGCGGAACAAAAATGGAAAGCCCAGATATTCGATCGGGGATTGCGCTGGTTTTGGCAGCGATTGTCGCACGAGGAAGCAGTCTGATTGATCATGCAAATCTTATTGACCGCGGCTATGAAAGATTAGAACAACGCCTCACGGCCGTGGGCGCAAAAATTCAGCGTTTATCCGTTTAACTGTGGAACACACATCACCATCTTCCTCATGGAATCGTCGTCTGATTCAATTCGCGATCCTTTTTTTCGTTTTTGTTGTTGGAGTTTTTGTCGGCGGGTGGGAGTTTGCCAGGCTCTCTCCAAGCGATCTCGTCAAACAAAAATTAGCACCATCTTCCCAGCAAGAGCGCGTGCCGTTTGAGCTTTTTTGGAAAGTTTGGGATCAAATCCAGGCGCGGTATGTGGATGCACCGGTGGACGATCAGAAGTTGCTTTATGGAAGCATTCAGGGATTGGTACGCAGTTTGGAGGATCCGTATTCGCTTTTTCTCAATCCCGATCAGACAAAAGAATTCATGAGTCAGATCAACGGGACATTTGAGGGGATTGGAGCGGAAATTGGCATGGAGGAGGAAAGGCTTGTGGTCATTTCTCCTTTGAAAGATTCTCCAGCGCAGCGTGCGGGTCTGTTGGCAGGAGATTGGATCTTGCGCATTAATGAAGATGAGACGTCAAATTTTTCCATTGATGAGGCCGTGTCAAAGATTCGAGGGCAGAAGGGAACCGTGGTGAAGTTGGAGGTCTTGCATCCGGGCGGGACAGAGCCCGTCGTTGTAGACATCACACGCGATGAGATACAGGTGGAAAGCGTGAAATCGGAAATTCGGGAGACCGCGGCCGGATCTATTGCGATCGTTTCCATTTACCATTTCAGCGAAGATACAACCGATCGTCTCAACACCGTGATTTCTGAATTACTCGTGAAAAATATTAAAGGATTGGTTGTAGATTTAAGAAATAATCCGGGCGGATTTTTGGAAACCTCCATCGAGGTTTCGTCGGAATTTATTGATCACGATGTTGTCGTTATTCAGGCGTCAGATGAGAATCAGCAAAAGAAATATAAAAGTCGCGGAGAGCCGCGGTTGATCGGGATTCCCACGGTCGTATTAGTGAATGGGGGATCTGCGTCCGCATCGGAGATCGTCGCGGGAGCTCTGCAGGATTACGGGATTGCGAAGATCATCGGGGAGCAGACGTTTGGAAAGGGATCGGTGCAGGATTACGAAGAATTTTCCGATGGATCCTCCTTAAAGTTAACGATCGCGAAGTGGTTGACGCCGAAAGGTCGAACCATTCAAGGAGCGGGCATTAAACCGGATATCGAGGTTTCGTTTACCGAAGAGGATCTCAAGGCAAAACGGGATCCGCAACTCGACCGCGCTCTTGACGAATTCGCCAAGAATCCGTAAACTAATCCCCATACGATGCTCTGAATGCATTTCCATATCATCCATTAATGATTGAACAGACTCGATTATGCAGGTTGTTTTAACAAAGCCCGTGGAGCATCTTGGTCAGGCTGGGGATGTAAAAACGGTGAAATCTGGCTACGCGCGAAATTATCTCCTCCCTGAAGGATTGGCAATTCCCGCAACACTCAACTCACTAGAAACCTCTAAGGCTCGCCAAAAAAAGATCGAGCGGCAGGAGGCGAAGCGGCAAGAGGCGCTTCAGGCGATAGCAGGTCTGCTAAAAGATCAGACCATTCTTATCAAAGCTAACGCCAACGAAGAGGGTCATTTATTTGGATCCGTGGATCGCGCGGCGATTGTTCAGGCTCTTGAGGAACAAAAGCAGATGAAGGTAGCCGAGAATGCTGTTGATCTTCCAGAGCCGTTGAAAGCCCTTGGAACCGCGACTATTCACCTTGTTGTGGGAGTAGATCGCGTTCCTTTCTTTGTCACCGTCACTCGACCCTAACTTCACGTCCGGCTTCTCGCCGGATGTTTCTTTTTCGTATGCCAAAAATCGTCTATCCAAAAAAATATATTTTTGTTGTGGGGGGCGTCATGTCTTCGGTCGGCAAAGGCATTGCGTCTGCCTCTATTGGAACGCTCCTGCAAGCGCGTGGGTACCGGACGAGCAATATCAAGTGCGATATGTATGTGAATATTGATGCCGGAACGATGCGTCCGACGGAGCACGGAGAGGTTTTTGTCGGGGAAGATGGCATTGAAGCCGACCAGGATCTGGGGAACTACGAACGTTTTACGAATCAGGTCAGTCTGCGGGAGCATTACATCACAACGGGTCAGGTGTATCAGGAGGTGATCCGTCGCGAGCGAAATTTGGAATATCATGGCGAAGATGTTGAGGTCGTTCCGGATATTCCCAACGAGATCATCCGTCGGATTCAACTCGCGGCGCGGAGAGATCGTAGTGAAATTGCGATCGTCGAGATCGGGGGAACCGTGGGGGAATATCAGAATATTCTTTTTCTTGAGGCCGGACGGATGCTTAAAGTCAAACATCCCGATGATGTTATTTTTGTCTTGGTTAGCTACCTGCCTATTCCTTCAAAAGTTGGGGAGATGAAAACAAAGCCGACCCAGCATGCGTCTCGGACGTTGAATGCGGCTGGGATTCAGGCTGATTTTATCTTATGCCGCGCCGCGCAACCATTGGATCAGCCGCGGCGAAATCGGTTGTCGTTGTTGTGTAATATGCCGGAGGGGCATTCCATCTCGGCGGTGGACGCGGATTCTATTTATGAAGTTCCGGTCATGCTAGAAAAAGAAGCACTGGGGGATAAGATTGTTCGTCAACTGAAGCTACGTTATAGAAAATCCAATATGCGGGAATGGAAGATATTTGTCCGACGCATTCGATCTTCCCAGAAGCCGGTGAACATTGCCGTCGTCGGAAAATATTTCGGAACCGGGGAGTTTGTTTTAGCGGATTCTTACATTTCCGTTATTGAAGCGATTAAGCATGCGTGCTGGTACAGCAAACGAAAGCCGGTTCTGACGTGGATTGATGCAGAAAAATATGAGAAGGATCCTCGCGGTGTGCGAGAGCTTTCGCAGTTTGACGGTGTTCTTGTGCCAGGAGGATTTGGTGCGCGCGGGGTGGAAGGAATTATGGAGGCGATTCGTTTCACTCGTGAGAAGCGCATTCCCTATTTTGGACTCTGTTACGGTATGCAATTGGCGACCGTTGAGTTTGCTCGGCATGAGGCGAAACTCCGCGGGGCGCATACCACTGAAGTGGATCCCAAAACCCCGCATCCAGTGATCAGCACAAATGCATTTCAGACGAAAAATATTGTAGAGAAGAATTTTGGAGGCTCGATGCGACTAGGGAGCTACCCCTGTGTTCTGGAGGGTTCTTCAAAAAGTATGCGGGCTTACAAGGCTCGAAAAATTTTAGAACGTCATCGTCATCGCTACGAATTTAACAACCAATATCGCGATCAACTCGAAAAAGCGGGAATGAAGTTTCCCGGCATTTGTCCAACCAATCATCTTGTGGAGATTATTGAGTTAAAGGATCACCCATGGTTTGTCGCGACGCAGTTTCATCCGGAATTCAAATCACGACCCATGGATCCTCATCCGTTATTTCGGGAATTTATTCGTGCTGCAATTCAGCATCAGAAAAAAGGGATGAGATGACCCTTACGATTTGGCTGGGACAATGTCTATAAATCGCGTCAATTTGAGGGTGTTGTTAAATTTTCGTTTTTTCAGTGATCGAAATTGGACAACCCCGTCGCAGATCGCATATAATGTGTCATCTTCTCCACGCCGAACATTTTTTCCAGGATGAAACGCAGTTCCGCGCTGTCGAATCAGGATGTTTCCTGCTCGCGCCTGCTGTCCGCCATAGATTTTAACTCCAAGACGCTTTGAGGCAGAATCTCGTCCGAGACTTGTTGAACCTCCCGCTTTTGTATGTGCCATACCGCAAGAAAATAAGATAATGTTTCAATGAGGTCATTGCATGAGATTTATACCAAGGTTCTATTTTTATGTCAAGAACAGCGATACCCCTTGATTTGGATGTGGCCTCTGGACGCCCGGTGAAGCGGGAGGTTCAACGCAAAATGGATGCCGCGATGCATCTCCGTTTGGGGAATCCCCATGCCGTTCACGCAAAGGGTCGGGCGGCGTTAGCGATTTTAGATCGCGCCCGAATGCAGATTGCCGAGTGTTTTGGCGTCCATGCATTGGATGTCATTTTGACGAGCGGCGCCACAGAGAGTAATAACCTCATCCTCCAGGGGACGGCGCGGTATTGGCAAAAACGTCGAAAACCTGTTCATTTCATCATTAGCGCCATTGAACACGCGTCTCTCATGGAAGCGGCTCGACTCCTTGAAGAGCGGGGGTGTCAAATTTCGGTTCTTCCTGTAAATGAAGACGGCATTGTCCAGTGGGAGCGTTTGTATGAACTCGTTCGGCCGCAGACGCGATTGATTTCGATCATGGCCGTCAATCATGAGACAGGGGCGATTCAGCCGCTCAAAAAAGTTCGTGATGGGCTAGAGCGACTTCATGCGGAGCGGAAAGAAAAAACTCTTGATCGGATTGTTTTTCATTCGGATGCTGTTCAGGCACTAGAGACCCTGCCGTGTGATCTCACATCGCTCGGCGTGGATGCTTTGTCCTTTTCCGCCCATAAGATCGGTGGACCGCAGGGGATTGGGGGATTGATCCGCCGGCGGGGGACGGTACCTTTGCTGGCCATCGCGGGCGGCGGGGATCAAGAATCTGGCTTGCGTCCGGGAACGGTCGCTGTGCCGCTTGCTGTTGGTTGTGCGGCCGCGCTCATGGAGCGTCATCATCCGCGCTCACTCGCTCGAGAAAATCAAAAACGCGACCGGTTTCTTCAAGTACTCAAGAAGACTTTTCCTTCTCTGCGAGTTCATGGACCCCTGGGATCGGATCAGGTTCCGTGGATGGTGAATGTTTTTATTCCGGACTGCGACGGCGAGGCGCTGCTTTTGTCGCTCGACCGCAAGGGTTATTGCTGTTCTGCGGGGTCGGCGTGCCTTGTCGGCGCACGAACGCCATCGCATGTACTTCGTGCGATGGGGTTCTCCGCAGTGGAGGCACGCTCCTCTTTGCGCATCAGTTGGAGTTCGGAGACTCCGTTTTCTACCCTTCTAAAATTTTCTCAAGAAGTTGCGCGAGAAGGGCATCGGATCATGGGGATGGCTCGGCACCGTTAAACGGATTTGGCGGCAGGTCTTTAATGCCGTTTTCTTTGTGAGTTTGGATATATTCTAAAATGCTTTGGAGATCTTTTTGTGCATTGGGACGCTGGAGCCCAGAAAGATTTGGCGCGTCGAGAATAGAGCGCACGATTCCGGTAAGCTGTAAAAAGAGCAGAACGAGAGCTCCGACGATCAGCAATTCAAGAGTCATTGGGGCGATTTTTCGAAATCTGGAGGACAGACGAGTTGGAGAGTAAAGTGTTTTCATGGCAAGATCCAATAAGTCATTCCGGTGAGTTGAAGAGCAATGGTTTGTGTAGAGGCAGGGAAAGAGCGGGATGACGGGGGAAGGATGGCGAGTGAGCCACTGGAATTCGTGAACGTGAGAGTCTGAAAGATCATGACTGGCGTCAGATGAGTGAGTGCGTTGAGAAACTCAAGAAGTTGCTCCCACTCGCCATGTGCGGTCAATGTCATGATGCGTTCTTTTGGTGTCGCACTTTTAATTTCTTCATCTAATTGCGCAAGATCAAGGGAAAGATTGAGATTGTGATCCTTTGCAAGCTGTTCAATATTTACAATAAATTCAAGTGCCTGCGATTCCTGAACAAACATATCTGTTACATCGTCCCAATCGCCCTTGTTTTGGAGGAGTCGAGCGGATTGTGCTCCGTCGGTAATTTGCCGAAGAAGCTGGGTCTGCCGCCGCTGGTTGTCTTGTAATTGCTCGGGAACGCTTTGAAGATTGGTCATTGTCGGGATGAGGACTCCGAGAAACAGGGCGAGAGATCCTGCAAGTAATATTCCCATCGCCCAGACGGAAAATGGGATGGACGCGATATTGATGCGATGGTGAAAAAGTTTTATTTCCATTCGGATAAAGAAACGGTCAGGGTAAAGGAGGGCTGTTCTTCGGAAAAGATGGAAGAAAGAGGGAGGTCAACTCGTTGAATGTGCGGCAGCGTTTCGATCTGATTTTTAAGTTGAAGGACGGATGCACGGGAAGAAGACTGTCCGGTCAGCGCGATGGATTGATTCGCTTCATCAAAGGTGAGTGCATTTAATTTAATATCTTGGGGGATGACGGCGGTAATGCTTCTTATCCATGGGATCCATTCCACGTCCTTTTTCTGGATTTCGGAAAGAGTTTGAACAAGTTTCTGCTGCTGTTTAACTGTGATCGGTTGTTTTTTTGTTTTTGAAAGAAGATTTTCAAATGCCGTGAGAGATGTTTCATATTCTTGAACCATTTGAGTGAACCACCACTGCGTTCCTAGAATGAAAACCGCGGAGCACAGGGTTCCCGCAATAAGCATACCAGCGACCTGCTTAAAGAAGCCTAGCCACTGAAAACGGGTGATGTTCGCACGTGCGGCAGGCGGAAGAAGATTGAGAATAATCATAATGGTTTTACTCCGCGAAGAGCACAGCCGATCGCCGTAGCATAGGAAAGCGGCTGTCCGCGAAAGCTCTTCAAACTGGTCTTGGTGAGGTGAAGAAAGGGATTGGAGACGACGACTGGAAGTTTTAGCGTATTCGAAAGGGTTGTGTTTAAATCTTTAAACGCGGCAACTCCGCCAGAGAGCATCACTCGGCTTGTGGGATGGAAGTGTGGAAAGTGTTCAGCGTAGTAATGCATGGTTTTTTGCATCTGATCAATGAGATAGTGAATCATGGGCTCACAGGCCGCCCAGATTCGCGGGTTCGTCACGCTTAGCGTTAGTTTTTCTTGTTCCGCTTGCTCAAAGGATTTATTCCACGCTTTCGTAAGAAGTTGCGTGATGACGGTTCAGGACAAATCAGATGTTCCGTAGGTGAATTGGATGATGCCATCGTCAACCATGATAAAGGTTGAGCGGTCGCGGCCAATGTCCACGATCAATGTTGAGCTACGGTCAATGGGAAGATTCATGATCGCCTCCGCAATGGCAATGGATTCAATTTCCATGACAACCGGTATAATTCCTACGGATTGAAGAACGGTCATGGTTTGATCTACAATGGTCTTGGGGCATGCCGCTGCTAGGGCATACTGTTCAGAGCTGGCGGCGTGCGGAAGTTCAACTTTTTGCCAATCCCAGTAGACGGATTCGATCGGCATGGGAAGATGGGTGGAAAAAAGATCCGTAATTTGTTCTTCGAGCGCACGATCTGGATCTGCGGGAATCGTGAGGAGTTTGATGATGGATTTTTTTTCCGGAAGGGAAACCACTGCTTGGCGGGAAGCGGAGCGTACGAGTAGGGGTCGGAGTAAGCCATGGAGCGCGTTAGCGACTTCTGCCGGCTTTACAATATTTCCTTCCACAATCCATCCGCCTCCGAGCCTCACCTCATTATAGCTCGCAAGCGATTGCTTTCGAAACGAATGATCTAAAAGCACATAGCGGATGACTTGATCGGAAATATCAATGCCAAAGGGAGAGTTTGAAAAAAGAATGCTCATGGGGTTGATGCGTCGCTTGCCGATTCAAAGATTTAATTCGGGGGTTTTTCTTCCCAAGAAATAAAGGTGTATTCACCGGTCGTTGGAAAAAACGGCGGAGGGCCAAAGGTCAAATGCGGATCATACGAGGTTTCCGAGGTCTGATATCCGGAGATGACGGGCCCTTCTTCCGAGTCCACCCATGACCATGTCCAGATTCCGTTGCTAATGACGCTACCATACGTTTCAATTTTACTCCGAACGGCGTAGGTTGAATAGGGAGGGCTGTTCCATCCCCATGGCGGTCCAGGGTAAAGATAACGGAAGACGTGGCCTTTTTGTGCCAACAGCGCGGCATCAATTTCCAGCTTGTCCGGAGAGTATAGGGGAATGAGAATGTCCCCTTGCGCAATGAGTCCAAGCGTCGAGGATCCGTCTTTGGCAGGGTAGGTCGTATTTCCATTAATAAACAAGGATGCGTCAGGAGTGAGGTCATCGGGGAGACGCGCCGCAACCACCGTCAGCTTTCCTTTCGTTGTGCCATCGACCCAGAGTTCGTCCTCAATAAACATGAGTCCATTTGCCGGAAGCGGAACATTTTGATATTCTCGAATGGCGCTTGTGGATCGAATGCTGTGGGAGGTGTAGACCCAGTCTGTTCCATCATATCCCCAAACGGGATTTTGTAGTCTGGTGACTTTGTAAAGATTGAATTTTCCGGTGTTCAGGAGTTCGAGGCGGTAACCTTCCGCACCGGAATCCCCAATGTAGAATCCGGAGGCTTTCGCTTCCGTTTTCATGGTTTGTAGATCGAGGGCTACGGCGCCGAAGTCAAAATCGTCTACGGGAAAGTCCCAAAGTTCCGGTTTTTCGCCGGTTCCCCAGATGCCCGGCTTTTCTTCGTTGTCGCAGCCGTGTTCTGTTCCACAGATGTAGGTGAGCTTGGCGGAGGTCATGAGCGAATCTCCTTGGCCGTCCATTCGAATCCCGCCGTTGGAGTGAATCTCCCCGCGAACCTCTTCGTCCTGACCAAACCAGACATTGCTGTTGGTGATAAACGCAAAATCAGTGAGCGACCGAATACCGTACCGCGCCTCAATGATTTTTTTGACATTGGGATGTTGATGAGACCAGCCGGTGGAGCGGATGGTAACGATCGAGGATCCGATTTGGGGAGGGATGACTTCAATGGAAAACACGCCAATCTCTCCTGCATAGGGATCGGTATACGCATGTTCCCCTGTGTCATTCACAAAATCTTCTGGTTCATGCGCGAGGTGCCAGCGATAGTAGTTCAAACCAGCTTCTGCAATATGAAATGCTTGGATCCGCCATTGTTCGCGCAACGCGGCCATGCGTTGAACGGAGGCGATGCTTAGGAGTCCGCCAGTGATAACCAAGAAGACAAAAACAAACACGAGGGAAAACATGAGCACGTTTCCACGAGGCTGTGATTTGAAGCTAGAGATTGATTTTGAGATTGCGAAGCTGGACATCGGTTTCAATTGTGAAATCTTTTGGTGCGGTCTCCGGTTTGACATTGATCTCTAAAAGAATATGGATGAGGGCGACTTGGGTGACATCTACGGGCTGCTGCAGGGGGTTTGAGATCTGATCTCCCGGGTAGTCGCTGTTGTAATAGGTGAAAACGGGTTTGTCGGCATCATTCGCAACAAAGTTTGCGGCAATGCTTTGCTGGGCATCCTGTGGGCGATACTGCACCGGAGGATTTGTCGGGTTAATGGTCTCTCGGTACAGCGTTGCTCCGTCCAGCCAATACCGAATACGTTCCGTGACTTCGTCACGATCCACGTCACTATAGAAAATGACGCTGAAATTTCGTGCTTCGCCGGCAACAAGCGGATAGGCGCCGGTCTCCGATTGGAGCGCCTCTCGGAGCTCTTGAGAAAGCTGGCGTATTCCGCGCCGTGCTTCAGTAATGGCTTCGGTTTGCTCGGTATTAAATGTTTGAAGCCGGTAGTTATAGAGAACAAATGTGGTTGCCATGCCGCCCACAAGAAGAAAAAGAAAGATGGCGACAAGGGTTTCCATGATGGTTAATCCAGAGGGCAATGCTCGCGCGTTAATGCTTCGGTGTAAAAAAAGTATCTTCATAGCGGGGTCAGATGAATCTCGGTTTCGGTTTGTCCAGCGATGTCAATCGTCGTTGTCGAAGTTTGAAAACCCGGGGCGCTTACTTCAAGAGTGAGCGTTGAAGGGGTCAGCGGAGTGAAAAACGCGCAGCCTTCCGGTGTTGACGAGAGGGTTTCATCGATTGATCCGCCGTCGGTGAGATGAACCGTTGCTTCGGCGATGGGGGATTGGTTATTGTCTCGGACATCAACATAGAGCGTGTGATCCGCATGATCCGCGAGGGTGGCGGTGATTGTTTTTGTGTTCTGGGGGATGAGGATGAACGGGAGATTGTCGCTGACGCAGGCAATATCGGCGCCAAGGTCGGGGTCAGTCGAAAGTTGATAGGTGTCAAATTCGGCATGCGCAACCGTCGCGCTTCCGCCAGAGCTTGTTTCGATCATTGTGTTTGTTTTGGGGATTCGAGCCCCTTTGTCGTTGGTTCCAATCCACTTACCTTCTGCCGGGTCGCTCATGAGTTGAATTTTTCCTGAACGCGGACTGCCGTCGGGATCTTGCGTTTTCATGATGAGGGTGCTGAACCGATCAATCGTGAAGAGGTGTGTGGAAATCCCTCCCTCAAAAACGCTTTCATGGGGTGGGTGGGGGCTGGGGTTCTCTTCGGGAT
>CAYHVQ010000015.1:0-25999 GCA_964360435.1 uncultured Gammaproteobacteria bacterium
GGTCACAACCTAGTGGGTCGTGCAGGGATCGAACCTGCGACGCCCTGCTTAAAAGGCAGGCGCTCTACCACTGAGCTAACGACCCTCGTCGGAAACGCGCTCCGACTTCCATCCTGCTGTGACCATCAGGATTCCAGTCTGCGTGCGTTTCCTCCTCCTTCGAAAAAATGCGTGCTCCTTTCAGTCCGCGCCACATTTTTTCGAAGCTCAAAACCAGCATAATCACGCAGAAATTACCATATTCCGGAAGCGATGTCAATGTGGACAGATTGGGGAAGAGCAGCATTGAGCTGTTCCAGAAAATCCGGTAAGATAGGAGAACTATGCCAGCACCGATCCCCCACACCTCCCAACTCCAGGCGGTGACTCCTCCTCAAAATCTTGATGCCGAGCAAGCCGCGCTCGGTTCGATTTTAATTGACCAGGATGCGATCACAAAAATCGCGGATCTTGTGACACCGGATGATTTTTATAAATCCGCGCATGGGATGATCTTTGAATCCATGCTCAAACTCTATGAACGGCGCGAGCCGATTGACGTTCTTTCGCTGTCCAATCAGCTCCAAGAAGCACGGACACTGGAACAAATTGGCGGAAAAACTTATCTCCTCACGCTTGCCAATAGCGTTCCCACCGCTGCCAATGTTCAGCAATACGCGACGATTGTCCAGCGAAAAGCCACCCTTCGCCGTCTGATTTCCGCGGCTCAACATATGACGAAGATCGGTTTTGATGATGCCGAGGACGTGGATGCCGCACTCGATCAAGCAGAGCAAGAATTATTCAAAGTAACCCAGAAATACTTAAAAAATAATTTCATCCCCCTGCACACGGTCTTGACGGAAGCGTTTGAACGCATTGATGAGATTCACCGCGAAGCCGGAAAACTCCGCGGGGTTCCCACGGGGTATCAAGATCTTGATCGACTCCTCGGCGGCCTCCAAAAATCAGACCTCGTGATTCTGGCAGCGCGCCCATCCATGGGAAAAACCGCGCTCGCCCTCGACATCGCACGAAACGCCGCAACAAAACATAAAGTCCCGGTCGGAATTTTCTCGCTTGAGATGTCTCAAGCGCAACTTGTGGATCGGATGCTGTCCGCCCAGGCAGGAGTGGATATGTGGAAAATGCGTACGGGTCGCTTGGGTGACAACAGCGCGGATGATGACTTTCCAAGAATCGGCCACGCGATGGGCATTCTGTCGGAATCGCCAATTTACATTGACGATTCCGCAACAACAAATATCATGGAAATGCGGACAAAAGCACGACGGCTACAATCCGAATACGGCCTTGGACTCTTGATCATTGATTACCTTCAACTCATGGAGGGTCGAGCGTCAACGGAAAACCGTGTTCAGGAAGTTTCCGAAATTTCACGCGGTCTGAAAGGCCTGGCGCGCGAATTGAATATCCCCGTCCTCGCACTCTCCCAGCTCTCCCGCGCAGTGGAAATGGGAAATCCTCCCATTCCGAAACTTTCTCATCTTAGAGAATCTGGAAGCATCGAACAGGATGCGGATGTGGTCATGTTTATCTATCGAGAGGAATATTACAAAAAAGGAAGCGACAAACGCGGGATTGCAGAGATTATCGTATCGAAACATCGCAACGGACCCACGGGCCAAATCGAACTCTACTTTGATCAGGAAAAGGTGAGTTTTAAAAATCTCCAAAAACTGGAAGGAGGCTTCACCCCGCCGCCGCCAGAAATGCTGGCATCTGAAGCGACCCCGAGGCCAACGCCCATGGCAATACCGCAAACTCCTCCGCAGTGAATTGACACAAGTCCGTAAAGATTGATATAGTTGCTTCGCTGATTACTATCAAACCCCTATGTCCATGTTCAACAAACTCAAGCAAATTAAGGATCTGCGCTCCCAAGCAAAACAAGTCCAACATACTTTAGAACGGGAAACCGTTCACGCAGACGCCTGTGGCGGGAAAGTGAATGTCGTCATGGACGGAACGCAAAAAATTATGACAATCGAGATTCATCCTGAGCTCCTCGCGCAAAGCGAAAAAGAAAAAATCCAAAATGGCATCAAGGACGCCGTGAATGGTGCATCCAAAAAAGTGCAGAACCTAATGGCACAAAAGATGCGATCCGGTGAACTCAAGATGCCCGACATTGGCGGCCTAACATCCTAAAGCTCCATCCCCTAACATGCCGCTCCCCCGGCCAATCCAACGCCTGATCGAACATCTCAATATGCTACCAGGTGTTGGACCAAAGACCAGCGAACGGTTTGCGTACCACCTCCTGAAGCAACAACAGAAGGACTTGGAGGATTTGGCTCACGCGCTCCTGGATCTTAAAAATACGATCACGCTTTGTCGGGTTTGTTTTGATTTTTCCGAAAAAAATCCCTGTGCGCGGTGCTCGGATCCCTTGCGGGATCGCACGACGCTCTGTGTGATCGCAGAAAGCCAAGATACTGCGCCTTTGGATCGCACCGGATTTCGCGGGCAGTATCATGTCCTCGGTGGAGTCATCAATCCCATTGAACGCATTGGCCCCCAACAACTCCACATCGCAGAACTCCTCGCACGTATTCACTCCAACGGGATTCAAGAAGTGATTCTTGCCACCAACCCGGATCTTGAAGGAGAGAGTACTGCCCTCTTTCTTGCAAAGGAAATTCAAAAGCTCCCCGTACGTGTAACACGGATCGCTCGAGGATTGCCCACTGGAGCCAGTCTGGAATACGCCGACGACGTCACACTGCGCAACGCCCTGGAAGGCCGACGAACGATGGGAAACGCTCCTAGGCCTTAATCTCTGTAATCTCCAAAGTCGTCTGGTACTGCCGATGAGTTTTTTGACGCATCTGGCGAGTTTTCGATTTAAATTTCACCACGGGAACTTTTTCAGTTCGCCCTTGTTTCAAAACTTTTGCGGTGACACTCGCCCCGATCACGACCGGAGCTCCAACTTTCACCGCTTGATTCTCAGCATCCGTTATCAGTAAAACATCCTCAAATGTCAGCACATCCCCAACCTTCTGCAGGAGCTTTTCCACTGTCACCCGTTGTTGTGGTTTGACGATATATTGCTTTCCTCCCGTTCGAATCACTGCCATCATAAATGCTTCAAATCAAAAAGTTATCTGCTTGAGAGGATACGCTACTTCTGCGACCCTGTCAATCCCCGATGACGGTAGTGCCATATAACCCAACCCGCAAGGAGTCCCATCACGACCACCGCAATCCCGAGCGCCAAAACCTTCTGTTCCTTTTGAAGAACGAGCGAACTTGCCCCAAAAACAGCGGTGAGAACATAAAGGGTGAGCACCGTCTGACGATGGCTAAAACCCGCATCCAGCAGACGATAGTGAAGATGTTTGCGGTCAGCCCAAAACGGCGATGTACGCTGAACAACGCGTCGAAGAATAACCCACGCAACATCTAAGATCGGAATTCCAAGAATGAGAAGCGCAGTTGCGATTTTCCCGCCACTAATAATCGCAAGAATCCCGAGCATGAACCCCAAAAATGTGCTTCCGCCCTCTCCCAAAAAAATCGATGCAGGATGAAAATTAAAAAACAAAAATGCAAGACAGGCCGAAAATAGAACCCACGCCATCAGCGCGGTCTCCGGCTGACCAACTTCCGGAAGGAGTGATAACACAAACAAGATCAGGGCACCAATACTCGTCACTCCGGTTGCGAGTCCATCAAGTCCATCCAAAAATTTTGTAGTGTAAATCATCCCCAGCAACCATGCGGCTGTGAACAGATCCGCCCAAAGTGTGATGTGATACGGAACATCCCCAATCTGAAAAATTGTCCATTGGACGGTATCCAGGCGAATGGCATCCCCGAACGGATTAGAAATGTAATTGACGCCAATGCCGGAGGCGATAACGATTGCGACCGCCAAAAGTGGCCACAAAATTTGCTTCAACGGGGAGAGACGCATGGTATCATCCCAAACCCCACCGACCATCAGCACGGCACCGCCGAGCAGCACTCCGATCACATGCTTGCCTAAAAGATAGCCGCCGAGCAGATGATCTGTCGCGACCGCAGTCACAGCCAACACTGCCGTAACGGAGAGATAGATCGCAACACCGCCCAACAATGGAGTGGGATTCGTATGAATCTTTCGCGTCGGAGCTTCTTGTGGAGCGTCCACAATCCCGCGTTTACGAGCGAATGAACGAACAATGGGAACGAGCCAAAAGACACCAAAGGCCGTCCAGAGAAATGTCAAAAAAAACGTCATGATCATACGCGCTGCTGATCGCAATATTGTTGAAGAATCATGGCAGCGGCCAGGGAGTCCTGCGTTCCGGATCCTTGCAGGCCAGTACGTTCCGATGCGATGAGTAGGCGATCAGCGGCTTGAGACGACATTCGCTCATCCACCCAAGCGACAGGCAGATGAAACATCTGTTCGCACCGAAGTCCAAAAACTCGAACACGCGCCGCCTGATCCCCTTCGCTGCCATCATTTCGGTACGGAAGACCGAGGATGATTTTTTCAATCTTCTCCTCTTCAATACACTGCTGAAGCACATCAAGCGGCTCTGGATAAAATCGCTGATCAATGGCTTGCCGCGCAAATGCATGCTGCTGCGCCTCGTCCGTCACCGCAACACCAATCCAGCGGTCGCCATAATCCAAACCCAGTAATTTGCTCATGAAGAACGTGTTAAGACTTCATACCCTCCATCCGTCACCGCAATCGTATGCTCAAAGTGAGCGGATAAAGAACCATCCGCCGTCACGAATGTCCAACCGTCGGGGGAACTCTTTACGCGATAGGATCCGATGTTGATCATCGGCTCAATGGCAATGACCATCCCCTTTTTCAACACTGACCCGGTTCCCGCTTCCCCAAAATTAGGAATGCGCGGATCTTCATGAAGATAGACGCCAATGCCATGTCCAACGAGATCACGAACAATCCCGTATCCATACGGCTCGATGAATGACTGTACCGCAAACGAAAGATCGCCGACATGTTGCCCTGGTGCCACCTGTGCAATCGCATGCTCCAATGAGGCTCGCGTCACGCGAATCAACTGCTCCGCCTCCGAAGAAATTTTTCCAACCGGAATAGTTCGCGCCATATCGGTGCAAAAACCCTTCCATCGAACCCCAAGATCGCATCCCACAATATCGCCTTCGCGCAAAATTTTATCTTCCCGCGGGATGGCGTGGACAACTTCATCATTAACGGAAACGCATAATGTCGCAGGATAACCTTCATACCCCTTAAAGGCGGGCTCTCCGCCCATCCCCCGGATTGAACGTTCGGCGATGCGATCCAATTCCATCGCGGTGACGCCTGGCCGAACCGCCGCCTCCACCACATCCAATGCCTTTGCAAGCATCCGTCCCCCTTCCTGCATCCTCGCGATTTCTTGCGGTGTCTTGATAGTGATCATACCAAAAGTTTCAATGCTCGATGAAGATCTTCTCGAACAGCCGAAATAGCCTGTTCGCCATTGATTTCCAAAACCGGAACCCGCCCCGCCGAGCGATAATACTCAAGAATCGGCTCGGTCGTTTCGTGAAAAAAATGCAAGCGCGTTCGAATGGCGTCCTCTTGATCATCGTCCCGCTGGCGAAGCGGCGAACCATCAACATCGCAGATGCCCGCAACCCGCGGCGGATAGTATTCCAAATGATACACATGCCCTTCCGCTACGCAGGTACGGCGCCCAGCAATTCGCCGAATCCCCTCTTCATCGGAAATTCGAATAAAAACGACATGGGTGGGCGGAGCGAACCGTTCAAGCGCTTGAGCTTGCGTGATACTACGGGGATACCCGTTGATAATGACGCCGTTTTGAAAAGTCTCTTGACCAAGACGCTCTTCCATCATGCGATTCGTGATTTCATCCGGAGCCATCCGACCCGAATCAATAATCGCTTTTACTTCGCGACCCCATGGCGTTCGCGAAGCCATATGGGAACGAAATAACGTTCCCGCGTCCACAAAAGTAAAACGGAGCTCCCCTGCGAGCTTTCGCGCTTGCGTGTCCTTGCCCGAGCCCTGCGCCCCAACAAAGATTACTCGCATTATCCCTTCGTTAGAATCCTTCATAATCGCGCATCACGAGCTGCGATTCGATCTGCTTGAGGGATTCGGTAACAACAGAAACCACGATCAGCAAACTCGTTCCCCCAACCACAAGGTTCTGTCCTCCCAGACCTAATATTTCCTTAACTGCAATCGGCATAACCGCAATCACGCCCAAAAACAAAGACCCTGCCAACAGAATACGGAAAGACGTGCGGGTCAAATATTCCACAGTGGGACGACCGGGGCGAATGCCCGGAATAAACCCCCCGCGTTTTTGAAGATTTTCTGCGATCTGGTCGGGATGAAAAACCACAGCCGTGTAAAAGTAACTAAATGCAACCACGAGAATAAAATAGAAAACTCCGTAAAATAACTGATTGTTAAAAAGATCTAAGACAACATTTGCAATGCCCGCCAACCATGTGATGGACGACCCAACCAAAAACTGCGCAACCAACGAAGGAAAGAGCACAAGAGAAACTGCAAAAATAATCGGGATCACGCCCGCTTGGTTTACGCGAAGCGGAAGGTAGGTTTGCAGGGCGCCAAATGCGGTTGTTCCGCGGGTCTGACGCGCATACGAAACCGGAATATTGCGCTGACCTTCGGTCATAAAAACAACGCCCGCAATCGTTAGAAGAGCAATAACAATGAATGCAATCAAATCAAAAAGCTGGGAACTGTCAAATGTTGCGGACGCCTGTTGAATCGCCGTTGGAATGCCAGAAATAATTCCAGCAAAGATTAAAAGGGAGATGCCGTTGCCAACACTCCGCTCCGTAATCAATTCGCCGATCCACATCAGCAACACGGTTCCGCCGGTAATCGTAATCAGTGCGGTCACGAGATCGAACGGAGGAAGGGTGCCTAAAATCACTCCCTGGCCAGCACGCTGCAAAAACGTTAGTGTTGCGTATGACTGCATTAGCGCGATCGGCACGGTCAACAACCGCGTATATTGGTTAATCTTCCGCCTGCCCGCCTCACCGCCCTCCTTCTGCATTTCCTCGAGCTGTGGAACGATCATCCCCAGCAACTGAAAAATAATCGAAGCGGTAATATATGGCCCGACACCAAGTAAAACGATCGAGAAATTCTCCAATGCCCCGCCGGAGAAGATATTGAGCAATCCAAATGCCTGATTTCCTTGAAAAAAGCGCTCCAGATTACCGACATTGACGCCGGGAATCGGAATATTCGCCGCGATACGAAATAACACCAGCATCAGCAAAACATACAAAAGATTCTTTCGTAAATCCCGCGCACGCCAAATTTGATGGAGCTTCTCAAGGATTTTTTTTAACATGGGAAATCGTTCGTTGTGTTATTCTACTTTATTTGATTTTTGTTTTTTAGGAAAATTTTTCTTAGGATGCAATTCGATTTTTTTCACGCTTCCACCCGCCTTTACTATAGCATCTTCTGCTGTCTTCGAGAAGGCATGCGCCTCAACAATCAACTTTCGCTTCAGCTCTCCCCCACCTAAAATCTTCACGCCGTTTTGCGACGTCTCCACGAGTCCGCGCTTTACTAAATCAAAGGGTTTCACCACGTCCCCATCCTGAAACTCGCGATGAAGATCGGAGAGATTGACAACAGAAAATGATGCGTGCGGTGACCGAAAGCCCGCATACTTTGGCAGTGCCTGTATGAATTTTGGAAAACGCTTTCCGGCGTGGCCTCCTTTATACCGGCCGCCCGTTCGGCTCTTTTGTCCCTTCAGTCCTCGCCCGGCATACGTCCCGCGCCCGGATCCGCTTCCACGTCCAACCCGCTTGCTTTTCCGGTGTGGCGCGCGAGTTTGAAGTCTTGATCGTGTCAACATACGTCGTGTTTAGAGGTTATCTCAAAAATAGCTTTATGACGGTTGGGATGGCATGTGAGCCGAGAACCCTGAAACGCGAGGAGGAATATTCCCAATATTTCGACGAGGGATGAGACAGGCCGCAGGACGCCCAACCGGGCAGAAGATAATTTTTGAGATGACCTCTAAGAATTTCGAAGAGTGGAAACATCCTCTTTTGTCATCAATCCTTCGAGTCCCTTCATGGCCGCTCGAACATTATTAATCTTGTTATTCGATCCAAGCATCTTGCTTGTGATATTGTGAATCCCGGCCAAATCAAGAACAGATCGAATGGGACCGCCAGCAATAACCCCCGTTCCTTCCGGAGCAGGTTTAAGAAGCACCTCCGCACCGCCATATTTTCCGATCACGCGGTGAGGAATCGTTCCCTTTACCATCTTGACACTCAACAGCTGTTTTTTTGCCTGCGTTACTGCCTTATTAATCGCCGCAGTCACGTCCGCGCCTTTCCGAACACCAGCACCCACGCGACCCTTGCGATCCCCAATGACAACACATGCCCGAAAGCTCATCCGCTTTCCGCCGGCCATCACACGCGTTACCCGTGCGATATCCACAATTGTTTGATCAAATTCTGACGGTTCCTTTCTGTCTCGAGGCCTCCGCGGTCGAGATGGTCGTTCGTTCATATCAAAAATTTAAAATTGTAACCCGCCTGCACGCGCGCCCTCTGCAAAAGCCTGCACGCGTCCGTGATACTGCCAACCGCCGCGATCGAATACAACGACTGTCGTTCCCATCTCCTTGGCCTTTTTTGCTAAAAGCGTCCCGAGCGCCCGAGCGCGTTCGGTCTTTGTTCCTTTTTGATCCAGCTCCCGCTCATGGACTCCAAGGAGCGTCTTTTGGGATTCATCATCAATGAGCTGAGCGGAAATCGAACGAAGACTGCGATAAACCGAAAGTCGGGGACGTTCCGCAGTTCCGTGAATCGTCGCGCGAACTCGCCGATGACGCCGAATCCTCTGCTCGTGGCGTTGTTGAATGCGTGTTTTCATAATTATTCTGATCCCTTAACCACTTTTCCAACTTTCCGGCGAACGTATTCGCCAACATATTTCATCCCTTTTCCCTTATAAGGCTCAACCTTCTTCAGAGCCCGAAGCCGAGCGGCAGTTTCCCCAATGAGCTGTTTATCAATACCTGTAATGGTAATCACATTTCCCTCCACGATCAAGGTGACTCCCTCTGGCGCCGGAAAAATAACCGGGTGGGAAAAACCCAACGCGAGTTTTAGGTTCTTTCCCTGCGCCTCCACGCGATACCCCACGCCATTGAGTTCTAATTTTTTTTCAAAACCCCTCTCGACACCCACCACCATATTTCCAATCAGCATCCGATACAGCCCCCACAAAGAACGCTCCTGCTTTTGTGTCGGATGCTCTACTGAAACATTGATGACACCATCTCCACATTCAACGCCAACCGATAAAGGAATGGAAAGCGTCAGCTGACCCTTCGGCCCCTTGACCGTCAAGATATGCTCCGCAAGCGTCGGCACAACCCCAGCCGCAACGGGAATAGGTTTTTTTCCAATTCGAGACATACTTAATAAATTTCAAATAAGACTTCGCCGCCCAAACGTTCCTTACGCGCTTGGCGATCGGTCATAATCCCTCGCGATGTGGATAACACCGCCATGCCCAAGCCATTCAACACCCGCGGCAATTCTGTGGCCTTGCGATACACACGGTGACCGGGTTTGCTAATCCGCCGAATGGACTGAATGACCCCCTTCTTGCCGACGTATTTTAACTCGAGTCGGAGCATGGAAGCAGGTTGCGCGTCAACAACAGCAACAGCACGCACAAACCCCTCTTGCTTCAAAATTCGAGCAATTTCATTCTTGACCTTCGAGGACGGCAACTCCACCGTCGGTTTTCGAACCGCGACGGCGTTCCGGATACGAGTGAGCATGTCGGAAATCGGATCAGTGATCATAGAAATAAATTTACCAGCTTGATTTACGAACCCCTGGAATCTCGCCCTTCGATGCGAGCTCCCGAAAACAGATTCTGCAAAGATCGAAATCACGCATATACCCTCGTTGC
The DNA here is from genome assembly GCA_964360435.1 of uncultured Gammaproteobacteria bacterium. Lineage (GTDB taxonomy): Bacteria > Patescibacteriota > Patescibacteriia > CAYHVQ01 > CAYHVQ01 > CAYHVQ01. Next base: position 9,953 of record CAYHVQ010000015.1, read on the forward strand.
CGTCCACATCGCCAGCATCGCCGAACAATTCGACTGGAAAATTTTGGACTGCGAACCGATCGCTTTGCTCGAATGATTTGACTGGTCTTTGCCATGAAAAGGATTTAAGACTTCTTAAACGGAAAACCCATCGCTTCAAAGAGCGCCAGCCCGTGATCCCGAGTTCGAGCCGTTGTCGTGACAATCACCTGTAAGCCATGAATCTTCTGCAGACTGCCGGTATCAATTTCCGGAAAAACGTGCTGCTCTTTGAATCCGATGGAAAGGTGGCCGGACGCGTCTACGCCCTGTTTTGCGATTCCAGAAAAATCGCGCACCCGTGCAAGCGTCACATTAATCAGACGATCCAAAAATTCATACATCCGTTCGCCACGCAGCGTTACCTTAAAACCCACGGTTTGACCCTTACGAATTTTAAAATTTGAAATAGATTTACGCGCCTTTGTCTCCACGGGTTGCTGACCGGTAATCCGCCGGAGGCTTTCTTTTGCAACATCCATTGCTTGCTGTTCGCGGATCATTTCCCCAAGTCCGATATTGACCGTCACTTTTTCAATTTTCGGAACCGCATGAGTATTGGAAAGATCAAGCGTTTTTTGAAGCGCGGGAACAACGGTTGCTCGATAGAATTGATGAAATCGTGATACCATGGTTATAACGTTTGCTGACATTTAATACAGGAACGCGTTTTCTTCTCGCCCTCAAGAATTGCCATCCGAATTCGCGTTACTTTTTTGCACTTTTGACAAATAACGGCAAGATTAGAAATGGGAAGTGGAGCAAAAAATTCGATCCGTTGACCCTTCTCACCTTCCCGTCTCCGGCGTAAATGCTTGACGAGTTGATTGCACCCCTCCACCACCGCACGCCCCATACTCGGAAGAACCTGGGTAATTTTTCCAGTCTTTCCCTTATCCTTCCCTGCGAGGATCTTGACTTCGTCGCCTTTTTTTAAATGATATTTCATAACAGGTATTAAAGCACTTCAGGAGCAAGGGAAACGATCTTATCATAACCGCGAGATTTCAACTCGCGCGCAACCGGCCCGAACACGCGCGTCCCCTTTGGCTCCACAGAATCTTTTGCGCTCAAAATCACTGCGGCATTATCATCAAATCGAATGTAGGAACCATCTACTCGCCGAAGTTCTTTTTTCTGACGAACGATAACGGCGTGAGCAACATCTCCCTTCTTCACCATCCCATACGGCCGCGCCTCTTTAATCGCAACCACAATCACATCGCCAATATAACCATAACGCCGACGATGTCCCCTCAACACTTTAATGCATCGGATGCGCTTTGCGCCGGTATTATCCGCCACCATCAAATCGGTTTGAAGTTGAATCATATTAGTTCTTGGGATTAACCTCCACGCCCTTACCCATCTGACCCTGTTCGTTCCTCGCTTCTGTCGCTTCGGTTGTCTGCAAAGGTGTTGCGTAAATCACGCGCCAACGCTTTTCTTTTGAAATCGGCCGAGAGGGAACACACTGCACGGTATCACCGACATGAAAACGATTCTCCGGATCGTGAACCTTCACCCGCTTTGTCACCCTAAATTGCTTATGATATTTCGGATGCGTCTTCAATCCTGAAACTTCCACGACAACGGTTTTATCCATTTTATCACTGACGACTACACCGGAAAAAGATCCGGGTGACGTTGTCTTACTTGTGCTGGTCATGTCGTTTCTCATTAAGAACCGTTAAAATCCGAGCAACCTCTTTCCGCGCTTCGCGAAGCTGACGCACTCGCGGAAGCTGTTTCGTTCCAATCTTAAACCGGAGATCACGAACCTGCTCCCGTGCGGAAACAAGCGATTTCTGAAGTTCATCAATATTTTTTTCCCGAAGTTCCTTCATGACGATGATGCTTTCTTAATAAATCTCGTCCGGATTGGCAACTTATGCGAAGCCAGTCGCATCGCCTCTTTTGCATCCGATTCCGGAAGGCCTTCGATTTCAAACAAGATGGTTCCGGACTTCACATTGGCAATGTAGTGATCCACCGCGCCTTTTCCACCACCCATCCGGATCTCTCCACCTTTAATCGTGACAGGCTGATCCGGAAAAATCCGGATCCAAATTTTTCCACCGCGCTGGACAAAACGCGTGATCGCTCGACGAGATGCCTCGATTTGCCGCGCCGTGATCCAACCGGCATCCATGGATTTCAATCCATAACTCCCAAACGCCAGATTCGTCTTTCGCGTTGCAACCCCATGTCCTCCAATGCGGTGCCACTTGCGATGCTTGACTTTTTTCGGCAGTAACATAGAAATCGAACCTTAAGACTTCATCGAAGCAGGTGATTGAGAGGCTTTGGTAAAAACTTCACCGCGGTAAACCCAGACTTTCACTCCAATGGTTCCGTAAGTTGTATGCGCTGTTCCGCGAGAATAATCCACATCTGCCCGTAGCGTTTGCAACGGAATTTTGCCTGTACTCAACGCTTCCGTCCGCGCAATCTCTGCGCCGTTAAGACGGCCAGAAACAATAATCTTAACTCCCAGTGCTCCGGCCTTCATCACTTGCTCAATGGCACGCTTCATGGCGCGTCGAAATGCAATCCGTTTTTCCAGTTGATCCACAATCCCTTGAAGAATCAACTCTGCCTCTACATCCGGTTTTTGAACCTCATGAATCGTGACATTCAGCGTAACTTTTTCTGATGCAAGAAATTTTTGCTTCATTTCCCTCTTCAACTCCTCAATACCAGTTCCGCCCCGCCCAATAATCACACCCGGACGGGATGTATAAATCAAAATGGTTAGTGTCTGTGAAGAGCGTTCAATCTCAATCCGCGCGACTCGTGCATCTCGCAACTTCTTTCGCAGATACGAACGAATCTGCGTATCCTGTTTTAGAAACAGCGCAAAGTTCCGCACTGCAAACCAGCGGGCAACCGGCTGCCTTGAAATCCCCATCCGGAAAATACGCGGATTAATCTTGTGTCCCATAAATTATGTTGTTGCTGGAGATGAAGAAGTTGGGTCCGAAGGTTTCGCCGATTTTTTTTCGCTCGGCTTTTTCGCCTTTGGTCTCTTGACCGCTGGCAGTGGACGCTCATCTAAAATCACATGAATATGTGTTGAGCGTTTTCGAATCGGCGTTGCGCGCCCCATCGCGCGCGGCATCCAGCGATCAAGCACCGTGCCCCCATTTGCGGTAATTCGCTTCACATACAAACGAGCGCGATCCATTTCTTTCTGCCGAGCATTTGCCACTGCGGATTGAAGAAGTTTTCGAATCGGTTCAGCAGAATCCTTTGTTAAAAAGGTCAATTGATGAATCGCTTTTTCCACATCTAATCCTTTCACCAGACTGGTCACTAGGCGAACCTTTCGCGGAGCGATGCGTAAATTATGCAACGATGCTCGAATTTCCATAAAAACTATTTAGCGGATTTGGCGGCTGAAGGATTCGCTGGCTTCGCCGCGGCAGGCGTGGCTGCTGGTGCTGCGCCCTCTTGGCTTAGTTCCTTCGCGAGTCGCCCACCATGTCCGCGAAACTTCCGTGTCGGAGAAAACTCGCCAAGTTTATGACCAACCATATTCTCCACCACAAAAACCGCAGTATGCTCTTTTCCATTATGAACACCGAACGTGTACCCCACCATTTCCGGCGTAATGGTACAACTTCGAGACCAGGTCTTAATCACAACATGATCTCCTTTACGAACTTTCTCCATTTTCTTGAGGAGGCGGGAATCAACGTAATGTCCTTTTTTTAAACTTCGGCTCATAGATTTAGGAAGATTGAACGGTTCGACGACGAATAATCCAAATATTTGACTTCTTTTTCTTTTGCCGCGTCCGGTAACCAAGAGCGGGTTTTCCCCAAGGGGTCTTCGGATGCTTCAATCCGATCGGCTGATTACCTTCGCCGCCACCGTGCGGATGGTCTACAGGGTTCATCGCCTTCCCGCGAACGGTCGGGCGAATACCGCGATAACGCATCCGTCCTGCCTTCCCATAGCGGACATTCCGCGCATCCGGGTTCGACATCGAACCCACCGTCACCATTGCCATTTTGGGTACGGAACGCATTTCCCCCGATGGTAATTTTAACGTAGCCTTCCCTTCATCCACGCCCATAACCGCCACACTCATCCCTGCCGCGCGCGCAAGTTCTCCACCGCGTCCCGGAGTCAACTCCACATTGGAGACCAACATGCCGACAGGAATAAACTGAACCGGCATCCGATTGCCAACCTTCATCTCAATTTTCTCTTTTGAAGAGAGAATGACCTCGCCAACCTTCAAGCCATCCGGTGCTAAAATATAGCGTTTTGCTCCATCTCGATAGTATAGAAGCGCGATGCGAGCATTTCGGTTCGGATCATATTCAATGGTTGCAACCGTTGCGGGAATATTAAATTTATCTTGAATAAAATCAATGACACGATAAAATTTTCGATGTCCGCCGCCGCGATGGCGCGCGGTAATTTTTCCCTGAAAATTCCGTCCCGCCTTCGATTTTGCGATCACAGTCAAACTCTTCAAGGGCTCCCCCACAGTAATATCCGCAAAATCATCAACGGAAGATTTGCGACGACCAGGCGATGTTGGCTTATGGATTCTTACACCCATAGGTTAAACGTGATCATAGACCTGAATACTCTCCCCTTCCCGAAGGGTGACGATCGCCTTTTTCCAGCGCTTTTGTCTTCCCTGAAATCGGCCAAATCGTACCGGCTTACCCTTCCCTCGCGCGACATTCACTTTCACTGGAATAACTCCATAAACAGCTCTCACCGCTCGCGCAATATCAATCTTTGTAGCATTAATCGTCACTTCAAACGTGTACTGCCGCAGGGCATTCAAGTACGTCGTTTTTTCAGAAGTAAGAGGTTGAAGTAGAATGCAAGACGCGCGGAGACTGTCCTGTGCAGAAACATTCACAACAGATTTTTCTACGCCCGCCGGTGTCTTTTTCACACTCGCCTCCATCGGCATCTGTACGGCATCCGCCTTTTTCACTTCAGGGACAATAGATGTTGAATGATCAGAAGATTTCGCCGCTCTTTGGAGGTTTTTTTGCTCTTCTTTTCTCAAAAAATTAAAAATTCCCATAGGTTATGAATATGTCCTTTCCATCATTGCCAAGGACTCTTTTGGAAAGAGAATATACCGATAGGTCAGTAAATCTCCGACATTCAAACTATCTGCTCGAATCGTTTTTACCCTTGGAATGTTACGAAAGGATTTTATCACATTTGCATCCGAGTTTGGTAAAATCACGAGGGTCGTTTCTCCTTTCATCGGAAGCTTTTCCAACAGCGCTACTGCCGTTCTAGATTTTGGAGCGTTCATGGTTAGCTGATCCAAAACGACCGTGGATTCGGAGGTGGCCTTATCAGACAAAACCATCTTCAAAGCCTTCCGCTTCATTTTCTGATTCACTTTTTGTGAAAAATTCCGCTCACTGCGCGGACCAAAGGTAATTCCTCCACCGACCCACAACGGAGATCGAATGGATCCATGTCGGGCACGCCCGGTTCCCTTCTGCTTCCACGGCTTCCTCCCGCCTCCGCGCACCTCTCCGCGCGTCTTCGTATGAGCAATCGCGACTCGAGCATTCGCCGCTTGAGCAACCACAACCTGATGGATCACATCTTGGTTCACACCCACCTCGAATAGACGAGAAGGGAGTTCAATATCACCCACCACCGCGCCCTCTTGATTGTACAACTTCGTTTTCATAAAACTAACCCGCAATCATCAATAACCCATTTCGAGCGCCAGGAACTGCGCCGTAGAGCAACAAAGTTCCTGCCGTGGCATCAATACCAACAACTTTAACATTACGAATGCTGTGCTGTTTATTTCCCATCTGTCCGCCCATCCGCATTCCTTTAAGAACCCTCTGAACACCACCCGCACCGATCGAACCTGGCATCCGCAACTGATCCTTATGTCCATGCGTCGCCGGAGATCCATGGAATCCGTGCCGCTTCACAACGCCCTGAAAGCCTTTTCCTTTCGTGGTTCCCGTCACCTTGACGAAATCCCCAACCTGAAACACATCCACGGTGACGGATTGTCCGACCTCAATCCCCTCGACATCCTTGACACGCACTTCTTTCAAGGTTCGGGGAACTCGCCCATCTTTTTCCAGTGCCTTCAAAGCAACCCGTTGAGGCTTACGCGCCTTCTTCGTCATCTCAAATCCAACCTGAACAGCAATATATCCGTCTGTCGAATCTGTTTTCACCTGCGTCACCACGCATGGGCCAGCATGAACAACTGTCACTGGCATGACTTTCCCGTCATCCGTAAACATTTGCGTCATGGTGGATTTTCGACCGAGGATGAATTTCATCATAGCTTATAAAAAAATTCGGCACACGCTTCCACATCGCCGAATCAAAACCGGTCAAGGGTTGAATCGTTGTTTTCGTGATGTGTAAGACTCCAGACAAGGGACGTTGTGATCGCCGATACCCCTAGGGTCACTGCGATAAAAACGGCTCTTGCGTACTACATCTTAATTTCAATGTCAACTCCGGCAGGAAGATTCAGACTCATTAGCGCGTCCACCGTCTTTGGGGTAGGATTCATAATATCAACCAGCCGCTTGAATGTCCGAATTTCAAACTGATCGCGGGAGTTTTTATGAACAAACGTGGATCGCAACGTCGTATATTTCTTCTTTTCCGTCGGCAACGGAACCGGCCCAACAACCCGCGCGCCAGAACGCTCCGCCGTTTCAATAATCGTCCGTGTGGATTGATCGATAATCTTATTATCGTACGCGCGAATCTTCACACGAATCCGCTCATTCTCTTCCGTATTCGTTTCCTTCGGCGCTTCGACAGACTTCTGCTCCTTATCCGGCATGGGAAGAAACAACAGTAAATTATTTCAAGATTTTTGTCACGACTCCGGCACCGACCGTATGGCCACCCTCTCGAATGGCGAAACGCTGTTTTTCTTGAAGCGCAACTGGAACAATCAGAGCAACCTTTACTTTCACCGTATCTCCCGGCATGACCATTTCCGCACCCTCCGCCAATTCCACCGCGCCAGTCACATCTGTTGTTCGAATATAGAATTGCGGCCGGTAGCCTTTCGTAAACGGCGTGTGTCTACCACCCTCTTCTTTCGTTAAGATATAAATCTCCGCCTCAAATTCTGTATGAGGAGTAATACTTCCCGGCTTGGCCAAAACCTGACCGCGCTCCACTTCTTCTTTTGCAACACCACGGAGCAACAAACCAGCATTATCTCCCGCCCGACCCTCGTCCAATGTTTTGTTAAACATCTCAATGCCCGTCACAACCGTTTTCTTCGTCTCTCGCACTCCGACAAGCTCAACTTCGCCATTGACTTTAATCACACCGCGTTCAATGCGGCCGGTCACCACGGTTCCCCGACCTTCGATCGAGAAGACATCCTCTACTGGCATCAGAAAATCCTTATCTGTGTCCCGCTTCGGCTCCGGAATGTACTCATCCAGCGTCTTCAAAAGATCGAGAATGGGCTTTGCTGCATCTGGCGAGGTTGGGTTTTCCAACGCTTTCAAAGCAGAACCTCGAATAATCGGCGTTTCCGCTCCTGGAAATTCATATTTCGTAAGGAGATCACGAATTTCTTCCTCCACAAGATCAATCAATTCCGGATCATCCACTTGATCCACTTTATTCAAAAAGACAACAATATACGGCACTCCAACTTGTCGAGCAAGGAGAATATGCTCTCGAGTTTGCGGCATTGGACCATCGGTTGCGGATACGACCAAAATCGCGCCATCCATCTGGGCGGCGCCCGTAATCATGTTTTTCACGTAATCCGCGTGCCCTGGGCAGTCCACATGAGCATAATGCCGCGTATCAGATTCGTACTCAACGTGAGCGGTCGCGATTGTAATGCCACGCTCCCGCTCCTCCGGAGCATTGTCAATCTGATCCACACTTTTATCTTGAGCAATTTTACCGTTTGCCTTTAAGACTTGCAAAATCGCCGCGGTAAGAGTGGTCTTCCCGTGGTCAACATGTCCGATGGTCCCAACATTCACGTGGGGCTTCGAACGGTTGAATTGCTCTGCCATACAAAAAGTAATTTAAAAATCGAATGATTTGATAGAGAATTTCACAAGGATTATAGCATCTCAAAATAATTTGTAAAGGCCGGATTGTTCTTTTCACCCCAGACCCCAGCACCATTCTTAGGGACTTTTGAAAAAAATCTAAACATTTAGCTAAAATTAGCCAAATTTGAAAAAATCATCCTGTGGATAACTATCAATAGCCTGTGCTACCGCCCATCAATCTCAATCGGAAGGATGACTGCGCTCTCTGGGAACCCTTTTAACATCCCCAAAAATTTATACGTTCCCGCCCCTAAACGTGGCGCTCCCGCAACCCCCGGCGACCAGGTCAACTCAAACGACACCTGACTCCAAGGATCCATGGCATAAGTGGTTGTTTGTTTACTTGGGCTTGCGACGGGAAGATGAGCAACGCGCGTCCCTTCGCGATCCAAGATATCAATGGTGAACTGCTCCCCAGGAGGAAACGTAAGATCCGTATGCTCTGCACGCCGATTTCGAACCTGAAAATGAAGCAAAATAGAATCCCCTGCCCGAACCCGCTGAATATCCGTCCAAAAAACATACTCCATCCCCCCGTTGCGGACTTCCCGCGCATGGTGTTCCGTTTGCGCAATCTGATCCGAGAAATACAACACACCTAAGGTCATGAGTATCACAGTCAAAACAAGTGCGCCAAATGTCATCAAGAAAAATCGGCGGTGTTGGTGCTTCGGATCATCCTCCATAGAACCAAAGTATACCACGAACAGATCCTCGCTCAAAGACCGTTTTTCGATCTACCTTGCAGCTTTTGCAACTCGACCTTCAATGATTTCTTGTGCGACATTCCGCGGAACTTCGCGGTATTCTCGAAATTCCATGGTATAGTTCGCGCGACCTTGCGTCATCGAACGCAGGCTGGTTGCATATCCAAACATCTCGGACAATGGAACATCGGCATCCACCACTTTAGCCTCCAGCCGATCACTCATCTCCAAAATATTACCACGCTTGGAATTCAAGTCACCAATAACATCTCCCATAAAATCCTCGGGGGTGACAACCTCAACGTGCATCACTGGCTCCAATAAAATAGGTGACGCATTTCGAACCGCCGCCTTTAGCCCCATGGAGCCCGCGATCTTAAATGCCGCCTCTGAAGAATCCACCTCATGGTAGCTTCCATCCGTGACCGTCACCTTGAGTTTCATCATTGGGTATCCGGCCAACACGCCGCTGGGCAGGGTTTCTTTAATACCTTTTTCAATCGCGGGAATGTACTCTTGTGGAATGCGTCCACCCTTCACCTGATTGACAAATTCAAAATTCTGCTCGCTCTCCACCAGCGGCTCCACATGAATATAACAATGTCCATACTGCCCGCGGCCGCCCGATTGTCGAATATATCTCCCCTCTCCATCCCCCGCGCTCTTAATGGTTTCTTTATACGCTACCTGCGGTTTTCCCACATTCGCTTCCACTCCAAATTCCCGGCGGAGGCGATCCACAAGCACTTCGAGGTGCAACTCCCCCATTCCGGAAATAATCGTTTGCATCACCTCTTCATCCATTTTGATGCGGAATGTCGGATCCTCCGCCGCCAACTGTCCCAGCGCCATGCCCATCTTTTCCTGATCCACTTTTGTCTTGGGCTCAATGGCAATAGAAATAACCGGCTCGGGAAAGATAATCCGCTCCAACAACACGGATTTTTCCAAATCGCATAACGTGTCGCCCGTCGTGGTATCCTTTAGACCCACGGCGGCAGCAATATCTCCCGCGAACACCTCTTTAATTTCCTCGCGTTTGTTTGCATGCATCCGGACAAGACGGGAGATTCGCTCTTTACGGCCAACGGAAGAATTCAAAACGTACGATCCAGACTGAAGAACGCCGGAATAAACGCGAACAAATGCCAGTCGGCCAACAAAGGGATCAGAAGCAATTTTGAATGCCAATGCCGCAAGAGGCTCGGCGTCATCCGCCTTTCGCTCTAATTTCACCGATGCATCTTTCGGATCCTCTCCGTGAACCGGCGGAATATCCAACGGCGAAGGAAGGTACATGGTCACCGCATCCAATAACTTTTGCACTCCTTTATTTTTCAGAGCCGATCCACAAAGGATGGGGATCACACTTCCCGCAATGGTCGCTTTTCGAAGCAGGGATTGGAGAGTATCCACAGGAATCTCCCTCCCTTCCAAGTATTGACTCATCGCCGTTTCATCTTGTTCGACAATCGCCTCCACGAGCTTGGCGCGGTATTCCGTCACCTTGGCGTTCATCTCCTCTGGTATTTCCACCTCATCAACAACCGTTCCGTCCTCATCTCGATACAAATATGCTTTTTGCGTGAGTAAATTGATGATGCCAACAAACCCTTCTTCCGCGCCAATTGGAAGCTGAATGGGATGCGCGCGCTTCGTCAATCGCGCATAAATGGATTGAAGATCTTTATAAAAATCCGCTCCGATGCGATCCAATTTGTTGATAAAACATAATCGAGGGACATTATATTTGTCTGCCTGACGCCAAACGGTTTCGGACTGCGGTTCTACGCCAGCAACGCCGTCAAACACGACGACTCCGCCATCAAGAACACGAAGAGATCGTTCCACTTCAACGGTAAAATCAACATGACCCGGCGTGTCAATAATATTGATCTGGCAATCATTCCAAAAACAGGTCGTAGCCGCGGACGTGATCGTGATCCCCCGTTCCCGCTCTTGCTCCATCCAGTCCATTTCAGCCTCGCCCTCATGCACCTCGCCCATTTTATGCTTCTTTCCAGTATAAAATAAAATCCGCTCGGAAACCGTTGTTTTTCCTGCGTCAATATGCGCTATAATTCCAATATTGCGGATCTTTTCCATGGGGTATTCACGGGGCATAGGCGAAAAAATAGTGAAGGACGAATAATTTACAAAGAAAGAAGAAGACCTAAAGCGATCAGGATTACAATGCTCAAACTGCAGGCAAAAAAAGAAAGGGAAATTTTCAACCGCCACCACTGGGCAATACCTATGCGTAGGAGCAAATTAACAAGGAGAAACCCGCTAATGAGCAAAAAGGAACTCCGTACACCCAGCCCAAGAAGTCGAAACACACTAACCGCCACATCCACGAGCAACAAAGAAATTCCGAACGAAAGCGCAAAAATCGCGGGTATCGCCCAGCGGGCGGCATCCGGAACGTGCGCTGTTTGCTGAACCTTCTTCCACAGTGCAATATTGACCACGTCGTCCGCAAGGACAGGAATGCCAATCCCAAGCGCAAAGATCAGAACCTCCTCGGTCATGATAGGGTAATGCTAGGCAAAGTGAGCAAATGCGCGATTCGCCTCGGCCATACGTTGAACATCTTGCCGTTTTTTAACGGCATCGCCTTCATTCTGTGCCGCCGCCAAAAACTCTTCGGCTAAACGGTTTTTCATCGGAGTTCCCTTACGGGAGCGAGCGGCGCCAATCAACCATCGCAGAGCGAGTGCTTGAGCGCGTTCTCCGCGAACCTCAACAGGAATTTGGTAATTTGAGCCTCCAACTCGACGGGATTTGACTTCCAGCGATGGCGTCACATGCTTAAGGGCTTGATCAAAAACTTCCAGCGGATCTTGTTTGGATTTTTCACTCATAAGATCAAAAGCACCATACACGATTTTCTCGGCAATGGTCTTTTTTCCGCCGTGCATGATCACATTAATCAATTTGGAAACGATCACGCGTTGATATTTATAATCTGGGAGAGGAATTCGCTTCGCTACGGGTTTTCCACGCATAAATTATTTCTGTCGTTTAACACCATAAAGACTACGCCCTTGCTTGCGGCCGTCCACGCCCTGGGTATCATAAACTCCGCGAACAATATGATAACGAACGCCCGGAAGATCCTTCACCCGACCACCGCGAATCATGACCACCGAGTGCTCTTGGAGATTATGCCCAACTCCAGGGATATAGGCCGTCACCTCTTGGCCATTGGATAACCGAACACGGGCAATTTTCCGAAGCGCCGAGTTTGGCTTTTTCGGGGTTGTCGTCGTCACTTTTACGCAAACTCCGCGCTTAAACGGACTCCCTTTCGGAAGAACGCGACGACGACGGTGCAACGCATCAAATGTCGTTGCGAGCGCAGGAGTTCTGGACTTTTTCTTCTGACTTTTTCGGCCTTTTCGCACAAGTTGCTGAATTGTGGGCATTTTGAGATCAAGCAAATCAAAAGATAATCAATCGGAGTTTAGCAGATTCGCCCAAAGGCGTCAAGGCGTCACTATCCAGGCATCAAAGTCATTCCGCCTCCGGAAGAGAAGGCGTAGACCAATATTTAAGCTAGGCCGAGGAACCGGTAAACAAGGCTAGAGAAAAATTCGATCACGCTCACAAAAATACCTAAACCGAGAAAACTATCGAGCATCACAACCGCCAAAAGAATCATGGGTCCGGATTGCTCGAGGTTCATCTGCCACTGCAATGTTGAGGGCGGCAGTAGGCTGAATAAGAGCTTTGAGCCGTCTAACGGTGGAATAGGAATGAGATTAAAAATCCCCAAGACAAGATTGATTTGTAGGAAAATCCCAAGAAAGATAAACAACGAGCTCTGTGGGGAATAAAGCTCTGTGGCAGAGAGCACTTTGACGAGAATAGCCAAAAGAACGACAAGAAAAAAATTTGATACCGGCCCTGCCAACGCAACAAACGCCGAGCCAAATCGCTGAAAACGAAGATTGTACGGGTTATATGGCGCTGGCCGACCCCACCCAAATCCCGCAACAGCCAACATGAATAATCCCAATAGGTCAATATGCGCTGCAGGATTCAGCGTCAACCGCCCCATGCGACGCCCAGTGGAATCCCCCAAGCGATCCGCCGCGAGCACATGACTGAACTCGTGAAAAGTAATCGCCAAGATAATACTGATGAGCCACGCGAACAAAAGTACAGGTTCATCCAGAAGACGAAAAATCATAATCAAAGTCAGATGTTAACAACATTAAATTAGCACATTTTCACTCCCATCGCAAACCCAGCGTATTGACGCGTGGCGTTCCTTCCGCTAAGATAGTCTGGATTTCACCCTGATTGTTATCCACTTTCATGTATGGCTCGAAGCTGTGATATCTGCGGCCGCCGGCCGATGCGTTCCTCAACCCGAAGCCACTCCAATATTCGCAACAAGCGCACAAGTTTTCTTAACATCCAGTCCGCGTTTTATGAAGGAAAACGGGTCAAAGCATGCACCTCGTGTATTCGGACGACCTATCACGAAGCCCGGCCTAAAAAAGTTCAGATTCATGGTTAAGGAGGTTCCGCGCCGCGCGGATTTCATTCATCATCAGATGCCTGGCATCCTGAATGGGATCCGCGAAGTTGTGTTTGGGGCGGAAGATGGCATGGTTTCCACCCTGGGAGCACTGACGGGCATTGCGGTCGGAACGAGCAATCATCTCACGGTCGTTTTGGCGGGATGTGTCATTGTGCTTGTCGAATCTATCTCCATGGCCGTCGGTTCCTACCTCTCGGCAAAATCCGTGAGAGAGGTCGAGGAACGAAAAATGAAGGAGGAACAAATCGAGCTGAATGAACACCCGGAAGAGGAAAAAAAGGAACTTGCCGGAATGTTCGTCCGTGACGGCTGGCCGGAAGCCCTTGCCGTGACCATGTCAGAGACCGCGGTCACGAGAAACGAACTTTTTTTGAAAGAAATGGCTTATCGCGAGCTTTCGATTGCGCCGGATGGCGAAGACAGCCCAATTCGAAACGCTCTGTTTATGTTCGGTTCCTACATTATTGGCGGAACCATCCCCGTGCTTCCATACTTTTTTCTACCGATTACAAGTGGACTGATTGTCTCCGTCACCGCTACACTCATCGGGCTGTTTTGCTTAGGCGCTGCAACCACAAAGTTCACACGACGGGTATGGTGGAAGGCGGGACTAGAGATCCTCCTTCTTGCCAGCATCGCTGCCATTGTGGGGTTTGGCATCGGCACCCTCGGCAACCGCGCGTTTGGACTTTAGACGACCCTCAAGCGCTAAACCCGGCGTTCTTCGAGCTGAAACGTGATGTTTGCAAGCAACACAAAGATCGCCGCCCAAACAGCCAACCCAAACACATCTGTGGTAATCTCACTCAACGCGGCGCCGTTCGCCATCACCTCCCGCAACCCGTGGGAAAAATACGTGAGCGGAAGATATTGAACAATGCTCTGTAGTAATGAGGGCATTCCCTCTGTTGGGAAAAAGACGCCGGAAAGGAACATCATCGGAAAAACGAGAATATTCGCAATCGCCGGAACCGCATCCGTAGTTTTTGCCATCCCCGAAATAGTAAATCCCATGCCTAAAAACATCACGCCGCCCAAAACCGTGAGCAGAAAAACAACCGCAAGGGATCCGTGAATCTCCACATCAAATAACAGCACGCCAAGCGCAACAAGAATGGCGGATTGCACAAGCGCAACAAGAAGCCGCGTGATGACATTGGCCGTCAAAAACTGAATCGGCTTCATGGGAGTTGCGATCAATCGTTTCAAAATCCCACGCTCTTTGTAGTCCACAAAGACAAACGCAACGGAAAAAACGGACATTTGCATGACCGCCATGGCGACGATCCCTGGGAGAAGGAAGTCAATATACCGAACGTTGCGTGCATTAACCGCTTCTGTCTTCAGTTCAAAAAGCCGTGGAACTTGCGCAACGGCAAAGGTTGTTTGATCTAAAATCTGATTCAAAATGCTCATTGCCGTTTGTGCTTGTTGCACCTGACTCACATTCGTGAGGACTTTGATTTCCCGAGAGGCCAACCCCGCGGAAGGGTATTCTGGAATTAAATCGCTCGGTAGGAAAACAACGATCGCGCGACTTCCCTTCTCCAGCGCTACCCGCTCGTTTTCCTCCTGTGCGACCGTGATCTCAAACGTGCTCACGGATTTCAATTGCTCAATAAACGCCGATGTTGCGGGAGAAGGATTCTCACTCACGATTCCAACGGGAATCTTTGGCACCTGGTCAAATCCAATCGCGCCGAAGATAAGCATAATAACAATCGGAATAAAAAGAGAGAAAAAGACGCTTTGCCGATTTCGCAAAAACATCTTCATTGCCGAGATTGTCAGGACTTTCGTTGTTGCAATATGATTCATTCCCGTAAACGTGATCCGGTTAGTTTAAGAAACACATCTTCCAAGGTTGCCTGCTGGAGTTTCAAATCGAAAAGTGTTGTATTGACGGTTTGCTCCCACTGAAAAAGTGCCGGCAGGGTTTTTTCCGGATCATTCGTCAAGAGCCGAAATCCATCTTCTTCTGAAACCGCCTGCTCCACCCCGGGTAACTTCTGAAAATCAGACAGATCGCTGATGCCATTGACACGGAAGGTAACGGTGGATCGAACGCCCGATGAACGCAAGAGCGCCTGTGGGGTATCCAGCGCGATGATTTTTGCATGATCCATAATCGCAATTCGATCACACAGCACCTCGGCTTCTTCCATGTAGTGTGTCGTCAACACAATCGTCTTCCCGCGCCCCTGGATGCCACGAATGAGATCCCACAAATTTCGACGCGCCTGGGGATCCAATCCGGTGGTGGGCTCATCTAAAAATAAAACTTTTGGATCATTGACGAGTGCGACAGCGATCGAGAGACGCTGTTTTTGACCGCCCGAGAGCGACTTCACCCGATTTTTTGCTTTATCAGAAAGCTGTAAACTTTCCAAAAGCGCCATCACATCAATAGAACGTCCGTAGAGCGCGGCAAAGGTCTCCAATAATTCAGCGAGATTCAACCCATCGAAAAATGCGGACGCCTGAAGCTGAACTCCGATCAAGGATTTCACGCGTCTAGTCTCCCGCCGGACATCGTGCCCATCCACCATCACACTTCCCGAGGTCATTGCCTTTAACCCCTCGATCATCTCCAATGTGGTGGTCTTGCCCGCGCCGTTCGGTCCAAGAATGCCGAATAGCTCGCCTGTTTTTACGGAAAACGAATTGTGATCCACCGCCGTGATATTCCCAT
>CAYHVQ010000016.1:0-23576 GCA_964360435.1 uncultured Gammaproteobacteria bacterium
CATTTTGGGAAAGCAAGGGCGTTAGTCCTAAAAGGAAAAGCATATTTCAGCTAACTAGTGGATAACGTGGAGGATTGCGGTTATCCACCGTATATGGTAGGATAACATCAAGTCAAGTGTGGGCGTCCTCAAGCGAATTCGTAGTGGACGTTTTTATTATGCCAAATTTATTAACAATCCTCAAGCCCGAAGATGCATTCGTTCACCGAGGAGCGCAATCCACCCCCCTGCTACTAACCCCAAGGCGAGAATCAACACCTGCTGTCCTCCTTGAGGAGTGATGAGGGCAATAAGCGTGGCAACGACGGCGACCATCAAGCCCATCACTGCAAAGACTCGAAATGGCCAACGAAAAATCCACGCCCAGCCCATCAAAAGGACAAGCCAGAGGGCTTCTGGGCTCATATCAGGAATCACAACGAAAACCGAGAGAATCCCAATCGTGAAAACAATTCCAGCAGCTGTTCGACGCGGGGATTGGGGAAGAAACATTTTTAGGAAACTGTCGAGGTATATCATCCGTTCTTTTTTATCAACGCCCAAAATCCCTTGGTGAGAAGAGCCAATATCGAGAGACCAAACATGATCCCCGCGATCCATTTTCCGCGATCGAACCAAATCTGCGGAGTATACGCGAGCTGAATCGTATAGTCTCCGGTTTTTGCGACCCACCATGACTGCGCATAGACATTTGTTCGGAAGTGCGAGGAGATGACCTCACCGTCCACCGAGGCCTCCCACCCGGGATGATAATCCTCAAGCAAATTCAACAGGAATGGTTCCTGCGCCTTGGTCACCTGAATGGTTGCGGTTGTCGCATTCGTTCGGCTCCATGAAAGTTTCGGCACTGAATGGAACGAAACGGTTTGAGGTGCGGCGACGAGATAATCAATTGTGGCGTTCTGATGAGCGCCATCCGCATGACTCCAGAATGTGACCGTGTGCGTTCCCGCAGACCATTCTACCGACCCAAGCGAAAACAGCTCATAGCGGAATGTTCGCTCCGCAATTATGGGTTCCAGCGTTCCCTGCCACGCTATGGGTTGCGCAAGGATAGATTGCACTCGACCCGTATACGCCGCATACTCCGACCCAGATAACGTAAACTCCTTTTGAAGATCTACGCCGCTCCAGTGCTGTTGGACTTGGCGCAAAAACGGATTATTAGTAGAAAATTTCTCCCCAAAAGACACCGGCGCGTCAAATGCATAGCGGATTGTGGATCGCGCGGGATCACGGCGAAGTTGAACCGAAAGCTGATACATTCCGCTTTTCGGAACGTCGAGACGGTAAGAAACAAGGGCATTCGGATACTCGGCGCCTTTATGGTCGAGTTTTCCAGATGGCGCAAGCCACCCGTCCACTGCAACGATTTGATCCGCATCCACTCCGTCAATCTTCATCATCGTCGCAACCGGAAGATCTTTCGGAAGATCCGTCTGCTTAATTCCATTCAAGGAATATCGCGCAAGATCAGGATCCTCTCCAACATCCTTTAATCGTTTGCGCTCCTGTTTCAGATGTTCCACTTCATGATACCGAGCCGGACGTTCGGTTTCCTTTTTTCGAATATGCGGAATCCATGTTGGAGCGCGGGTAGCGTCCTGTGGCAGGAGCTCTGCATTTTCCGCAAGCGATGGATCCGGTTCTGATGTCATGGCTCCCCCAGAAGGATAAATCCAATCAAGCGGCTCGGGATGCCGATACAAATTCACCGGCAGAGCATCCCCGTATCCTTTATAGAAAGCAAATCGCCCGATGATATTTTTTAGCTGATCGCGTCGGCAGGCTTCGTGCGGATTGACCCGCTCCAGATCCGAATCGTGTGGCACAACCAGCGTCCCCACTCCCATCAAACGCGTCAAAAACGGATTGAGGAGCTGGACATAAGAAGAACAGCTTGTCCGCGGTGCGGGTTCATTGGCTGTCCAAGATTCAAATTGGGGAGCAATCTCATTCAGATCCACGGCCGGGCGTTGCTGGGTGTAATAGGCAAAGCGATGACGATATGGTGTCCAGAGCACCCGAAACCACTGTTCGGCATTCGCGCCGAGATACTCTGCTGTCTTGCGATATTCTTCCGGAATACTGCGGGATGCAAACGTCCCGCCGGCTTCTTCTAAAAGTCCCGGACCTGCTTGCGCGGAAAATAACAAGATGATCGCGACCGGAATCGCCCATACGCCGAACTTCCGCACGGTCGAACCGATCGCATGATCGTGAAAAAACTTTTTGAGAACAGCTGATGGTTCAAGCAGATGGCGCTGCAACTCCACAACAACCCAGCCCATCAAAATGGCGAATGGAATCGCGACAAAGCCAAAAAACTTGGATGGATCGCGGAACATATTAAATGCTGGAAGATAATCGAAGAGCCAGAGGTAAATCGGTCCGGCGGGCGGCAACCCCCCAAGCAAAAAAAACGCGCCGAAAACCCATAACGAACAGAGAAACAACCGCTCAAATGCCCGAAGCCGAGCAGTCCACAATAACCCAACAAAAAACAAGACGCCGTTCAGCATTGCAATCCAGTCGAGGGCGCTCGTTTCACCCAATTGCCGCATTGGCCAAAGTGGGTGGGTGGCCGTTAAAATATATTCCATGCGAAAAAAACTCAACCGACTCACCCAATTACTCTCCCCGCCCATCGCGGCGATATTCACACCGCCGCCCATGAGCCACGGAAGCAACCAGTACAACTGCAAAAAAACAAAAAACGCAAAACCTGGAAAGAGTCTCCACGCGGTCTGGGCAATCCCGCGCCATCCTTCCGAGCGGTGAATCCAGCAATAAACCCCCGAAACAAGAAGAATGGCCGCGATGGTCGCATACGTAATGCGAATGTCATAGACTCCCTGTAGCGCCAACGCTAATCCCAAAAGAATACTTCGCCACCACTGCCCGCGTTCTAAAACAACGATCAACGCCCACAAGCTCACGGGAATTGCCGCAACACTGATCGCTACAGAAATTTGCCCACCGACGGCTAAAAGAAGAATGTAGCTATTCATCGCCCAAATGATGGTTGCGACAGTTGCCGCAAGCGTTCGTTTCGTCACCGCGAACGCCAGCCCATACATGCCTGCAACCAAAAGCACAAGAAGCGGACCAAACCAAATGACCCGTTCGCTGATGGAATACGTCACGCCGAATGTTTTCGTGATCCATCCGTAAAGGCTGAACTGAAGGAAAAACTGATCAAGAATACGGCCGAAATTCAATCCAGAATCCCATAACTGCCAACCTGGCCACCAGTCGAGCATCGTTTGGGGAAAATGAAATCCCCAATCTCCGCCCGTGAGTAACCCCGGCCGAAACCAATGACGATAAATAAACGCAACCGCAACTGCCGCGATCCCAAGTCCGACCCCCCATCGAATTTTTGCGCGAGAGAACATCATGAAATCAACTTGGAAATTAGTTGCGCGTATTGACGACCAACGAGCGGCCATGCGTAAATTTCTTCAGCACGCTTCCTGCCTGCCGCGCCTAACTGCTTGCGAAGCTGCAAATCCTTCGCGCACTGAATCATCCTCATCGAAAGGGCTTTGAGATCTCCGACGGGAACAAGAAATCCGGTTTCGCCATCTTTCACAATCTCTCGCGATCCAATATTTGACGTCGTGATCACCGGCCGCCCTACTGCAATCGCCTCGAGATAAATCTGACCGAAGGTTTCGGATTGCGTTGCCGAGCAAAGGATATCGCATGCCCTAAACTGCGCCGTCATTTCGCGTTGGGGAATCTGCCCGGTAAACGTGACCGCGTGCGCGATCTTCAAATCACCGGAAAGCGCTTCAAGCGCCGGACGCTGGGGTCCGTCCCCCACGATCGTCAAATGGGAATCGGGAACTTCTTGCACCACGCGTGCGAATGCCCGAAGGAGCACATCTACCGCCTTTCGCTTCATCAGCGTTCCTGCGGTCATAAATCGAATACTATCATGTTTCGGCGGCTCTGACCACGGATATTGATGGAGATCAATCCCCGGCGGAATGACGTGAACGGGCAGTCCTGGAATCCACTGTTGATACGTTTGCCTCGCATGTTCATTGACGGCGGTCACAGCAGTTGCAGCCAAAAGCGTTTTTCGACTCAACGCGCGAAACAGCGGAGAAAGCATGGAACGCGACGGCCCCTCGGAAACGTCATCACCAAGCACAGCATGGGGCGATTGAACTGGGCCGATGAGCAACGAACGCCGCCCGCGCACGGAAGACCAACTCAACGGATTGAATGTTTCTTGAAATCCAAACGGAAGAACATGAAACAGAAGATCAATGCGTTCCGAGTGCATCAACTGCTTTGCCCGCCGCAGATAGGCGCGCATAAAATAGAGCTTATCGCGCATGGTCGGCGCTGGCACCTCCCGATCAAAAAGTGATTCTACCTTCCAATGTGGATGATCCCAATGGGTATAGTTCATTCCGGTCAGTGCGATAACGCGAAACCCGTGATCCTCAACAAGCGAACGCAAAATCCGAAACGTCCACAAATATTCAGACGATTTCTTCTCGTCATCCATTTGATAGTGCGCCGGGCAGGCCAAAATCGTCAGTGGCTTTTGAGAAATTTCCATACGCGTTTCCTCGCAAGGGAACGTTGCTTAAAATCGGACGACGGACGCGCCATGAAACGCAGGGCATCCACCAGCATGCCAGACAACAACACACCTTTCACCGCCATTGCGACAACCCACCCGCGATATTTTTTGAGATAACGAACAAAGGCAACAGCATACTCAATGGAAAACCGGTCGGTTTTTTTGAGAAGATTCAACCCGCCGCCGCCGTGGTGATGAACAATTTCTGCATCCGGTATGTAGTAAATTTTTTTTCCTCGGAACCAGATGCGATGTGCAAGATCCACGTCGCTAAAAAAAATTCGGAATTGTGGATCCATAAAAAACGGATCTTGAGCGATGCCGTCCCGCCGAACCAAAAGGCCTGCCGCCGCTGGCTGATCCACAGTTCTCGGCTGTGAAAAATCATCATCCAACATGAAATATTCCCGCACAGCCCGATGGGTCAACACCCGCGACTGGAACACGGGGAAATGCGTGAGGAGAATCGCGCGAATGGTCGGAAACCGATTGTAGTACCGTTGAAATGAACCGTCAGGATTCAAAAATTTCCCAGCAACCGCGCCAGCGTCTTCATGTGTTTCCAAAAATCCCATCAATACCTCAATCGCACCCGGCTTCACCCGCGTATCCGGATTAAGAAGCATGATGAGCTCACCCGATGATGCGCGAAATGCAATGTTATTCCCTTCCGCAAACCCCGTATTCGCCGATTGCGGCAGCAATTTCACATCTGGAAAGACCCGCCGAACCATTTCAACCGACTGGTCGCTGGACGCATTATCCACGACAATCACTTCACAATCCTCCCGTAATCGCAAGGATTCCAGCGATTCCAGGCATTCTCGCAAGAGTTCCCGCGTATTCCAGTTCACAATGAGAACAGAACAGCGCATAACAGAATTCGGTTGATAACCAAATGAAAACGCTATCATTTTACCAAAAAAATAAATAAAGATCAACCCTATCGCAACCTTGACGGCAACCTCAAAAAGCCCTAAACTAAGTGCAGTTTTTTCATTTAATCTTATCTCTCATTATGGATTCAGTAAATAAGCTCAACGTCACGATTGTCATTCCAACCATCCGCGAAACTTCCATTCATCGGTGGTTTGAGGAATGGCGTACAGAATTGCGCTCTACACCAACCTATAATTTGTCCATTCTTCTTGTTGAAGATAATCCCAATAAAACATTTGAATTGAAAAACAAGTTCTCGATTCCACTCGAGCATCTGTCCTGGGAAGATATTGAGAACGATTTAGGAGAACATAGTTGGATCATCCCCCGCCGCACAGACTGCGTACGTAGCTATGGCTATTGGCGGGCTTGGAAGCAAGGAGCGGACATCATCCTCACCATTGACGATGATTGCTACCCCCTGCGGGACGCCGCGGGCGTGATTGTGCCGAATCAAGATTACGTGGGCACGCACGTCAAAAAACTCTCGCAACCGGTCACCATCCGCGAGGATGCGTGGATCTCAACGATCCAAAATATCAAACCCCGGGGCATTCCCTTCTATACCCGATCCCTCGACCGTACATATTCGAATGTTAAAATTAATCACGGTCTTTGGTATAACGTGCCGGATTTTGATGCGCCAACAAGCCTTGCGCAAACGCAAATTGAACATCTCTTTGATTACGGGATCTCCATGGTGATCCCGCGGGAAAAATATTTTCCGATGTGCGGCATGAATCTCGCATGGCGAGCGGACTTGACCCCGATGATGTATTTTTTACTCATGGGACAGAATGCGCAGGGTGAACATTGGGGCTTCGATCGGTTTGGCGATATTTGGTGCGGAATTTTTGCAAAAAAAATCCTCAACCATCTCGGCGGCGCCATTGCCTCCGGTGATCCCATTATTTATCACGATCGTGCAAGCAACGTCTTTACGAATCTCAAAAAAGAAGCGCCCGGCATTGAAGTGAATGAAACCCTGTGGCAAAAAACGGAAGCTGTTGAGCTGCACGGAAAAACTCCAAAAGACTGCTACAAGGAGCTTGCGCAGGGAATTCAGATGGAAGGCCCGTACTGGAAAAAACTCAAGACAGCGATGACGGCGTGGGCTGATCTTTTTTAGCACCCGCACCTTTCAACTCGAAGAGAACGATGGCGGCAAATAGGAAAAATGCCGCAATGGAAAGATCCTCTGAAAGCGCTGGCTGATGCAGGGATAGAAATAATGGCGAGAGGATGAGCGCAAGAATGGTTAACGTCATCACGGCACGCGTCGCCAACATGAGCGCAAACCCAAAAAAACCAACCGCGGCAAGCGCCAACTCGCGCGCGGTTTCAGGTTCCTCACGGAAAACAAAAAGAGGAATCACCGAAAAGAGAATCAGTGCCAAACCCGCAGTTGGGCGGACGCGAAAAGAAAACAAAAGGGAATAAATCAAATACAATAGCGTCACCGTGGTCAGCCAATGGACATGAAGGAGAAGGAGAACGGCGGCGATAAATTCTAATCCAACCCATTGCAGGGCGATGCGGGTTTTAATTTTTTGATGAAAAAATGGTGACATATGACTACTATATCAAACGGACTTCGCAAGGTCAATGACGCTTGTGTCAGACCTAAGATGAAATCCGCACGACATTGACGTTTCTTCGATATTCAGAATACAAAACCTGTAAACAAGCGAGTAGGGTTGCAAAAAAAATTACTGTCCCGATTTGCAGAAACCGCTGTGGAGCGAAGTACACTTTCACCTCAACGTCGAGCGATCCATTTCCCCCTCGTGACGGATTCGAATCAAGTGCCTTCTGCGCTAGATCCTTGGTGTCGAATGTATAGACCTGGAACCCCAACTCATCGGATGGGCGATGTGCGCGCGGCAAAGACATCCACCCACCCCTCCTGCCTACAGCATCCCGTACGCGAACCGAAATCCTCCAGGCCGGATGATCCTGCTGTGTCACATGAAGTGTTTGGACGCCCGCAACATCATTCAGCGTCAAACGAAGAACGGAGGGATGCGTGGTTTGGATTTCTACTTTTTTCCACGGCGCCCATCGTACGAGACGGTTTTCGGAACCGGATAAAAACACATACGGTTTTGGGTTTCGATTCTCGTAAACGACCCAGTTCGAGGTTTGAAGATCAATCGGATATAAATAGGAGACGGCGTCTATTTTTTTTCGATCCGATGGGTTTGTCGCAATGACCCAGCGAATGGAGGCGGCATCCAAAAATTCATCCGCGTAAAAACCATCGGAGTGAAATTGGGTATTCCCGATCGCATCGGACTTTGATGAAAGAATATATTCCAGATCTGCCGACACAACTGCAGGATGGCGACGCGACTGAAAACTCCACTCCGTCATATCTGGAAGCCAAAGCGTTCGAAAAAAATCCGGCTGATCTTCAAGCCATGCGTGAACAATCTCCGCATCCCGAGGAATTTCCCGCGGCTCAAACGTTGTGCCAATACCGCCAGTCACGAGTGGGACGGCATTCCATAGAAAGAGCAGGGCAACAACACCGGTTCCAAATGGCTTCACCCACTGCCACCTCGAAGAAGAGGTTCGTGCCCACAGACCATCCACCGCCGAGGCGATGAGCACCATGTCCGCGACAATAATCCAAAGGTAAAATTTTGAGGCCTCGCGAAACGCCTTAAACCCGGGAATGTGATCATAGAGCCAAGGATAAAGATCCTCGAACGGCGCACTGGTTTGTTTTGTCACCAGGACACCCAAAAGCAACAAGAGGAAGAAAAACGCCGCTTCAACATTCTTCCGATGAAGCAAAAATCCCATCCACGCAAGAAATGGAATCAGCCAGAAGAAAATGGGAATCATCTGTGTCGTAAAAACAGATGGAACCGACCCCGTCCAAAACGGATGCATAAGCGTCAACGCGTGCGGAAGGTCGAGAAACTCCGAGCCGAAGATTCCCCGATCCAGAAGCGCGCTGTCCACAAACTCTCCGGAGGCGAGGAGTCCTAAGACCCACGGACTGACAAGTAGCCCTAAGATCCCAAACGGAAGCAATCCCCATCCGCTGAAACGGACGCGCGCCCATCCCACTTCCTTCGGCCATTGAATGATCAGTGTGTAGATGAAATAGAATACCAGCATCCACGCGATCACGTAAAATCCGCGCGGCTCGTAACTCGTGCTGACGAAAGCCCACAGGGCTGTTGTGATGGCAAACGAGGACGTTCGGTTTTTAAGCGTTTTTTGGTAATAATAAAAAATCAACGGTGCAAAGGCGTACGCCGCCATCAACCGAAAATGTCCGGTTTGCAAGAGGAGAAAATAAGTATTGAGCGCATAGACTAATACCCCAACGACAATCACAATGCGCCGCTTGAAATATTGACGCAAAAACAGAAAAGCGCCGATGGGCGTCACAATGATAATGGGCCACAAATGGACAATGCGCTCTGCAATGGAAAATGAAACGCCCATCCATCCCAGGATTCCGTAGATCATGTTCGTGAATGCGTACCCCACATCAATAAACGGCCGCCCGAACGCGGAATCAGAAATCCATAACGAAAAAAAATCTCGCACCCATGCCCGCATGGCCTCCGGATACACAAAATGCCAATCCCCATGCACCAACGGCTGAACACTGAAAATCCAACGATGATAGATCACAGCAAACAGCACAACGAGCGTGCCGATCGGAACATACGGACGCAGACGATTCCAGTATTGTTTAAGCCGTGCGTTCATGTTGATGTCGTTTCATCGCTCGATAAAAGAGAAACCCACCGGACACGAGCAATCCAATCCCACTCATAACCATACCAAAATAAAACAAACTCTGGGGCTTAAAGTACAAGACGAGGTTGAATGTAATGGAACCATCTGCATTTTTTTGAATCGCAGCTGCCGGTGCATCCCGCAGGATGACCGCAGGATCAATGATCCAGCTATTTGCATAGTCTTGATCCAATTCATGCGTTTCTGTAAAGAGGGGTTTTTTCCAAAAATAGGAAAATTCTTCACCTTCAAAAAATCTCCGATCCTCTGGACATTCTTGCCATGGGCGTCCGGAAAATTGCAGTGGAGTTTCACAGGAAGATTTTGAATAGGAAGGCTCGACGTAGAATTGCCATAGAGGACTATAAGACTGATGAAACTTCAACATGACAGGCTCTCGAATGGTCATCTGGATGCGATATTTGGAGGGATTGATCTTCTGGAAAATTCCTTTTGTTTGCGCATCAATGAGCGGAACAACATTTTTTTCCGCGACATGATACAAATCGAAAAAATCATTCGATTCGACAAGACTTAATTCCCCTGCCTGATCGAGCGCGCGTAACGAATCCTGAAGATGATCCGAGTCTCGAATCCATGTAGCATCAATATCTTTGTGGAAAAATACAAACATCCCGCTGAATTTCTGGATCAGCAAAAGTAGCTCACTCGGGTCTCCACCCTCTTCATTAAACTCCTTAAAAGACAACCGCGTAGAAAGGGTTAAATGATCGTAACTATTTGCCGGAATATAATATTTGTTATAGAGAAGATGAAGCACATCCGCTCCCACGTAATGCCATTTTGGATAATTCGACCAATTCAACGAATTGACAACGGAGTATGGCAAGGAAATAACCGATCCAAGGCGCGGTTCTGCGTTGATGGTTGTGCGCACTCGGTTGTATTCCTCCGGGATGGTTATGATATAGCGATAGGTGGCTCCATCCTCACCTTGCATGGCTTTCTGGATTCCGCCGGTGTAAAACGGCAACGGAATAAGCAGAAGAAGTGCAAAAATGCCGATGACGACTCGCCGAGTCGCATGGATTATTCCCAGGAGCCCGCAAACGATGATGACATAGACAAGTGGAAAAACAGAAAAGATTTTTTCTGGAGAGCGAAATCCTGAAAAAAATGGGAGCTGATAAATCCAAAGCGCAATCTCGGAAAACGGCCCATACGCGCGAACGGACAAAAAGGTCAACAATAGAAGGAGCATGAACGCCGAAAGAATCACAGAGCGATCCGTTTTTGCTCGGCTCTCTTGATGAAACGCCGATCGTGCAAGAAAAAAAATAATCACAAAATAGGCCGCCGATAACATCACCGACCAGCCTCCAGAAAAAATCGGGAATCGGTAACGATCCAACGCGAACAAAAACGTTTGCGTAAAATTACTGCTCGTTGCCAGAATCCAGTTCACTAAATCTCCTCCGAGCCCCTTGCCATGACTAACATCCCCCACAATGTCCGGCGCGTCAATGTAGATGGAAATGAAAAGCCAACAGGTGAAGAAAATATACACCAAACCCATCAAAAACAACCGAAGCAACGTAACGCCGGAAAGGCGAATATTTTTCAAAACAACGAGCGATGAAAAAAACAAAAACTGAACAAGCATTAACAAGAATAAAAATGTGATATTATTATACGCCGGTGTTGAGAGGATAAAAACAAAAACAAATGCGGGAAAATAGGATCGCAATCCGCGCGGATCGAGGAGGATCCGAAGAAAAAGCGCGACGAGCGGCGGGAGAAAAATGTAGAAAAGAAAATGATGGGAAAACCCCCAGGGATAAGTAAAGATCATGACCGTAACATTATTCAGCGCGTAAACCAACGCTCCTCCCAACCGAATGTCGCCTCGAATCTTGGGAAAAAATAGCGGAAGGGAAAAAAATGCGCTCAAAAACGAACCGTAGAGGATGAGAAAAAGATAAATGCTCGCAAGAGCGCCAGTGCTCCAGCCCAGCGACCCCAACACCCAGAGTAAGCTGTAAAATGGAAACGCAATGGATGTTTTACTCAATACCCCCTGCCCCTCCTGTTGATTCATCCATGCATAAAAATATCGAGCGCTATTCTCTTGGGGGTGAAGGAGTTGATAAAAATCCCCTCCAGCAATAAACGCGTCTTGCGGGATTCTAAATACTACCGCGCTGATTAGCAGAAAAAATGCCGCAATGAAGCCGTGAATGACGATCGTACGGATATTAACCCTGGCCATGATAGAGGTCACATAATTGCTGAACGCGATGATGGTATGTGTGATGCTCAAGAACAACTTTTCGCCCCGCTTCAATGATGGGGTGACGCTTTTCCGGAAAACGCATGTAATAGTCTATTTTTTCCAGCCAGTCTTTTTCATCTTTTGCAATCACCATCTCTTCGCCGTCTTTAAAAAATGCACGAATAGAGGGGACGTCGTCCACGACCTCAAATCCCCCGCAGAGCGGAATTTTGAATGTTCGTTCATTGCAGTCGCCGTATGTCCGCTGGTAAGATTCATGAACATTGATCGAAATGGTCGAGGACGTATAGATTCTCCGCTCATCTTCCAGCGCCAGTTTGGG
Source organism: uncultured Gammaproteobacteria bacterium (assembly GCA_964360435.1). Lineage (GTDB taxonomy): Bacteria > Patescibacteriota > Patescibacteriia > CAYHVQ01 > CAYHVQ01 > CAYHVQ01. The sequence continues at coordinate 11,881 of CAYHVQ010000016.1, forward strand.
TTTTTGCAGCGATCGCAAGATGGGAATATTGAAGTATTGCCCGCCCCGTTGAACGACGCCCAAGAAGCGATCCCACGGCGTCCAATCCTGTCCGTAGAGCCGCACGTCGTATTTTTTCTTGAGCGGAAAAACATTTTTTTGAAAAAACGCCCGCTTCTCCGGCAAATACGTCCCAATATAAGAAAGGTCGGCTTGAAAACGCTCCGAAGTTTCCGGAAAAAGCACGGTGTGATCCGCGGCGAGAGGGATCGTATAATAAGGGCGCCCTACGCCTGCCTCAAATCCTTCCATCCGTCCATCGCCCGGAAGACAAACATTAAAATAATAATCTCCAAATTGATCTTCTTGAATGAGCCGGATAAACTCCGGCTGATCTTTGAGGCTTGGCGACTCATTAACGCGGAGCCTAGACAGAGGCGAACGCCAAAACGGTAAATTCACAAAAACCTTCATTCCGCGTTTGCGGTGGCGATTTAGCAGATCAAGATTCAAGTATTTCAAGAGCGGGCGGCTCAACCCTGTCATAAAAAGATCTGGCTGGACGCGTTCCAACAACTCCTCAAGATCATCGTGAGGGGTGTACGTTGTGAACGCATGACCTAAATCTTCAAACGCGTGTTTATACCCATAGTAAATCGTTCGACCGGCATAAATCGTGTCCAGACTTAGAATATGATAGACGACTTTCATAACGCAAGCAGGGCATCAATCAATTTCGCATGAACATTTTCATGCTTTTTGGCGCATGCCAGCGCATGACGGGAATAGGTTTCATAATTGGAAAGAATCGTACGAATCGCATGAACATATGCCTCGGGTTTCATGTCGCAAACGACGCCCGCGTTTTCGGCGCGAATGTCTTCGACCGTTGAGTGGGTATCAGTCGTGATAACGGGAAGTCCAAAGCAAAAATATTCTCGACACTTCATGCTGTCCCCGTAGTAATTAAAACTCCAATTTCCATTATAGAGCGCAAGCCCGATGCCGCTTTTTGAGATTTCTTCCAGCGCCCGATCATGCGTGAGGTATCCCAAAAATTGGATCCGATTTTCGAGATGGCGCCTCAGAACCTCCTGCTTCAATTCCTCCTCCTTGGGTCCCGTCCCAATAATCGCTAACGTGAGTTGAGGCATTTCCTTCGCTAGCACTTCCACGGCGGCGATGATTCCGATGAAATCTAATTGATCCCCAAGCACGCCGAGGGTAATGAGCCGCTGGGAATTTCGCGGATTTCCCACAAACGGTTCATAGGCACTCGATGGAATATTGGGAACGAACACATTTTTATTGTCCGGCAGTCCCATTGTTTTTCTCTCGTTGACGATCCGCGTTGACACGCTCCACACAACGTCCGCATGCCGCGCGCACCAACGATCGAGTGTGTGATACGCCGCGTTAAGCCAGCGATTGGCGAATCGCTGTTTTGTGTAATCCGCGCAATAAAATACGGCATGCTGAACCTTCCCCAATTTTCGAAGGAGAATGCCCGCAAGCGCATTCAACGGATCCACGCCAATAAAAACGAGCGGTCGGGAAAATCTTCGGAAGAACATCACGGATGTCGTAGCGATCACTTCCGTGATATACCGCAAAATAGACCATCGCAAAACCGGCAAGCGGTATTCGCGGACCAGGCACCCGTTGTCATAATCATAAACCGTTGAAGGAAGAAGGCCTTCCATTGAATGACGAATGAAAACAAACGGCGTTTTTTTGGCGGAAAGAATTTCCACAACCGTATTGGCTGGAGCTTCCACAATTTTTCCGTTGACAAGGCTTGCGTGACTCGTGGTGATGATCATACCGAACATTCTGTAGATTAAGGATGATTTGGAACTCGCTTGAAATAAGCGACGCGGTGAGCAAAATTCATGGGATACTGATAATATTTCTTAAGCCACAGCGCATTGAGGACGCTGATGATCACTGCGCGATCCTTCACCTCCGCAGCATCCACTTCGACAAATTGAAATTTCTCCTTTGGCCATGCCGGAAATTGAAAAACACGGCGGCGGAACAAGCCATGAAAAAATGCGGTTAAGGCGATTCGAACGTACAAAAAATCTCGAAATTGAATCATGCGCAGTATCGCGATTCCGAACTTAAAGAGGATATTCAGAAAATGCCGAACGCGGAACTTCAGCGCAACATGCCGCTCGATAAACGTCAAGATCACCAGCCCGCGCAGATGAAAATATTGATACCCCGCGGTGAGCGCCTTGATCTGATACTTTTCATGATAATACAAAACATCACCCGCGCAGCGAATGGTTGCATAGGACAGCACCTTTGATGAAAATGCAACATCATCCGAGTAAAGGAAATAATAATAGTCCATCGGCTCGATGCGCTTCAGGAAATCCACTGAAAGACAAACGTAATGAAACGGAACGGGATAGTGGACATCTCTATCCTCCCCCGGCTCCATAGAGTTCTCGACATTTTGCGGAATGACGCATGCGATGCCGTTATTCGGATCGAGGCGCGCGAGGAGTTTTGAAAGTCCGTCATCGGAAAGAAGGAGTGCGTCATTGTCCGTGCAAATCAGCGTTTCATAACCATAAAAAATCGCCGCGTGCATCCCCAAACATTGCGCCCCGCCACTTCCGGTATTCACTTTTGCGACAAGGTAATTGATCTGGGGAAAATCCTGCGCAAGCTGAACATAATCTTGACTGTTATTGTCAACAAGCAAAATATCCACCGCAGCATCTTTTTGTGCGAGAAGTTTTTCAATCGTCTTCTTCGTCACCTCATAACTTTGAAAGGTGGGAACCGTCACTTGAACGGAGTGACGTCGAACGATCCTCGACGCGGCAAGCTGATTTTCAAAAAATGCACGATCCATCATCATAAGGTATCAATTTTTTGATAAACGACGTGAAATCGTGTTGCGAACCGAACATCTGGAGCAAGATCAACGATATATCCGACGACATTGAACACGAAAAAAACCACTGGGGAAATGATCAAAAACGCCGCGCGTGCAAGAATCGAAGACTCCATAATTCGGCGAATCAACCATTGATTCACCATGGTTGCCACTGTGGTTCCTACGCCGGTGTTATGGTAAATCTGAACGAGTTGAAGATGATTCAAGGTCGCCATGCGATGAAAAAAACCGTGCGCAAAGCGCTGATAGTCCATTTTGTGGTCAGGCTCTCCCCCATGCACACGAAATAAAAACGGGACGGAGAAAATTATCCTTCCTCCGGGTTTGAGGATACGCGTCGCTTCGAAAAAAAATTTCTGGGGATCGTCAATATGCTCCAGGACTTCAAAACTTAAATGCACGTCAAACCGATTGGACTCAAACGGAAGATTCGTTGCGCTACAGACCTGATCCAATGCAATCCGCTCCTTAAATCCAAAAAGGATTTTTCCCAGTCCTTGAAATTTCTTGACATCTTTATTGACCTTTGCGAATTCATCATCCCATGTTGAATAGTCCGTCGCAAGATACGATGTGATAGCGGAATATTTTTTTCCGTAGGATTCTTTTCGAGCACCGTCCCCCGCCCCAACTTCCAAGACGTCTCCAGAAAGACCACGCAACACCACTTCATTTGCCTGATCTGTCTTTCGAACCGCGAGCCAGTGCGGGTAGACGGGAGAGTGTACCAATAAATTCATCAACCACTTCATCATTGTTGTTCCATTAACTGTTGAATACCGTCGGAAAGCGACACTCGCGGCCGCCATCCCAGCGCAGCCTTTGCGCGGGTAATGTCTAAGGAAAGAATTTGGAGCGCATTGGCGGCATCCGCGGACTCTCGCGCAATCTCAAACACCAGTCCCTTTGCCCGAAGGAGCTCTGCAAGTTCATTCAAGCTCACCAGTTCTTCACTTGCGATATTCAAAACATGTTCCGACCCCTCATACGTCAGCGCAAGAAGAATGGCGGAAACGGCATCGTCCACATGGAGAAAATTTCGTTTTTGTTCTCCGGTTCCTGCAATCACAATTTTCTTTTCCCGCGCGATCGCAGACAAAAATTGATAAATCACGCCCTTTGCATTCCCCGGTCCATAGACATTCGGAAATCGAAGCGTCACCGTCTTGATGCCTTTCGTCCGAGCGGCGTACTCTAAACTCTCCTCCCCCTGAAGTTTTGAAAGGCCATAGAGCGTATTCGGCGCGCGCGGATCCTCTTCTTTGGAAATTCCTCCAGGAGGCTCGCCGTACACCGCGCCCGTGGATACGGCGATGACGCGCTTCAACCCTGCTGCCGCACCCGCCTCCAAAAGATGAACCGTTCCCAAGACATTCACCGAAAACAAAACGTCGGCATCACCAAAAAACAATCCGGCGAGGTGAATGAGGTTGGAGACGGTCGGATGCGCTGCAAAAAAAGCTTCCACGTCGGATTTTTTTGTCAAATCGCCAACAAACGGAACGACGTCCCAGCGCGGATCTTCCTTCAGTTTCAAAAGGAGCCGAGATCCGATAAACCCATCATGACCAGTCACGCAGACGGTTATTTTTTCCATAACCACGTTTCCTTCTTTAAGATCTCGACAAACTCCTCATCGCCGAGCCTCCGAGCATTATTGGAATTAAACTCTTCAAATTCAATCGGCGCGAGCGCGGTGTAGTGCGCCTCGAGAGCGTCATTTCGGTACTGCGGCAGAATAACGTAGTAATCTTCACTAAAAATTTTTGTTCGAGGGGTTTCGTTCTTGGATACCAACACCTCATGCCGCTTTTCTCCCGGCCGAATGCCAATGACATGCTGTTTTGTCTCTGCGTTTCCAAAAAGGCCTGTCATCACCGACGCAATATTGGAAACTTTGGTCGCCGGCATGCGCATAACAAAAATTTCTCCTCCCTGCGCGTTCAAGACGGCTTGGAACACCAACCCAATCGCTTCTCGCGTGCTCATGAGATACCGCGTCATCTCGGGCTCCGTGATCGTGATCTCATTCTTGGCAATGAGTTGACGTTTGAAAAGCGGCAAAACGCTTCCATTGGTGCCCATCACATTTCCGCCGCGGATACAGACAAACTTCGTCTCGCTGATGTAATTCTGATTGGCATTGAGAACCAATTTTTCTCCACACGCCTTTGTGACGCCATAGAGGTTAAACGGATCCACGGCCTTGTCCGTTGAAATGTCCACAACCGTTTTTACCTTGTTTGCGATCGCGCACTCAATAACATTTTGCGTTCCGTAAATGTTCGTGAGGACAGCCTCCCAGCAGTTCTCCTCGCACACCGGAACATGCTTGAGCGCCGCAAGGTGAAATACATAGTCCGCGCCCTTCATGGCGAGCCCCAAAATATTTTTATCCCGAACATCGCCGATGATGAATTTCAGTTTCGGATGGTTTCCAAACTCCTGCCGCATCTCCACCTGTTTATGCTCCCCGCGGCTGTAAATGCGAATTTCCCGCGGCTGATATTTCTCCAAAAACTGACTCACGAGTTCATGCCCCCACGAACCCGTCCCGCCGGTGACGAAGATAATTTTGTCATCAAACATCGTTGGATTGCTCATAGACCGACCATTCATTGACGAATTAAGACTGATCCTGCTGACTTTTCCAATATTGGAGATACGCGATACCCTCCTCCACCCCCGCGACATCTCCCTTTTTTTGATATTGTTCGATGCGCGGAATTTCTTCCTGCGTTAATAGATCCACGGCTTCCCGCCCACGCCCGGAGGCCGGACGGTACCAGCTTAAATCCGCCGGAGCATTGATGATTTTAACCCGCTCGGCCTGCCCCTGTTTTTTGAGTTCTGCCAAAAAGGTTAAAAATGCACGAACCTGGTGATACGGTGAAGCAACAAGAATGATTTTGGTCCATCCGCGTTCATGGGCAATCTGGAGGGTATGCACGGCCTGTCCTTTTGTATGTTTAGACTCATCTTCTAATACAATCTTCTCTTCTGGGATCCCAGCTTTAACAAAAACCTCTTTCATATCCCACGAGGGGATCGCGCCGACTTCGGGCTGGGGATTGCCGCCCGAGAGCACGAGCGTGGGCGCATACTGACTTTGGATGAGTTCGACGCATTTCGCAACACGATCATCCACATCCCCTTCCAGCCAGATCACCGCATCCGAGGATTCCAACTTCTGCTCCACGATCAAATCATAGAGTTTAGAAATCTCAGAATGCTCGGATGTGGGATCAAGCTCTGGAGAAAATAGACGTTCCTGACTTTTGTTCATCCATGACGAAAGAAAAAATTAAACCGTCCGATTGCGAATTTTGTCAAAAACCCAAATCTTGAGCCGAGGCGGAACCGTCCAAATCGAGATCGCCTGCAAAAGATTATAGAGACGGTCAGAGATAGTCATGTAATAGTATCCGCTCTTTGCAAATTTTTTCCGAATTTCCAATGTGCTTGTTTCAATCTTTCGCAGCCGTGTAAAGGTTGAAGATGCGGGATGTTCTCGATAGCGGATCATTACTTCTTGAAGATTGGCGAACTTGTGCCGAACACCGATCCGAAACGATATGTCCAGATCTTCCGCCGGCGGATAACGGAGGTCAAACTCCCCCACCTCATCGAAACAGGCCTTTCGCACCATTGACGCGGGCTGGGCTACCGGCGAGTAGCGAAAAATTGTTCGGCGGACACTGGCATCATCTGGAGCATACATCCGGACTCCCCGACTCCCGCGCTCATCAAACATTTCAATAAATCCACCGACGATGCCGACCTCGGGATGCGCCTCCATCAACACGAGTTGTTTTTTAATCCGCAGAGGAACCGAGAGGTCGTCCGCATCTTGCCAAACAATGTACTTGCCGCGCGCTTGACGCAGACCCGCGTTTCGATTTCCCGCGATCCCTAAATTCTTTTCATTTCGTGACGCGCGGATCCGCGAATCCTTTTTTGCATACGACTGAATGATCTCCCACGTGCGATCTGTTGAACAATCGTCAATGACGACGTACTCAAAATCGCGAAACGATTGCGCGAGAATACTCTCGATCGCATCCGAAATATACCGTTCAACGTTATACGCGGGAGTGATCACCGAAACAAGAACGTCCGCCATATCTCAAAACTAATTTTTTCCGGAATCAAGAAATCGCGGATTCACTTGCGCAACGCCGATCCGGTGATCGAATGCGTGATTTAACCCCACATAATAGAGATAAATACGGTCGCGCAAAAAGAAGAGCGCGGGATGCACCACCATCCCATCCCAAGATCCCGACGACATTCCTTCAAGAAGCGGATTTTGAGTGCTTCGTCGCCAGACTTTTCCATCCTTGGAAAATGCGAGGCCGATTTTAAAATAATTTGGAAATAGTCGCTCAATGCCTTCGTAAACCATGAGATATCCATTGCGGTACTTGACGACATGGTGCACTTCAATAGAGTATCCATCAAAATCCTGGCCAATATTTCCCGTTGGCGAAAGCACGGGATGAGAAATTCTTGTCCAATTGTATCCGTCCTTGCTTTTCGCATAGCCGATCTTAAACTGCCCCGCCGCATCACTGCCGGTGTACCACATCTCAAAAGCCGCGTCCCCGCCGTATTCATCGCCATGAAAAATCACGGACGACTCAAACACCGCTTGAGCATCCCATGCGCCCGCTTCTCCGTGCGTGAATAACGGATTCGCCACTTGCTTTTCCCAATGAATAAGATCTTTGGAAATCGCCAGTCCGATCGCTCCCGTTTGGTATAAGTCACTGCCGATTTTTTCTCCGGTGTAGTACATATAATAGTCGCCGTTTTGCCGTTGACTCACACATCCTGGGAACACCGCAACGCCTCCATCATCCCATGTGCCCACTTCCCCGGTTTGAAGCACGGGATTTCCCGCATAGCGCTCCCAGTCTATCCCATTTGTGCTGAAGGCAAGCCCAACCTGCTCTTTTCCTGCGGCATCTGTGGCGTAGTAAAGCATCGCGATTCTTCCGTCTTCCGTTCCAATCAGACAATTTCCGGCAACGAGCCGATGGCTGTCCCAATCCGTTTTTGTTGTATCCGACTCCATAATCGGCCCCTGGGTCAGCCGCTTCGTTTTACTCGTGAGCTGAAGCTGTAGATCCTCATTGACTCCCCGTTGGTGCTGATAATCCGAAAAACTGATGGGCAATTGCTCAAAGACGCTCTGCTTAACCCCCAATCCGAGCGTGCTCAATATTCGCAGCGCATCCTGCGGACCTGCCAAATAATATCGTTTCAAATTCTTTGGATAAACGTACCACGCTTTTCCATAATCCTCGACCTGAAGTAATATTCTTCCAGACATCCGCTTTCGGAACGCCAAGTCACCCTCCCAATTTTCCTTCTCCGTTGGAATCTTCGCAAGATCGCTATTGCGAACGCCAACGGCCTCCTCTCTCAACAAATCAAACGCATCCCTTGGCTTTCCAAGAAAACGCAAACGAAAATCCTGCGGATCGTAATACCAGGCCTCGCCATTCACCTCGACTTGAAGCAGAACCATTCCCGCTAAATCCTCTCTGACGCGGTCATCCGACGCCATCGCCGGTGGGGTTAAATAGATTCCAATCAAACCAAAAAGGATACACGCGCCGATGGTGATTGCCCTGATGGGCGAGGACATTCGATGAATCATACGCCGTTGGATTTAACCTTTTTTAAAATGAATTCAACCTCACACGCGCCGCCGATCCAATAGCACCACACGCGCTCAAAAAACATCGGAGAAATATTCATCAGCTCATTGATCCCGCGAATAAAAGGTCGCAATATCCATGGGCAACGATTTTCGTGAATGTACGCCGCGTAGAGACCTGCGTTCGGGTACAAGCCGAAATATTTCAGCCGCCGATGCAGAATTTGAAAGGAAGCGGTCGTGTAAAAATGTTGGTAGGAATCTTCTTGAAAACAGTCAAAACTGTAATAGCCAAAGGGTCGAACATGCGTGATATCCGTCCACGCGCCATTACTACTAAAGTGCGGAACACGCATAAACAATACCCCTCCGGGTTTCAGGATACGATACAGCTCCTCCATTTTTCTGACAGGGTCATGAAGATGCTCGAGGACGTGATACATGTGAATTTCGTCCACACTGTCATCGCTAAATGGGTATGGAATATGATCAAGATCGTGAACCACGTCCACCTTATCCTCAATTTGAACGCGATCCAATCCAATCACCCCCGGAATCTTGGTTTTTCCACAGCCGAGATTCACAACGATTTTCTGCTGGACTTCGTTTTGCCTGGTACTGTTCAAATTTTGACTCATAGACTCACGGGTCATTAAAACAAAAACCTCGTCTTTTGTCAAAAATTCTGCGTCCGCAATTTTCGCACGCCGCAAGTGACCCCAATCCCCGCCACCAGAAGAAACATAGAGGAAGCAATCATGATCCAACCCAAGAAAAACCACTGGGGTACAAACTCGATCACGATCGTATAATCCCCCGCGCGATCTATCAGCCATCCATTCTTGGTAAAATTCGCAATGACGTGACGTTGAGAGGTCATCCGTTCACCCCCAACAATTCGCGCGCGCCATCCTTGATGATAAAATTCATTGAACACAAGAAGATAAGGTTTGGTTGCGCCAGAAATCTGAACGCGAGTTTGCCAAGCATTCCGGCGGTCTGCAACAAGAGCTGGGAGGTTATCCTCACCGCGCGTCTCCGATGATGTCACCACAAAGAGATTTTGATCCTGCTGGTAACTTATTTTCTGCAACCGAAGATGATCAAAGAGATTTCCCTGCATGACAGCACCCCCTCCTTCGGTCATCAGAATCACATCAATACTCTCCACCCCTTGAGGGATATTGATGGGGATCTGATGCGTCGTCCAATCTTTTCGTCTCGGTAACAATTCCTCTTGCGGCGGAACAATCTCCGACTGAAACGCAATCCGAACCCGTGCAGACTTTTTACTGGTTACGGATTTATGATCAAATGACAGCAGGTACTGATGTCCGGCCTGAACGCTCTCCACGCGTTCAGAAACACATGCAATGTGCTCTTTTGCCGTTAAGTGGAGCGAGAATTGCCCGTCTGTGGAATCCTCCGAACGCACCGCATCAATGCCAACGGTGTCCAAATCCCGATCATCTGCGCGATTGCAATCCCTTAGTGATTCCTTCCACGCGGTCTGCTCGAATGAGGGATCCATCGCATCAATATTCACAAATGCGTCCTTAATCTCGTTTGTCGAGCGGATCACATGCTCTCCCGCGCTCAACATCACCGGAATGGGATCGTGTTTTTGCGCTTCATTAACATCCACCGTCTCTGTTCCGATCCGAACCTGCGCCGTCAGGCGGATGTCATCGAAGAGAACGACATTTCTCTTGCCGCCCAGATCTCCCGGCATTTCCAATAGTAAATCAAAATTTGTCGTCTCGCTGTCCAGAAGGATATCCTCGTCAACGTGCGTCCACTGCCCCACCGGAATATCTAAATCCCTACTCCTTCGATGTTCACTATCCGCACTGCGCTCAATGATCGTCCATTGCGGAAAAAGTCCTTCGTTGGTTCGCTTTACCCAAAACGATAAATGGTAAAGCACATCCTTTGTCACCGAAGAGATGTTCGTGGAAACGCACGCCTGATGCTCTCGCGCCTCCAGCTGAAGCGCGCTCTTTCCGTCCACATGCTCCGATGTCCGACTCGCGCGAATCCCAACGTCTTCTATCGAACGCTCGTCACTCCGATTACAGTCCGCAAGACGGTTTTCCCATGCAGATTGCTCAAAAGAAGGATCGTCGCCAATCAAGTTCCGATCATCCAAAAAATAGAATGTTAACTCATTCACCGGCTCATCGAACGACACAAACCGCTGTTTTCCAGCGAAGTAGTACTTCGCGCTCATCTCTCCGTTGACGATAAAAAACGATCGAGAAAAATCCAAGGACTCCGGAACAGAAAACGGCAATGATTTTCGAATGGGCTTAAAATGAATTTCCTGTTTTCCGTCCACTTGCGCGGTTCGGGGATTGGTGAATATCAAGTACAATTGATCATCCACGCGCTCCACATCATAGAGCAAATCCGCGCGACCATAGTAGAGTTGATAATTTTTGGATACCGGAAGGGTCAGTTTTACTTGCGAACTTGTGCGATTTTCATCCCCAGCTCCTTCTATCGTCTTTTTTGCATCTGGCGCAGATCCAACGAACGACCGCGGGATGATTCCGTAAAAACGCGACTCAATCGGCTGTGCAACATTCGACGAAACAACCGTGCCTGACGGCTGATAGAAATTCGTTACAAACGGAGAAAGATCATCCAGCGATCCGGAGAATTGCTGAACATTCTGCGTGGCATAAACCGACGGGCGAACCTGCACGCCCTTGTGCGCAAAAAATGATAGAGACCCGAGCGTCTTTGCGGGTTTAACATCTTTTTCATTTTCAAGAAACTTCTCAATTTGCTCCGCCGAAAGCGTCGCTCCCGCCAAATCACGCCGATGAAGCACAAGGTCGGTGTTCAACAGCTGGAGGGTTTGACGAAATCCGACATGAATGTTGCGAGACAGCTTGCCGTAAGCATCACTCATTAAGCGACCCCACCAGGGATCTACGATCAATGACGACGAGGGGATCTTCAGCGCCTCTCCCAACAGCCGTGTCGTCGGATTCTCGCCAATGTATCCATCTTGAGTGATGACAAAACTGGAATCGTGATCCGGCAATTCAAAAACTCCGCCCTCCGACCGGCGAGTAGCCAGCCACCTTCTCGCCGCCTCCCACGCCGGTGAAGGGGGGTAACGCAGAGGCG
>CAYHVQ010000017.1:0-22709 GCA_964360435.1 uncultured Gammaproteobacteria bacterium
AAATCTGTCTACCTCCTCATCAATCCGCAACTGGGTGGCCTCGCTGTAATCCTTATGTTCGCTTATGCTTCGACCCAAAAATACGAGTTCATCGCGCTCACCAAACGTCCGCGGACCCATTTGGTCGCTCATCCCGAATTTGGTGACGATCTGCTTCGCGAGATGCGTTGCTTGCTCCAGATCACTACTCGGCCCGGTGGTGACATCGTGAAAAATGGCCATTTCCGCCGCATGACCCCCGAGCATCACGGCTAACTCTCCAGCATATTGCGAACGCGTATGAAGATGGCGATCCTCATTTGGCATCTTCAACGTGTAGCCGCCAGCGCGACCGCGAGAAACAATGGAGACTTTCCGCACCGGATCAATGTGCGGCAAGACATGCGCAATAAGTGCGTGCCCAGCCTCATGGTACGCAATGACGTTCTTTTCCTCTTCCGAGATCACCCGACCTCTGCGTTCCGGACCGAGCATCACTTTTTCAATGCTTTCCAAACAATCCTGAAGACTGATTTCCTTTTTATTCCGCCGCGCCGTCAAGATGGCTGCTTCATTGAGAAGGTTGGCAAGATCCGCGCCGGAAAATCCCGGCGTCTGCTCCGCAACCGTCCGCAAGCGCATATCCTTTGCAAAAGGTTTGTCCTTGGCATGGACGTTCAAAATTTCTTCCCGTTCGGAAATGTCCGGAAGATCCAGCATGACGCGGCGGTCAAACCGCCCTGGCCGAAGAAGCGCGGGATCCAACACATCCGGACGATTCGTCGCCGCTACGATAATGACATTGGTTTGATTATCAAATCCATCCATCTCCACTAAAATCTGATTCAACGTCTGCTCGCGCTCATCATGAGAACCGCCGATGCCGGTTCCGCGCTGATGACCGACTGCGTCAATCTCATCAATGAACACAATGCAGGGCGAAAACCGCTTCGCCTGTTTGAAAAGATCTCGGACGCGGGAAGCGCCTACCCCGAAAAACATTTCCACAAATTCCGAACCAGAAATATGGAAAAACGGCACATGTGCCTCCCCAGCGATTGCACGCGCAAGAAGCGTTTTTCCAGTTCCCGGCGGTCCCACAAGCAGAACACCGCGGGGAATCCGAGCGCCAAGATCCAAAAACTTCTTAGGATGCCGGAGAAATTGAACAATTTCTTCCAGTTCATTTTTTGCCTCTTTCACGCCCGCGACATCGCGAAACGTCACCTTATTCTTCTTATCCTTCTTATCAAATTCCCGCGGTCGCGCCTGACCAAACATCATCGCCCGATTATTCGTTCCCTGCACCTGCCGCATCATGAGCCACAGAAACGCACCGACCAGCAGAAACGGAAGGATGAAGGGAAGAACCGCCACGATCCAAAACCGTCCTGCTTGATCGTCAATGGAAATAGCCACCTTTGCAACCTTTTCCGGAGCAACATCATAATTGTCCAGAACCGTGCTTAACGATTCCGTCGCTTCTTTGCGAGAGGTGAGTTTTGTCTCATCCTTCAAGACAATATGAAGGCTATCCCCATCCACAACAATAGATTTTGCCTCCTCTTGATTCATTTTCTCAACCAGCGCGGCAATACCGATCACCTTCGGACGTTCGAGTGGAGATTGAATCATGCTAAACACCGCCGCAACAAGAAGGAAGAGGATAAACACGGTGAGAAGTTGTCGAGCAATGACATTATTCTTCATACAAGATTATTCAGATTGATTCTCTTCTTGCACAGCGGCCGGCGCAACAGCTTCCGGATTCACATCCAGCTCGGCATCGGAAATTGGCGCAACGTCCGACGCCGCCCCTTCAACGCCTTCCTCTTTCTTTGCCTTTTTCTTCAACGCCTTCATGGATAATCCCAATCGGTGCTCTCGTGGTTCAATCGTCAGGATCTTAAAATCGTAAACTTCGCCGACTTTCAACAAATCATTCGGATCGCTGACGAGCTTGTCGGAAAGTTCGGAAATGTGCGCCAACCCGTGAATATCCGGATCGAGCTCCACAAATGCGCCAAAAGGGTTCACCTTTAACACCTGCCCATGGACGGTTTGACCCACCTGATAGCGATCCCGAACCGTTGCCCACGGATCCTGCTTCAACTTCTTCATGGAGAGCGAAATCTTCGATCCATCAATTTGAATAATGGCCGCCTCAACGTCATCGCCGACGTGAATAACATCTCGAGGATGATCAATCCTCTGCCATGCCAGTTCTGAAATATGGACGAGCCCCTCCAGACCCGGAGCAAACTCCACAAATGCGCCAAAATCCACCACCCCCGTCACCAGGCCTTTGACATGGTCGCCAACTTTATATTTTGAGAGAAGCGATGCCTGCTCCTCTTCCCATGCGGCTTTTTCGGAAACAATCAGCTTGTCCTCGCCTTCATCCACGTCAATAATTTTGATGCTAAACTTTTTTGTCATGTACGTCTTGAGGCGATCGAGAATTTTATTCTTGTCGCCGCCTTCCACGCGAGGATAGTGTTCCATCGTTAATTGAGAAACCGGTAAAAATCCTTCGACGCGGCCGACTCGTACGATGAGTCCGCCTTTGTTCGCATCCACAATATCAGCCTCAACGATCCGACCTTCTTGAAGCATTTCATCTAGTTCTTCCCATGCCTTCTGGTGACCCGCGATGCGAAACGAAAGTTCCATCTGACCTTTTTCGTTTTCTAGTTCGAGAACCGTTGCGTGCGCGCGATCCTCCATTTTGAGATCCGAGTAACGGCCGGACTCATCAAAGAGTTCGCCGCCGCGGATGACCCCTGTCGTCAAACCGTCAATATCTAAAACGACCTCCGATTTTGAAACGGAAATCACTTCCCCTTCCACAAGATCCCCCACTTCGGGGATCTTGGAAAATAAATCATCCGTCTTGAGGAGTTCCTCCATGGCGGACGTTGTTTGGGATTCTTTTGCGAGCGTCGGATTTGGCATCATTAATGTTTAACCGTTAACGCGTTGCTGCCACAAAGCGTCCCAAGTGTCCGTGTTTAAGCCGCAGCTTAATTGCCATCCGGACGAATATGGGAAAAATTAAAATAAACTTCCAGAAAACATTAACATAAACCCAAAAAATTTGCAAGCCAGCCCTCACGAAAATGCGCAATCCCTTTTCTTTTTCAAGATGTGGCGCGGATCTGCTCGGACGGAACGATCAATGGCAATAGGAACACTATCCAAAAAAGAACGGAGAGGTCGTTTTTGAAGTATGGCGTGTCCACCCAACCGTGAAGGAATATGGCGAGCATGGCGGCAAGACTCGCGGCAAAAATCCACTCGCGACCCTTCCAATACGCCTGACCCTGACGCCGAGCCCAGGCGACGATCAACCATAAAAATCCGAACAGCGCCAACCCGCCGGATTCCACCCAAATGGCAAGATAAAGTTGATGCGGCCATAAAGCGTTATACAGATCCACATAATACGGAAAATCCTGCGGATGCGCGTTGACGTATGCCGGGTACGCTCCTCGAAATGCACCCAAGCCCTGACCAAGGATCGGTTGCTCTTGAATCAGCCCCCACGCGCCAATCCACAAATCGCGCCGCGTATCTAGGGAAGAGATTTGAAACCGTTCGTTGTAATGCGAAAATCCTTGCGTTGCGGCATATCCGCCTGTGGCCAACACCAAAACCAACAACCCCACTCCTCCCATCCATCGGATGCGCTCGATATGGATAGCAAAAACGCCGATCAAAAAAACGCTCGCAAACCCCGCGCTCATCCACCCTCCGAAGGATTGCGTAAAAAGAAGAGCTACGCCCATCACCGCCATCCCCCCCAAGATCATCCCCCGCTTTAGCCACGAAAGAATCTTCCAGCGTCCAAACAGCATCCCCAACCACAGGACAAGTATGGGGCCTAAATACAACGAAACATAATTTGCGGATTCATAAAAGCTATCGAGCCGTCCGGGAATTTTAATTTTTCCAATTTCCGACCAAAGATCCACCAATCCAAAACCACCCACCGCAACCGCGCCAATCCCAAGGGAAAGAATGATCCGAACGGACGTCAACCGCGCCGCGGAAAGCAAGTCCGCAACCATCAATAAAAGTAGGAGTGGATCCACAAACCATCCCTTCAGAATGCCAAAACTCGTCTGGAGGTCTGGAGCAAAGAGCGCGGAAAAAACGGTCCAGCTCAACCATAACCCAAGCGGAACCCTAACGCCGCTGAACATCCCGCGAAACATGGAAAATAGAGGTCGCCAATGTTTCGTAGGAAGATGTCGCATCCCCCAAACCCCGGCACAGGCGTAAATCCCTAGCTCAAGCAATGTTGTAGGAACCCCAAAAATAGACAGCCGAATTAAAAAAATCGGCACCGTCGCAAGAAGAACCACGATCGCCATCTCCAAACGCCACCATGCAAGCAGGGCGATCCCAACGACCCACACGACTCCCAACCAAAATAGCTCATTCATGACCATTACTTTACATCAAAAAGTTTTTCCGGACAAGAAAATCGCTGATTACACGCGGTGATTTCGCCTTGATTTCTTCCTCTTTCTCTGATAGAATCATCCCAGCTTCCTTTATCTCTTTTTATGCATATCACCTGGCACGGAAACAGCTTCATTAAACTCCAAAACGGCGACCGAACCATTCTCCTTGACCCATTTGTAAAACAGCATGGGATCACTGCTCCGCGGCTCCAAAAAGCCGATATTGTTGTTTTTTCCTCTCCGTCATTTTCCGAGGACTACGCCATCAAAGATGCATTTACCATCCTGACGCCGGGAGAATATGAAGTGAAGAGTGCTTTTGTATGGGCGCTATCGGTTCCGGGCGGACAGATGATCTCCATGATTGATGTGGATCAAGTGCGCTACGTCCACCTTGGCCAAATTTCCGCGCTCGATAATGGACTCTTGGAAAAAGAACTGGAAGTCATTGAAGGCGCAGATGTCCTCTTCATTCCCGTCGGAGGCGCGCCTACGCTCGATGCCAAACGCGCGGCCGAAGTGGTGAGCAAAATCGAACCACGGGTCATCATCCCGATCATGATGCACATTCCCGGGACATCGTTAAAACTTTCTCCCGCAACGGCATTCACGAAGGAAATGGGTGTAACCGCCGAACCGCAAGATAAAATTAAAATCTCAAAATCCGACCTCCCTCAAGAGGAAACGAAAGTTTTTCTGCTAAATGCACATGGATAAACCCATGCCTACTCAAAAATCCAGACATCGGGATCCTGTGGAAAATCCCCAAAAGACATGGCTTGTCGCCGGACTGACCGCGGTGACCATGTCAGTCATTTTGTTCGGATTTTTTTTCACCATCCCATATAACTATCGTACTCAAACTGCGCATCGCTCTAGTTTTCAGACGATCTTAAACAGCGTCAAGTCATTAGGTGCGACCATTGGGAACGGGATGTCCAAAATTCAGACAGAACTTCGAAACATCAACGCCGAAAACACGAACACCCCGGAAAAATCCGACCAAGCCATTGAAAAAGAACGGCGCATCAACACCCTCGAGGAAAAAGTTTTTGATAACATTGACCATACTCGTTGATCTTTATGCCGAAACTACGATCTCGCAAAACTTCGAATGCCTCCACTCCGCCTTCGGAATCCGATGCCCCACCGAAAGAAAACGTGCAGGATCGTTCCATCACGACGGAAATGGAGACCTCCTACCTCGATTACGCGATGAGCATTATTGTCTCCCGCGCCCTTCCGGATGTCCGCGATGGGTTGAAGCCGGTGCACCGCCGCGTGCTCTATGCGATGTGGGATCTCGGTCTCCGCGCTGGCGCAAAATTCCGAAAATCCGCTACGGTCGTCGGAGAAGTTTTGGGAAAATATCACCCGCACGGCGATGTCGCGGTTTACGATTCCATGGTTCGTCTGGCGCAGGACTTTGCCCTGCGCTATCCGCTTGTTCACGGACAAGGAAATTTTGGCTCGATGGATGGCGACTCGGCGGCGGCCATGCGTTACACTGAAGCGAAACTCGAAAAAATTTCGGAGAGCATGCTCGACGACCTCGACAAGGAAACAGTAAATTTTATCCCAAACTACGACGCCACACAAAAAGAACCCTCGGTTCTGCCCGCGCGGATTCCCCAACTCCTCTTGAACGGCACTGTGGGAATCGCCGTCGGTATGGCAACCAACATTCCGCCGCACAATCTCACAGAACTCTGCAATGGCATCATTCATCTCATTGATCATCCCGACGCCACAGTTGAAGATCTGATGGAGTTCATTAAAGGCCCCGACTTTCCAACAGGCGGACAAATTTTCAATACTGAAGACATTAAACAAGCCTACGCCACCGGAAAAGGCGCGATCGTCATGCGCGGGAATATGGAAATTGTCGAAACAAAATCCGGCGCATTCCAAATCATCATTTCGGAGATGCCATATCAAGTCAATAAAGCGACGATGATGGAAAAAATCGCCAATCTCGTCCGCGAAAAGAAATTAGAGGGCGTCCGCGATCTTCGCGATGAGTCGAACCGTGAGGGCGTCCGCGTTGTCATTGACTTAAAGAGGGAGGCCTACCCAAAAAAAATCCTCAACCGACTCTACACCCTAACCCCCCTGCAGACGACGTTCCATGTCAATATGCTCGCGCTCGTGGATGGTTTGCAACCTCGTGTCCTTCCGCTCAAGATGGTTCTTGCGGAATTTATTAAACACCGGGAAAATGTCGTCTCCCGCCGAACTCAATATCTCCTTTCTCAAGCCCGCGATCGCGCTCATATTCTTGAAGGGTTGATGCTTGCGCTCCTCAAAATTGACCAGATCATTTCAACAATAAAGAAATCGAAAAACAAGGAAGAAGCGAAAATGAACTTGATAAAGAAATTCCGTCTTTCCGAACGCCAGTCCATCGCGATTTTGGAAATGCGGCTCCAGCAGCTCGCGAACATGGAACGCCTGCAAGTAGAGCAAGAATTAAAAGACAAGCGCAAACTCATCAAGGAGCTCGAAACGCTTTTAAAATCCCGCTCAAAGATGCTGAGCATGATCAAGGATGAACTGCGTTTGATTGTGGATCAGTTTGGAGATGAACGCCGGACAAAAATTGTGCCGAACGCGGTGGGAACCTTCTCCCAAGAAGATCTCATTCCAAAAGAGGCGACGATTGTCATGCTCACCCGCGATGGATACATCAAACGCCTCTCACCGGAGACCTTCAAAACCCAAGGGCGTGGCGGAAAGGGTGTTATTGGTCTCACAACCAAAGAGGAAGATTCCGTCGAGCAATTCCTTTCGACCAACACCCATGCCGACCTGCTGTTTTTCACCACGCGCGGTCGCGTCTTTCAGCTCAAGGCGTATGATGTTCCAACCGCGATCACACGCCAAGCCAAAGGCCAGGCCATCGTGAACTTCCTCCAGCTCGCACCGGAGGAAAGAGTTTCTGCTGTCCTGTCATTTGATGCACTCAAAGGGGCACAGTACCTCACAATGGTCACAACGAACGGACTCATTAAAAAAGTAGAAATCGAGCAATTCGAAAAAGTTCGACGATCCGGACTCATCGCGATCAAACTTCGACCAGGAGATGCGCTGGAGTGGGTCAAGCCCTCAAGCGGAAAAGATCAAATCATCCTCATCACACGGGCAGGGCAAGCGATTCGATTCAAAGAGGCGGATGTTCGGGCGATGGGTCGCGCCGCCGCCGGCGTCCGAGGTATTCGTTTGAAAAACACAGACTCGGTGATTGGGATGGCCATGACTTCTTCAGAAAAATCCAACAGTGATGACCAGCTGTTTATCGCCACCGAACACGGATTTGGAAAACGCAGTCTTGCAAAATACTACAAAGTCCAGAGCCGCGGGGGATCGGGCATCAAAACCGCAAAAATCACGGCAAAGACCGGAAAAATCGTCGCGGCATTCCTCGTGCATAAAGAAACGATCTCCGACATTATCATCATCTCTGCGAAAGGCCAGGTCATTCGACTCCCGCTGAAGAGTGTGCCGTTGCTCGGCCGACAAACTCAAGGCGTTCGACTGATGCGTTTTAAGGAAACGAGCGACCACGCCGCGAATGTCGCGTTCGTTTAGAGACTAGACAAAAAACTCGGGGCATGATACGGTCGCGGGTCTTCAGGTTGCGCGAGAACCCATTCACCCGGAGGTTCGATATGGACAGCATTCTCCCCTCTGCCAGTGAGCTCACCGAGTTTCTGAAACGCGTTGCCGTCTTCACCGCGCTCGGCGCGGCGATCGTCAAGCCGATGGTGGACATCCTCAAAGTCATCGTCCGCAATCGGATCGGCCGCGAGATTCAGGGGAGTGCCACGCTCCTGGTTGCGTACGCTGCGAGTGTTGGTTCGTTTTTCACCATCCTCCTCACCTTCCAGAAACCGATCGAGTGGCGCACCGTCCCCTTGGGACTCCTCATGGGATTTCCCATGCTCGGCGGCGCTGTCCTCCACAACATCGGAGAGAAGCTCTCTCGTAAGTCGGTCGCGCCGACCGCGCCCCTCTCCTCCTGAATCCTCTCAAAGAATTGCTCTTGAGGGGTTTTTTTCTTGACAGAATAAAAAGGAACGTCTATAAGAATACATTTATAGCGTCCTTGGACGACCGAAGGTCATGCGCTTCTCAAAGTGCATGACACTGGAGGCCTATGCGCACTCTTCGCAAACTCGGGGTCGGATTGATGCTCGGCTGGATGTCCGCGATGTGTGTCCTCACCCTCTGGGCCGCCAAGCCCGTGGAGCCCATGGACACGGCGCTGGAAGTCCCCGGTATGTTCCCGCGAATCAGCGACGCCATCGAGCGCGCGCAACAGGGCGACATCATTGTCGTCGCGCCCGGAACGTACACCGAGTCCCTCTTCCTCGTCGGCCGCAAATCCTGCGCCAACGAAGAGGGCATTCTCGCACCGGCGAATCTGACGATCCGCACCACCAACCCTCGTCGTCCGGGTGACACCATGCTCAAAGGATTGGGGAACGACGCTGTCCTCACCTTCACAAACGGTGTCTCTCGAACTGTCCGGATTGAAGGGTTTGTCATCACCGGCGGGAACAACGCACTCGGCGGAGGGATCCGATGCGAAGATAGCAATCCCACGATTGCCTATTGCCACATCGGCCGTAACCAGGCTGGCGTGGGCGGCGGCGTGTACTGCAAAAACTCGAATCCACTGCTCATCGAAAGTTCCATCGTCATGAATCAGAGCGTCCTCGACGGCGCAGGAATCTACATTGACGCCGAGAGTCACCCCGTTCTCGAAGGATGTATCCTCTACAAGAACATTTCCTCGGAGTGGAAAGACCGCGGCCGCGAATGCTTCATCGCCAACGGCGGATCCGCCCGCCTCGTGAACACCGTTATTCGCTCTTTCCAGAAAACGCCGATGGACAGCACCCTCACATTCTGGGACATCGAAGCTGGCCGTCCGCTTCTCGAAAGCTCATCTGCTCACTCCCCACGCTCCTGAAGACCCCCTTCTGGAGTTTTTTTGAGATGAGCTTCGTAGGAGATTTAGTCTCTCAGGGAGGGGTTTACTTTTTGATGTATTGATGATGTAATACTTCAACGAACCTTTATTATCTGAATATCATGAGAAAAATTATCCTCGCATCCACCTCCCCGAGACGGAAAGAACTCTTTGCAAAATTCGGTATTCCATTTACGGTTGTGGCGCCGAATTTTGAGGAAGATATGACACAAAACCTCCCGCCGGAAATACTGGTGCAACAGTTGGCGCTCGGAAAGGCTCAATCCATCGCTCACCGATTTCCGAACGCGATCATCGTGTCTGCCGACAGCATTGTTGTGTTCCGCGGCCAAGTCCTCGGGAAACCCAAAACCGCAACAAGAGCCGCCGAGATGTTGCGTGCCCTGCAGAATAAACGCAACACCATCATCAGCGGGGTTGCCATCCTGGATACGCAAACCGGAAAAACCATCACCTTCATGGATGCTGGCGACGCCATTCTAATGCCCATGAGCGAACAAGACATCGCGTGGTATATTGCCACTAGCGAACCCCACGGTCGCGCCGGTGCCTTTGCCATCCAAGACATCGGCATGCAATTCATTAAACGGATTGATGGAAATCTTTCCACCATCATCGGACTCCCTCTTCCCCATCTTCGGCGACAACTTCTGAAAATGGGAATCCTTTCCGTGGATAAAAAAATACCGACGAAATCTTCTTCCGCCGGTCGCCGCGTGTTCCCTGCGACGCATCATGGACTGTAGGTAAACCCCCGATACCACACCGTGCCAATCCCGTTGTGGTTAATGGGCGTGTAGACTACGCCAAACTGGAGAGGATTCTCGTTGAGGATGATCGCGGCATGGCCATGGACTCGATCCGCAGAATGTCCCGCTGACACGCTCTCGCGATCGGTCCAGACCAACTCGCCATCAAGCTCCGCAACGTCGACCATGGTGATAGACTCCCATTGCCGGTACGCGACGATCACGAACTCGACTCCTCCTTCCTGCGCCAAAGCCAGCGCCGGCATGTCCACATTGGGGGCTTCCAGTGGGATGTCCATACCCCACTCGCCTATTGGCGCTGCCGAGCGACGGTCGAGAAAGATCCGCCCGCGCTTCTCATGGAAAGCGACCCACCATGCTCCAGGACTCCCGGACTCGCTCGGAAGTGAACGAATGGTAGGATGCGCATAGTCCAGCGTGGAGTCATCGCTGACCGCGAATGTGTTGATTGCTTCCCGCTCCACGATCTGGATTGGCCACCGGCGATGCCCCGCAAGATCCGCTCGGAGCGGCTCGGTGTGCATCGAGGCGGTCATGCTGTGTTCGAAGGTCAGCGCTCGAATGACGCCGCGTCCTCCAACCTTCTCCCGCCAGACGACGCCATACGTCCCGTCCGCGCCAGCCTCGATATCCACGTGCTCCATCACATTCACGGAGCGATAGAGTTCGACAGAATCGCTCCACGCACTCGGATCAGTCAATGTCGAGAACTTCGCCCAGAGCGTATCCCTGCGCGCAAAGACGACAACGAGCGTGTCCATGTTTCCAATGGCAATATCAGCGGCCGCGGTATTTGCAACCCCATTCGCCGCGCGAAGATCCGCTTTTGGGTACGCGAAGGTTCGCATCCAGTCGTAGGAGAAATCGAGAAAGAGCGATACGCCGAGGCCAGCGTAGGTGACCCAGGCGATCACGACGGTCGCCGGATCGTTTGGCGAAACTGCGATCGCGCGTGGCTCGATGGAGCGCTGTTGGTCAATGAGCGTCACATCCGTTCCCCACGCGCGGCCGCCATCCGACGACCGATCCGCGTAGAGAACCCCGTTCTCTGCGTTGTAACCGCCCTCCCATACGACGACAACGCTGTCCTGGACGACACAGGCACGGTCAGGACCGTTGATGCCGCAAGGTTTCTCGAATAGCGTCTCGCATTCGAGCTCTTCCGCCGAGACACGCCGGTCGAAGTCGAACCCAGCGCGCGCAGGATCGGACATGAAGATGAAAAACACAGCAAGGAGCAAGAAAATGGGATGCATGACTCACCTCGAGGTTCATAACCCTTTTGTCTACCGCCCCATGCGACAGACAAAACACCCTACCATACGCACACAATTTGTCAACGCATGAATTGTCTGGCGATCGCCGTTCATGGTACACTGGAAGCGCAATAATCCCTTCACTATTCTTAAAAGACCCCCTTATGGAAAAAATGTCCAAATTCTGTCAGAGTTGCGGAATGCCGCTTGCGAAGGACGAGCAAGGCAGTGGCACCGAAGCCGATGGAAGCAAAAGCGCAAAATATTGCAGTCATTGTTATGAACATGGCGCGTTTAAGGATCCGAACATGACCATGGCGGAAATGCAGACGCTCGTGGACGGAAAATTGCGCGAAGTCGGTGCAGGCCGCATCATGCGATGGTTTTCGAAACGCATGATCCCGAAACTCGAGCGTTGGAAATCATAAAAGGAGATTTAGTCTCTCAGGGAGGGGTTTACTTTTCGGGTATTCGCTGTTGTAATTAAAGTAAGATTGAATATCTTCATCATATATTAACGAGTATGACAGAATCCATCACGGTCTCGGCCATTCTCCCTGCAACCCCTCAACACATCTATGACGCGTGGCTCTCCAGCGACGGCCATAGTGACATGACCGGAGCACATGCAAACATCCACCCTGGCGTTGGGGGGACATTCACGGCATGGGACGGGTATATTGAAGGCACAACCCGAAAACTTATCCCGAACGAGCGAATCGTCCAGTCTTGGCGGACATCAGAATTTCCTGAAGATGCGCCCGACTCGAAACTTGAAATCGTCCTCGAAGAAGTAAAAGGGAAAGCAAAAATCACGCTTCACCACACCAACATCCCGAAGGGGCAAGGGAGGATGTATAAGGAAGGATGGACGGATCACTATTTTGAACCCATGAAATCGTACTTTCGGAAATGATTCCTATTGCCGCCATTCTCATCCGAAACCCCAAAGGCGAACTTTTCGTTGCGAAGCGCAAAAACACTAAACGGGTTGATCCGGGATTGTTTGGCATCGGTGCTGGAGGGCACGTGGAAGACAGCGAAACGCCCGCCGCAGCTGCGGCGCGCGAGCTCTTTGAGGAAACTGGAATCGCAACCCCTCTCACGCCGTTATTCTCCTTCGACTTTCACAATGGAGACCGGCATCAAACTGACCATTGGTTTGAAACACAGTACGATGGAAAAATTCCAAACCATGAGGAAGAATGGGAGTGGAGCGACTGGATGACGGTAGCCGAAGTTGACAAACTCGCAACGGAAGGGAGGCTGTGCCCTGACACTGCGCTATTCTACGAAAAATACAAACAGCGTCATTGATCCCGGATTTCTTGAGTCGAGGAGAGACCCACACCGAAACAACCGACTCAAAAAACCTCACAACTGCCGTTACACCAAGCGATCATCTTGCACAGTAACCCAGCTTCTGAATAGAGTCGAGTGTACCGACCCGCGTCGCGTATTCACTTCAGTATACGGGTTGATTTTATTTTAGGACTCAATTCCGATCCAAAAGCCCAAAGACTACCCCCAGTCCTTTTTTTGTTCCTTTATCCGCGGCACAGTTGATCAAAAATGATTTTTCTGGCACAATATCTCCAGAGACTTGAAAAAAAAAGAAAGATCTGCTACTGTTCCTCCACCTTCATTCTTATCATGCCCTCCCATGTCTGTCCCGATGAAACGGACAACGCGGATGCACACCCGATCGCGACGATCCCATCACGCCTTGCGAACGATGAATCTCTCCGCCTGCCCGAAATGCGCCAAGCCGACGCGACCGCATACAGCCTGTCCAAATTGCGGAACCTATAAAGGACGCCAAGTCCTTCAAATAAAAACCTCGCTTGATAAGAAAAAGCGAGTGAAAGAGCAAGCTCCCGCAAAAACAATGGCAGAAAAAACTGCCACGGCTACGGCCTAATCCGCTCCTCTTTCCCCATGTCCAACCGCCATCTCGCCCGAACGATCGCCATGCAAAGTCTTTTTGAGTGGGATTTTCGCGGATGTCCGACGGGAAAGCTTATGGGTATGCTGGAACACAATCTTGAAGCGTTTGCGCCCGAGTTCAACGACCGCACCTTTATTGAAGAACTCCTTGAGGGTGTAGAAAAAAACCTTCTGGAACTCAACCACCTCATTGCGAAGTACGCCCCGCAATGGCCGCTGGAAAAAATCACCCCCATTGACCGCAGCATCCTTCGCCTCGGGGTCTACGAACTCAAATTCTCCAAAGACGTCCCTCCAAAAGTCGCGATCAACGAGGCCATCGAACTCGCAAAAACTTTTAACGGGGAATCGTCGGGAAAATTCATCAACGGAGTTCTCGGCACCATCTTTAAGGAGATGGACATTCCCCAGCCGGCTCCCCCTCCTCCAAATTAATCCTTATCTCCCGCGTGTCCTGAGTTTTGCATCCCCCACCACGTTCCATGGGGCGGTAAGACTGAGAACATTTTGCGGATCCATCCACCATGCCACTTGATTACCTCGCGCTTGAGAAGCATCTTCAACTTTCCTTTCGCGAACCCGCTCTGCTCGAGCAAGCCCTGATCCACCGATCCTACCTTAATGAACATCCGGAATGTCCCACGGGACACAATGAACGGTTGGAATTTTTAGGTGATGCCGTCCTCGAACTCGTTGTCACCGAATCCCTCTATCTCCGTTACAAAAATCCCGAAGGGGAATTAACCAATTGGCGATCCGCGCTCGTCAACAGCCGATCTCTTGCAACCACCGCAAACACGCTAGGCATTGAGCCGTATATTCTCATGAGCCGCGGCGAATCCCGAGACGCGAACAGCAAAGCACGGCAAAGCATTCTTGCAAACGCCATGGAATCCCTCATTGGCGCGGTCTATTTGGATCAAGGTTGGGACGCCGCAAAAACCTTTATCACCCAGCACATTCTCTCCCGCCTTCCGGATATTCTGGAACACAAGCTGTATATGGATCCCAAAAGCCGATTTCAGGAAAACGCGCAGGAACAACTCGGTGTAACCCCGACCTACCGCGTTCTGGAAGAATCCGGACCGGATCACAACAAAAAATTCGTTGTTGGCATTTACATCAACGAGAATCAGGTGGCGACAGGTGGCGGAACGAGCAAACAAGAAGCGCAGGTTCAAGCGGCAGAGAACGCACTCAACGTCAAACACTGGGATTAAAATCATTACCATGCCGGACACGGAGGTTGTCATGAGCATTATCGCGATGGTCACGGTTGCCATTGGCATTTTTGGATTATTTGCGCCATCCATCCCTGGCATGATCCTCATTTGGGCAGGGATCTTTCTCTACGCGGTCATCACGCAGTTTTCCAAAATTTCCACAGGGTTTTTTGTTGCGATCACCGTAATCACCGTTCTCCTCATTATTCTCGACTACCTCCAACGCATCTGGATTCCACGGCATCAGCTCCAAACCGCCCACGTGATTATTGGCGCGCTTATTGGAGGGATGTTGTCCGCAGGAACTAATCGCGCATGGATCATTTTCCTCGCAACGCTTCTGGGCGGATGCATTGCGGAGATTCTCGTGAAACGGGAGTCCATCTTTGTCTTTGAAACCGGCAAACACCGCCTCTACGGATTTTTCATGCTTACGATTCTCAAACTGACGCTCGGAATTACCATCGCCGGCTCTTTTATTCAACGTATTCTGTCTTAACTGTTTGTCGCGAGTCGAAAATTATTGTATAATCAACCCGCTTTTTTGTTACACGAATCCCCGCTATGTACTTGAAACGGCTCGAAATTTCCGGATTCAAATCCTTTGCGCATCATGCGGTGTTGGAATTTACTCCCGGCCTCACGTCTATTGTTGGTCCGAATGGAAGCGGAAAATCCAATATCTCCGATGCCGTACGATGGGCATTGGGGGAACAAAGTCTTAAAACCATTCGCGGGAAAAAAGCAGAAGATATGATTTTCTCCGGATCCGCCACCAAGGGGCGACTCGGGATGGCCGAAGTGACGCTCACGATTGACAACACCGACAAAACCGCCGCCCTCGACTACCCCGAGATCGTTATCCGCCGACGCCTCTATCGCAGCGGTGAGTCAGAATATTTCCTCAACAATACAAAGACGCGACTTCAGGACATCATTCTCTTCTTAGCAAAATCGCATTTCGGCCAAAAAAGTTACGCTGTCATCGGCCAGGGCATGATTGATGCGTTTATCAACGCCACGCCGGAAGATCGGAAAAATTTTTTTGATGAGGCTGCGGGAATAAAATCGTTCCAACTAAAACGCGACCAGGCTCTACACCAGCTTATTCGCACAGAAGAAAATCTTCGCCAAGGAGACGCCTTGATCGCCGAAATTGATCCGCGGCTTCGATCGCTCACCCGCCAAGTCAAGCGCCTCGAGCACCGCGAGCAGATTGCCGGAAAACTCCGCGACGTCTCCATTCATTACTTCCAGCTTCTTTGGCGTCAAATTTTTACAGAATGGCAAGAGACGCAAACGAAATTTCGCGCGGTGGATGATCAGCGCGTTCTGGCGGCAAATGAACTCTCTGAATTACAGACCGCTATGGATGCAGCGGGAACGGAGGCCACTCGCGGGGAAGTTTTTTCGGATCTTCAACATCAATATGAAACGATCTTGGAAGAAAAGAATCGTGCCATGGCCGAACAGATCCAGCTCAAGGGTGCCCAGGATCTTGAACATGGAAAACAGGGCTCCGTGCATCTCGTTTGGCTTCGACGAAAACAAGATGAACTCCAAGGACAACATGATCGCCTCAAACGAGAACTTATCCAGCTGGAGCAGGCGATTATTGACCAAGAGCGCACGGTCACAGAACGACAATCCGAGCAAGCTCAAATGCTCAAACAGATTCAAACGCTCGAGTACCGGTTGTTAAAATCCAGAGAACAGCTTCGTGGCGGGCGACTTCTCACCCTCCCCGATCTTCACGAACGTCTCGATCACTATTTCCACGAACAAAAAGAATTTCTCGCCGCCCTCTTGCGCGCCCAGGATCCCGAGGCGATCAAAACCCTCAAAGAGCAAGCGAAAACCCTGACACTGCGGTTTGCTGAAATCATGGACGATCTTGCGAAAGAAATTGATGCCGCTCCCACAAGCGAAGAACTTCTCCAGCTTGAGAAACAGCTCGAGCAAGCCCTCAAAACAAAAGAGCGATTTTTGAATGATCACCACGAACTGCGGATCGTTCTGGAAACGAAAATCGAAAAACAGCGGCTACTCGCCGACCATCTTCAACACCTTGAAGATGAACTACGCCGAACCGTGCAGGAAATTCAAACCGTGGAGCAATCCCTCCAGCCGGAAAAAGAAAATCGGAAACGCCTTCAAGATCTTCAGCATCGGTCGGATGAACTCGCTCAAAAAATCCAGCGGTGGGAAAAGCACCTCGAGGACGTTCAAAAAAAGATTTCACGCTTCAACCAGGACGAACAAAAGAAAAAGGAAGCGCTTTTGGCGCTCCAGCGACAAGCGCGGATCAAACAGGACGAACTCAACCAGCTGACGCAACAAACGACGCATTTGGAAGTAGAGCGTGCCCGCATTGAGACGCGGCGAGAGGATCTAACGCGGGAAATTCATCAGGATATGGACGCCGCCGCCTTCCAAGACATTCGCCAGGCAGAACATCATGCGTCATCGCCCGCGTCAATGTCGGAATTACAAGATGAGCGCAAAAAACTCAAGAAGCAACTGGAGCAGATTGGGAGCATTGAACCGGAAATCATGAATGAATATCGCCAAACCAAGGAACGGTATGAATTTCTCACGCATCAGGCGCACGACCTTCGAACCGCGCTAGCATCGCTCGAAAAAGTGATTGATGAACTCGATACCACAATCAAAAAACAATTTGACTCCTCTTTTCGAACGATTAACCGCGAGTTTGAACGCTACTATCAAATCCTGTTTCAAGGTGGGAAGGCCAAACTTCTCCTCCTGCAAGAAGTGCCGCAACAAAAAGCCGATGCACCCGCGCTGGATCTTGCTGTCGAACCCCTCCCGCCGTCTTCCATCCCCGAACCGGAACGCGTGCTCACGATGGGGGAACGAAAGGGAAGACAAAAAATGATCTCGGGGATTGACATTGAGGTTTCCCCCCCGGGCAAAAAGATCCGGAATATTCACGCACTGTCTGGCGGGGAAAAAACCCTCACCTCCATTGCCATGCTCGCCGCGATTCTTGCCAACCGCCCCGCGCCGTTTGTGTTTCTCGACGAAGTGGATGCCGCGCTCGACGAATCGAACTCCGAACGTTTTGCGAGCATTCTTCAACGCTTAAGTAAAAAAACGCAATTCGTCCTCATCACGCACAACCGCGTCATCATGCAAATTTCCGATATTCTCTACGGCGTGACCATGCAAAAAGATGGAATCTCGAAACTTCTCTCGGTCAAAATGGAGGAGTTGAACGACCAAATAATCGGACAGTAACCGACGGATCATCCCAGCCAACGAGCCGAGATCCAAAAAAACTAGAAGATAAAAAAAGAAGGTCAGCGGTTTGGCTGGCCTATTGGAGTTCTGCTCGGGATGCCGAACTCGAGAGGGAAGTAGATGCCGTCGCATATGACACCCTCTTTCACATTCGCACACATCGTGCGATGTTATAGAACCACTCCGAAAAAAACACGCCACCCTACTCTACCCACTTCTCTACTGTCACGCCAGCCGGTTGACATTTTTATTGTCCTCCCGTAGAATAGGTCTACCATCAAATGCTCCGTGGGTCATCCCACGTTTACTGACGCTTAACTGTTTCCCATGTTAGCTATTCGACTCACACGAGTTGGAAAAAGGAATAAAGCCTATTTTCGACTCATCGTGCAAGATCATGATCGCAATCCCCGCTCCCGGGCGGTTGAAATCATCGGGAACTTTGATCCTCACCATGAACACGGAAAGGGGAAGTTTATTATCAATGAAGAACGCTTGAAATACTGGCTCTCGCAAGGCGCGCAACCTTCTGCCACGGTACACAACAAACTCATTGATCTCGGACTCCTTCAAGGCGCGAAACACCTAAGCTGGAAACCGAAGAGGAAAGAAGGAGACGCCGCGACACCCAATCCGCCCGCGCCAAAAACCGAAGAAGTCGCAAAGACCACTCCGGAGACTGTGCAATCTTGACGGACATTCATAACCTGATATACTTTTTTAGACGATGACTCGCGCTTGCGATCTCGTCAGTAATTCTTAACGGACCGCCACATGGCAGACAATCAAGATAAGGCATTCGTGGATTATGTGGTCAAGGCGATCGTGGACAACCCTGACCAAGTTTCCTCAGAACGCACGGTGGACGAGATGGGTGTACTCATTACGCTCAAAGTCGCCCCAGAAGATTTAGGTCAAGTCATCGGACGTAATGGTCAAACCGCAAAGTCGATCCGAACGCTCCTCCGCGTTGTGGGAGCAAAAAATCACGCGCGTGTGAATCTCAAAATCTACGAGCCCGAAGATAGCCGCCGATCCCGTCCGCCGCGACCCGACCGATCTGAACGATCTGAACGACCCGCTCCAGCCGAGGATGACGCCTCCACCGCGATTGATGACCTCAATCTCTAACACGAACACTCAACCAAAAGTCCCTGAACATTCCGGGACTTTTGTGTTATGATGGTTTTACTCTTTTCTTTTGCCTTTAGAAAACATCGCTTCATTCTCTTGGTTCCGAACCAAGGAATGGAGCGGCAATGCCTTTATGCAATTCGACATCCTCACCCTCTTTCCCGAAAGCTTCAGCTCCTACCTCCACTCCAGCATCCTCAAACGCGCCCAAGCCCGTGGGCATCTTGTCGTCCGCTTCCACAATTTTCGTGATGCCGCAACGGACCGCCATAAAACCGTAGACGACAAACCGTACGGCGGGGGCGCGGGCATGGTGCTCAAGATCGAACCCATTTTCAAAACCCTGAAAAAAATCCGCCGCAAAAAAAACTCCCGCGTGATTTTACTGTCCCCGCAAGGTACGCCGTTTACCCAAATGGAAGCTCGACGACTCACAACCTACGATCAAATTGTTTTATTGTGCGGTCATTATGAAGGATTCGATGAGCGCGTGACCAAACTCGTTGACGAGCAAATTTCTATTGGATCCTATGTCCTGACGAGCGGCGAGCTTCCCGCGATGGTTCTGGTGGACGCGGTCACCCGACTTCTCCCTGGAGTTTTGGGCGATGATCAGTCCTCGGTAGATGAAACCTTTACCGCTGATGAAAAAAATTTCATCGAATACCCTCACTACACACGTCCAGAAATATTTCATCCAACAAAAGAAAAAACGTGGCGCGTTCCAAAAATTTTGCTCTCTGGCAACCATGCCGCCATTTCGACGTGGCGCACCGAAGAGCGCCGCAAGCGCACTGCGCGATACTTGCGAAAACATAAAAAAAGGCCTGAACCGTGAAGTTCAGGGGGCACAGCGAACGAAGACGGGCCGAGAGACGACCGTGCTCCATCGCGCCAAGTGCCGCGCCGACCACGCCGTGTAGAAATCGCGGAACGCGGTAATCGGCGAACGGTAGAGCCACCCAATATTCCACCATTCCTGCTTGGGCGCGTGCCACAGGAGATGGGTCAGTGCCTGCATGGCCGCCACATCACCCGCGGGCAGGTTGTGCCACAGCGTCCGGTCTGCCGCCAAATTGACGTCCCAGCCAGAATACACCGTGACAACAGGTTGACCTTCTACGATGTTCACGGCCAGCCGATGACCGGGAAGAACCTCGGCACAGTCCTTGTCGAAGGAACACCGATCATAGAACCGGATGATCGGAACATTGTCGTCCGCGTCCCACCCGAAGAGGAGAATGACCGTCTGCTGATCCCTGCGGCCGAACACGCACCCGACATGATCCACGGGAAGGCTCCCGAAGAGGAGGCCATCCTGTTCGAAATCCACGTCGAGCCGGACGCCTGTCTGCCACTCGCGGTCGCGCGGAACATTCCGAATGGCCACGTCCACGAGCTTCGCGCCCATCCGGACTGCGTCGAACCCGTAGTAGATCATCGGCTGACGGCCATCCCGAACCGCGTGACGGTCCCATCGCACCGACCATCGAACCCCTTGCGCCACTCCTTCCACGAAATCCCATCGCGGAAACGCGAGACTCGGAGCACTCATATCGCACCTCCCCAGAAAGACGAACACCGGCATTGCCCCGATTGTAGCAATCCGCCCCGTCTTGTCAATATTTGCGGGACAAAAAAAGAACTCCCTGAAGATCCTCGAAGGGAGTTAGACTCCGGCCGCTACCGGATTCCATTTCTCTGACACGCGCCTTGCGCGCTGGATGCTGAAGATGCGCTCGAGTTCTGCCTCGCTCGGAGACAACGTGTGCATGGGCGGGACCAAGATGCGATCCAGACTCGCCCCGCGCGCGATCATGGACCCGGGATCTTGTGCCCAGAAGTTCTGGAGATAGGCGTCGAGCAGGGTCAGCCGCCGGCCGGCCGCGCAGACTCTGACGTGATCGTGGACGTGGACGACCGCGCGATCCACCGCACCCTCCAGAACTCGCGCCCACAGCCGCTCATCCGCCAGCGCCTCCTCCGACTGGCGCAAACCGTATTTGAGATGACTAATCTCCTCACGATCGTCCAGAAGCACCCAGAGGAATAGCTGCTCCCCGATCGACCCGACACCATACGTCCCCTCGATCCTAAGAATCCGATTGAGGATCTCTTCGAGCGATCCTATAAGCACGACACGATTTCGCGGGAATCTCTCGTGACAGATCTCGGCCGTCGCCTTTTCGGGGTTGATGACAAGGGTGAATCCCCCCGCCAATCGGATCAAACACCCATGCGTTGTCAGCTCGAACGCGGTCTCGGTGATCCACGGTCGCGCCGTATCCGGATCCCATGAGACGCGGTAGAACACCCACTCCGTCGGGAGCGTGCCGAGAGCGCCGGTGCGGTTGATACCAATGAGCACGAAGAGGACGCTCCTCGGGGCAAGAATCATCCCGAAGAGACTCCCGATCCTCCGAGACGATTCGGACATGGGGGAGATCACCCGACAACAACGACCATTGTCCCACGTGCTCGCGTAGACGATCTGCGATCCGAACACGCTTGGGTGCCCATACCCGAGCTTGAACCGAATCCCGCGACATTCCCCACGAATGCCGGCTGCGTTCACCCATATCGACAGACCGGTCTTGCGATTCTGGAATGCCGGGCCGAACGACCACACCAGGCACCAAAACCGCTGCAGGATCCACAGGATCCATCCGGGCCACTTCGACTTCGTTGTCATGTTGTCAACCTCACGTTATCGCTCGTCGCGCGCACTCACACCGGTTGGCGCGAGTTTTTGCCGAGCGTGAAATGGGCGTTTGTGCCGCATTTCACCTCTGCCCTGCCGCAACCTCCATCCCGCGAATGCCTTCTGCCGCTTTGGCCGAAGCATTCCCATGCGATGGGCGATAACGCCTCAAACTACAACAAACCCCGCCATGATGTCAAGCTCCGGCAATCCCTTGACAAGCCTCCTGTGATCCGCTATGATCGCTATTGAGATTCGAGTCTTATAAACTCGTTCTCTCCATAGGCTGGATTAAACGCGAACCGCTAACTTCACAAATAAGTTCATCACTGAAAGGCGTTCACCCCCGATAGGGAATGGAGGACGGTGTCCTCGAAAGAACAGTGATGCTAAAACCTTTTGGCTTTACTGTTTTTTCTTCGCTCAAGTTTTGGCCGTAAGGCCTGCGAGGAAAAACGAACATTGACAATCGAATCGTGATCGAGCAATTGCAACAATCACGTCAATTCCATTCACATTCTTCCCAACGTTCGCGTTGGGATAAAGCGCTTGGGAAGTGTAGCGCGGTGTTTGACACCAAAAACATTTCCACAAATTTGAGAGTTTGATCCTGGCTCAGGATGAACGCTGGCGGCGTGTCTAAGGCATGCAAGTCGAGTGGTGCCCGCAAGGGTAACCACGGCAGACGGGAGCGTAACACGTGAGTAACTCACCCCAAAGTGTGGTATAACTCCGGGAAACCGGTGATAATCCCACATGTGATCCTTTGCCGATGGGCAAAGGCGGAAAGGCCGTAAGGTCGCTTTGGGAGAGGCTCGCGGACTATCAGCTTGTTGGTGAGGTAATGGCTCACCAAGGCGATGACGGTTAGCGGGTGTGAGAGCATGACCCGCCTCACTGGAACTGAAACACGGTCCAGACTCCTACGGGAGGCTGCAGTCGAGAATATTCCTCAATGGACGAAAGTCTG
>CAYHVQ010000018.1:0-21456 GCA_964360435.1 uncultured Gammaproteobacteria bacterium
CTATGATAAAATGAGCATGGCTCAAGTTGATCGCTTATGTTCCAACGTTTTCTTGCATCTCTATTGTTGACAGCAGTGGCCTTTCCGGCCAGCGGTTTTGCTGCAGGTCCGCCGTACCGCGCCAATTTGGGGTTGAATGTCCACTGGGCGCTTGATGGCGGCGGAGTGGATCATCTTTTTGAATACCGCCTGCGACAGTCCAAAACCCCGTGGGCGCGCGAGCACATTGAGGCGAAAGTCATCATGGGAAAAAATCAGCAGGGGTGGCTGAATCGGTATGATTTGACGCTTCAACGATACAAAGACAATAATATCAAGGTGTTGGCGATGTTGGCGTACAATCCGGATGGCGGTTTTTATGCGCCGGATCCGAAAGAATGGGAGGAGTTTTTGACGCTTGTGGTGTCGCGATGGCATGACAAGGTAGATGCATGGGAAGTGTGGAATGAGCCGGATACCGACCATTTTCTCCAGATTCCGAATCCGATGTACTATCGGCAGATTATTGAGCCCGCCTACGAGATCATCAAACGCATTGACCCGTCCAGCACGGTTGTCAGCGGCGGGCTTACCTATCCGAATCGCTGGTTTGCGGATTATATGCTCACGAATTACAGTCACGCCTTTGACGCGATCGGGGTTCATTTATACTATTGTAATGATTATTTTTCCCGCCGCGGGCTCACACGCCTGAAAAGCGATCTTGCAAAATTTGGGAAAACCTTGGATCGCCACGCGAAAGATAAGCGGGTGTGGGTGACGGAGATTGGGTGCTCGACCGGAGGGACTGGCGTGGATGCCGAGGAGGCGCGTGATTACTATGAAGCGGTGATGCCAGTGGTGTGGAATACGGGCGACGTGGATATGGTTTTCCCCTACGTCATTCGTAATCGGGCATACAATGATCCGTACGAAGACGAGTTTGGCTTGCTGGATCGCGCATTGAACGACCGTCCGGCGTGGGGTTGGTACATGAATATCTATGACGGCCCGTATGGACAGGCGGCGCTGTCCGGCGCAGAGGAAAATCAGCGATCGCAAGAGTTGGTGCAAGAGCTCCGGGCATTTTTTCCAAACGGAGACGTTCCTGTAAAGCCTGGCGATGATGCATGGCATCGGTATTTCGAAGCGCGGGTTTATGGCGCGTATCCGGTTTCTGCGATTGCGGTGGATATGAAATATCCCGGAACAACGGTTTCTCCCACAGCGCACTATTATGAATGGCAGAAATCGAGCATCTACGCCGCTTTTATCACAAAACCACTCGTTCCGTTCGCGTATGGAAAGGTGCGGCTGGTTAGTGGCGAAGAACAGCGGCTCGCACAGGAGCTCAAGGAGAAACTAAAGCCTTTTGGTGAGCGCGCGGGGATTCCAGCTCAACACTGGACAAAGATGGTCAATGCGTACGCGTATGGTGGGTATCCGGTGGAGGCCATTGCGCGGTTTCGAGGATCAGGCGGAAAAACCGTTCATGTCAGCCTTCCCTTTGAGACCTGGCGGAATCGGCCGGAGTTTAACGAGGGGATGAAGATAAAATTTTAATTTTTAGCATAACGCGTATGAAATACCGATGGTTGGGCATTACCCTTTTGGGCAGTCTTGTGCTTGTCGGCGCAGGTTGTTCGGGTGTGACCACGAATGTCAACACCAATGCATCTGTGAATCTTAATCTGGAGCCGTTAGCGCCGCAGATAACTACGGGGACGGTTAATGCCACGGGCGAAGTGCAGGGGTTGCAGGTGTTGGAAGAGGAAATTGCGCTCTCAAGCACGGCGGCGGGCGGGGAGGCAACCGGAATCGCGAGGCGAGCATGGGATGGTAAGGCCTTTCAACTTGTCGTCAGCGTTTCATTGCCGGATGTTGTCGAGGGGCAGACGCCCGCTGTGTGGCTGGCGAGCGAAAAACCAAAACGCAGGATGCGGCTGGGTATCTTAACGCAGGATGCCGATGGGGGGTGGAGTTTTACGTTCGAATCTAAAACAGATTACTCGATTTACGAAAAGATGGCCGTGACTATTGTGCAGGAAGAGGAGGAGCCGAAAAATCCAGTGCTGGAAGGCGTATTCGATCAGACCCTGCGTCCGATTGGAGAATAGGTTAAATTTTTTTCAAAAAAAATCTCTCCGAGAAGCCGATGTCATACTGACGCCGGTTCTTTCGGAGAGGAGAAGAAGCGCTCCATCACGCGGGCGTGGTCGGTGTTGATGACGCTGATGTCATCGAATTCGCGACCCTGTCCGTTCCAGTCAAGGCCGTACCCGATGACGAAGGCGTCGCTCGGGATCACGAAGACCCGGTGATCTAGCGGCGGATTGGGGTTTGCGTTCCGTCGCTCGAGAAGTGCGCAGGTGATCAGTTGGCGCGGGTGCTGTGCCAGAAGATGCGCACGCGCACAGGATAGCGTTGCGCCGGTGTCCACGATGTCTTCGAGAAGGACGACGGTGCGGTCGGTGATCGGCATGCGAAGATCTCGGTAGATCCGAGGCTCGCCGTCGGGCGCGGTGCCGACGTAACTCTCGATGAAGAGGTGGTCGGTGACGACGTTAGGGACGCCGGTCGTGAGCAAGGCGCGGGCAAGATCGCAGAGGAACGGGAAGGCGCCCATCATGACGCCGACGAGGCAGACGGGCTCTTGGCCTCGTCCGAACTGGCGTTCGAGCTTCTTGGCGAGCCCTTCAATACCGCGCAGGATCTGATCCGCGGAGTAAAGGATTTCGCCTTCCAGGGGGTGTCGGGGAGTCATGGCCTTTTCCATTGTTGGTGGTGGGAAGAACACAGGATAAACGTAATCTAGCGCAGTTTTGATTTTTCAGCAACTCGACAAAAAAAGAACCCCGATAAAGCTTGTCGAGGGTGCCGATTGGCGAAGTCTAGCGATGCTCCCCAGAACGCACCATGCCTACCGACAGGATGCCGAGTACAAACGGAACGGCACCCAAGCGATCTTCATGGCGGTGGAGCCGAAAGGCGGCAGACGCATCGTCTCCGTGCGCGACCGAAGAACGGCCAGGGACTTTGCGCTGTTTACCAAAAAAGTGCTCAATACACCTGCGTATCGCACAGCACGCACCATCCATATCGTCGTTGATAATCTCAATACGCATTGCGAGAAATCGTTCTATGATACGTTTTCAAAAGAAGAGGCTGAACGCATTGTCCAGAAAATAACCTTTCATTACACGCCCGTGCATGCGAGTTGGCTGAATAAGGCTGAGATCGAGCTCTCTATCCTTTCCCGGCAGTGTCTCGCCCGACGCATTGCCACCAAAGCCCTCATGAAGAAACTCGTGCGTCTTTGGCAAGCACGACGCAACCGGCGGAACGCAATGATACGATGGACGTTTACGGTCAAAGATGCACGGAATGTTTTCGAAGAGCACTACACGACAAATTCAGTTGAATGAAGTACTAGGTCCATCGCGCACTGCTCGGAGGAAGATTCATGAGGTGCATCCAAAGACTACTACTTTGGCCTATAGCATCTATGCCGTGCCTCGAAAAAAGTTCATCAACATCCTCGCGGTCTGCCGCCACAAAATCCCGTTTCCGCTTTAGGTATTTTTGAATTTCAGATGGGGCCAATATTTCACCAACAAAGGAACGCCAAGAAAGAAACTTTTCCGGATTGACCAAAATCGCGTACAGCATCTTAATGGGGGCAGTTGCTGGCAAAAAAAGCATCTGCTCCGCTACCTCGCCAATATCAATATCCCGTCGGCCGCCGAATTGCAAATCAAAATCAAAAAGATACGGTTCTCCGTTTTCTTTCGAGATCAAAACATTGATGGGCCGAATATCAAAACCCGATCGTTTTAATGCATGGAGCTTTTCAAGAGCAACGCTTAATTTTCTCTTAATAGATTCGGCATCTGTCAATGCCTTTCCATCATAAAGGATGTTTCCTTCTTTATATTCCCATGGCGGGGTTTGATTCATAATATCGTGGAGCGTTGCACCATCAATATATTCCGTTACTAATCCTCTTTTTTTAGGGTCACTTGGCGAGATTTCGGAGACATGAACGACATTGTCAATGTCTCTACTGTTTGCAAGGAGTGTTCTTTCTTGGATGTTTGAGGGAATTTTTAACACAACTTTACCATGTGTGGGATGGTGGCATAGGTAGACTCTATTATACCCTGAATGGAGTTGTCGTATAGGGACAAGGTCAGGATCAAACTCATGAATATCTTCTTCAGCCCACCACGCGATGCGCTGGTCAACTTTTATCAACTCACCAGCTCGGCGAAGAAAAAGGTTTGTTGCTTCTGTGAATCCCGTACGTGCATGATGTGCTTCAGCGAGAATGGCCCGCGCCTCTATCTTTGCCTCCTCATCTGTGTCCGGTGATGCAATGAGAGATTCTAACAGATCAGCGAGCTTCTGAACATCTGTATCAGCTTCATGGAACATTGACTCCTGAAGCGCTTCGACGTTCTGTTTAAAATCATCGCCATTGTTTTCTTCGCGAGGCACCTCTCGCGGAAAACCCCGGGGCTCAATAGGGGGGATCATAAGGGAGGCGTTGAACGACGACGATCAGTTTGCTGTTGTCCTTTAGCATCCCGAACCTTTTTCATTAATGTGGACGCTTGCACATGCAAAAATGTCATTCGCTGACGAAAAGCTTCTTGTGTCATGCGCAAAGCTTTGATGGCATTCTCCCCTATTCGTTTTTGCTGTTGGTTATTCATATTGGCTGTCCTTTTTGAATGACGTTCGAACATTTTACAGCGAGAACCCTGGCGTCGAATAATGGAAGTATACCACATTTTCACCCATAAGGTTTCTGGCAAGTTTTGGTCTATTTCAAGCCTCTTTTTGCCATCCTACTAAAATACTCACGGACGACCAAGGTAAAGAAATGAGCGAGCACAAGCAGTTCACGATTGATACTGGCATTCAAGGATACTTTGCTCATCCTGCCTCACCCTGGGAACGAGGCACGAACGAGAACACCAACTGAATGATCGCCCGCGCGCTGTGCTCAACTATTACAAACCTGATGAGATATTTAACAAACTCGTTGCACTAAATTCTTGAAATCGCCATTAAAAAAGGGCCGAGAGGGAGACTCAAGGCCGTTGTTGCATTGCCGCCAGTCGCATATTGAATGGCGGAGGTTCCTGTGGGAAGGGCGATTTGGCGCAGTGCACGCCCTTTGTGTTGCCCGTAAAGGTGTTCTGCTCGATCAGCCCCGGAGGGACGTTGTTGGGGATGACGATTCCGACGCCGGTCGTGTTGAGAATGTGATTGCCAGTGGCGATCCATTGGGACTCGCCGGCAATGATTCCGAATCCGTTGTTGCCGCGGATGACGTTATCTCGGACGTTCACCTTATTCGAGAAAACGACACAGAGGCCGCCACGGTAATTCCCTTCGATCAGATTCTCCTCCACGGTCACCGCGCTCGCATTCGGAACGAGCAATCCGGCGCCGAAGTTGTCGAGGAATCGGCAACGCAGGATCCGAACATTTCTGGATTCCTTTGTGCACATTCCGGCCTCCCCATTGCCGGTGAAGGTGCAGTTGCGCACCTCGACGTCGTGGGAGGCGTTGACGAAGCAACCGAGCCCTCCGAGTGGTTCGATGGCTCCGCCACTCACCAGGCCGTCGAGCACGAGGTGGTCGTTGCCGGAGGTGATGATCGCTGGGCTGACGCCATCTTCGCTCCAGAAAATCGGCGGCTCCCGTCCATCCCACGCGCGGAACACGAGCGGGCGTTCGGACGTACCGGAATGGACATCCGGCCACAGCCCGAGCGGCGGGAACACACCCGACAACCAAACCTCGTCGTACTGCCGAGGCTGACGTGCCAACAGCTGGAACACCGTGTGGAGGTCGCGTCCGATCGGGCGTTCGCAGGTTCCGTTGCCCCCGTGCCGCGTACTCGCGTCTACATAGAGAATCCGGTCATCCGCGGTTGGCGTCGGGAGGGAACTTCCCACCAGCAGAAGAGAGAATAGCGTCAATGCTGTCATGGGACACCCTCACAAACAAGGAGGTGGATGGAAAGAACGGCGTGCATCGTTATCCTATCCTGCTTAGGTGGAGATTGTCAACTTCAAGGAATCAAAAGACGGGCGTTTGAAGCCCGTCCTGTTCGCATGAGATGATTTAGATTTCTTCGGGCATATATTCGTCTGCGCCGATGTCCGTGCGGTTATTGTAGATCCGGGCTTGGCCGTCAATATCGAGTTCCAGTCCTTTTCCAATCCGTTTCCCAAGGTTGATCAACGGCGATGTTGAAGAAAGATGGTAGCTCACGCACAGGCCATCTGTGATACAGGTGCGTTCTGTGCTGAATTTCGGATTGATTCGGTGCGAATGCGCGTCTTTTCCTAATGCCTTCCAATCTTCTAACCCCTTCCATGGCTGTCCCGACGGCGCAAATTGGATATCCGTCATATTGCCGAAGAGATTGTTATAGTCCGATTCAATGCGCTCGGTTCGGTTTGTGACCAATTGCGCGGCAACTTCTTCCCCAACAAAGATGTTATTATAAAGGTTCAAATACGATTGGAAATGGCTAATGTGGACGCCGTATGACCCATTTCCCAAGAACGTATTATTGACAAGTTTGAGCGTAACGGCATCAGGCGTCATTTTAAGGGAGGCTCCGCCTGCTCCATTTGCGACAAGAACATTTCCGGCAATGCTCCATGTTGCGGGATCGCGAGAGTCCAGATTGATCCCGTTGACGGCGTTTCCAGCGATGCGGTTATTGATAATTCGGCCTTCGCCCGAAATTCCCCAGATATTAATGCCGTTCATTCCATTCTCTGTGATATCATTACGTTCGATGGTCAGATCCATCGTCCCCGGCGCGAAGATGCCGTTTGTTCCGTTCCCTGAAATGATGTTTCCTTCAATCACAACGTCCGTACTTGCATTGATGGAGATGCCAGCAGTAAAGGCGTCTCCGGAATTATTGCGGATGATATTGTTTCGAATAATGGCGCCATTCACTTCCGGGATAAGGATCCCATTTCCTTCATTGTCTTCGAAGATATTTCCTTCAAGGAGAACATTTGTGGAACGAGAAAGGCAGACACCGGATTCTCCGCCACCATAGAATCGGCCGTTTCGCACGATCGCGCCCGTGGAGTTGTTGACGAAAATTGGAAGACTCCCGACGTCGGATCCGCTTGCATTGGCGTGGAGGCCGTCAATCGTAATGTAGCTTGCGCCGTTATAGGAGATCCCGGATTGGTTTGGCCGATTTGTCATGTCGAAAAAGGCCTGGGGCATGCTGTCCCATTGCTTGATGAGAATGGGTTCGTCCGCTGTTCCAGACATTTCCGAACCCAGCATGAGCGGTTCGGTAAATGTTCCGGTCATCCAAACTTCGGTTTTGGTATTTGTCGGCTGTTTGAGAGTTTCCGTCAGCGAATGGACATCGCGAAAAGGCCGTTCTCGGGAGCCATCTCCACCGAACGATCCGTTGGCATCTACAAAGATTCGGTTTTCGTCTCCGTCCTCTGCTTGGGCCGCGAGCATTCCCCCTACAAGAAATCCGCCCAAAAGAAAAACCGCTCCAGCGAGCGAACTCCTTGCAAACATGAACCTTTTCATAGCGATTGAGCTAATGATGAGGTTAATTAGTGGATCGAATAACTAATCCTGAAGAAACAGTCTATACTATACTAAAGGGAGGGATTTTGTCAAGGGTTATCCACAGACGGCGCTTACTAAAATCTGAAAAAAATGATATAATCATCTGGCTAAATCTTTAAAGATAAAGAAAAAATTTATGACATTTATGAGAAGGAAGCAATTGTTTTTCGTCCTCACCGTTGTTATTGGAGGATTTTTTGCATTTTATGCGTCGCCTGCAGACGCGGCAACGCGTTATTTTAATTTTGGAGGTTCGAATCCCACGCAGAGTGGAACAGAAGCGAACCCATACACCACGGTTGCGCAGTTTACATCCAATATGGTGGCGGGGGATACGGCGTATGTCACCGGAAGCGTCAGCACGACGTGGTTGATCAGCTTGGTGGGCACTTCGAGCGCGCCGACAACCATTGCGCGATGGTCTGCCCAGCCGATCTTAAGTGTGATTGCGACAGACGGTTCCGGCATGACGCTAAGTAGTGCCCAGTATGTGAATATCAGCGGGATTTCACTAAACTCTTCAAGTGCTTATGGATTGTACATTGTCAATTCGTCCAATATCACGCTCTCGACGATGACCGTTACGTCCACCGCAGGTTCCGGCATTTTTATTTCCAACGGCGATAATGTCACGATGTCCTCCATGACGGTCTCAAATACCGCAGGGACGGGCGTGGTGATTACCGAAGGCTCGATAAACGGCACGATGTCGAATTCAACAGTTTCAAATATTACCAGCGCCAATGCTTACGGCGTTTTTATCGGGAAAGAGTTTACCTCTGTTGCGGGGGCCAATACTGGCTGGACCTTCGATGACGTGGATATTACCACGACCGGAAATGCGGCATTTGATTGCAGCGCGGCATCGAACAGTCTGACGCTCAAAAATTCTACGATTTCTGGCGCAACCGGAACCACGGGCCATGGGATCAACATCACGCAATGTGATACCGTGACGTTGACGAATAATACGACGTCGTCGAATGCGAAAAACGGAGTCAATATTGCAACGGTGAGCAATCTCACCATTAGCGGTAGCACTTCGCATACGAACACGCAAAACGGGTTTTCGTTGAGCGGT
The DNA here is from genome assembly GCA_964360435.1 of uncultured Gammaproteobacteria bacterium. Taxonomy (GTDB): domain Bacteria; phylum Patescibacteriota; class Patescibacteriia; order CAYHVQ01; family CAYHVQ01; genus CAYHVQ01. The sequence goes on from CAYHVQ010000018.1 coordinate 8,699, forward strand.
GTCACGACCGGAACTCTGTCGTCGAATACCGCGTATTCCAACACCCAGAGCGGGATTAGTTTGTCCGCCTCCACATCCACCAATGTGACGATCAGCGGAAACACGACATATTCCAACACCCAGAGCGGGATTGTCGCGACCGCGCCAGGGACGGGTCTTACGGTGAGTGGAAACAAATCCTACAATCATACGGCGTCTGGTCAATCCAGCGGTTTTGGGTATAGTATTTCATCTACTGCACCCACGTTGACAAACAATATTTCTTACGGAAATCGTATTGGTGTCATTGTTGTTGCAACTGGCGCGAGTGTTGCAAATCCTGTCATTCGGAATAACACAGTCTATAATAGCTCGTCGGCCGCGCTCACCTTTGTGGAATCCGGGCAAAATACGATTACGGGAGTAACATTGCAGAATAATACATTCACCACAGCCACGAATGGTTCCGTCCTTTCCTATGCCGGTGGGGATGGTCCGACATGGACAAGTTCAGATTACAATAATTTTCAACTCGTGGGGACGAGTGCGGTTGTCCTTACGGGTAGTGCTACCCTTGCCGCATGGCAGACCGCAAGCAGTCAAGATGCTAATTCATTGAGCGTGGATCCGCTTTTTACGGCGACGACTTCAGGATCGGAGGATTTCCGCCTCCAGACGTCCTCGACCCTCATTGATGCTGGACACCCGACGGTCATAACTCCAACAACGGATTATGCCGGAACTGCGCGGCCGTACGGGGCTTCCGGACGGCTGGACATTGGCGCGTACGAAAATATACTGTTTTTAGTGAGTACAAATGTTTCCTTGAGTGGGACTGCGGCTTATGACAGCACAAATGGTCATGTGGTGACCCTGACTATTACCGATAGCACGAACGCCACAGGAACGAAGTACGGCATCACCACGGATGGCGGGACGACCTGGTTGAACGGAAGTGGCGCCACCACCACGACCGCAACCTATTCAACATCAAAAACATGGACGCACACCGGACTCACGGGCGCGGCCGCGTACTCGTATCAGGTTCGTATCATCAGTAGTGCGGAACGAACCTACCTTGCTTTATTGACTGCGGTGTCCGTTACCACGGCTCCTGCCGTGCCAACAGCGCTGGCGATCACAACTCCGAGCGCGACATCCCTCGCCTTGTCCTGGACTGCTCCTTCCGGAACAATCACGAGTTACACGGTTTCCTACGGTACGACCTCTTCAGCAGATACCTCCACTGCGACCGGCATTACGAGCGCTTCGACAACACTTTCAAGTCTCACTGCTGGAACGCTCTATTATGTGAAGGTACGCGCGCATAACGCAACGGGTTCCGGACCGTACACGGCGGCGATAACCCGCGCAACTCCTCCGGCGACCTTAACCGCTCCGAAGTCCTCGGAAGGAACCTTGTGGTCGAATAAAGCGACGGTCGCATGGCCCGTCATCACGGGTGCGGCTAGCTATCGGTTGAGCTACGGAACAAACAGCGCTGGCGATAGCATTGGAGTACTGAATATTGACACTTCTGGAAACATTAGCGCAAAAACCGCGTCGTCAACGCTCTCTACAACATTAACCGGGTTGACGCCTTCCACCACCTATTACTGGAAGGTCGCGGCGGTCACCAGCGATGGGACGGGAGCGTATTCTTCCGTTTCTTCCTTTACCACTCCGGCCGCTGTTCTGGGGTTGCTCATGACACCGGATCGTATCACCAATAGCAATGTTCGCGTCGTTGATGCTACCGGTAAGCAAATCGTTTCCTTTTTTGCGTACGGATCATTTAAGGTGAAAGTGAAAGCCATCACGGCAGATCTGAATGGAGATGGGACTTTGGAGATTGTCACGGCAACACAGAACCCGGGTGCAGCAGCGCAGATACGGATTTTCGACAATGCGGGGAAGTTTAAGGCCAATCTCTATCCCTTCGGAACGAGTCTTAAAGGTGGCACGGATATTGCCACAGGCGATTTTGATGGCGATGGGGTTTCCGAACTTGCGGTTGTTCCACTTGGCTCCGGCAATGCGTCGAACCTCCGCGTGTATGATTACGGATCTTCCTTGACGACTGCGCCCTCGCTCCTTGCGTGGAGATTTGCGTTTGATGCGGGAACACGGAAGGGTGCAACCGTCTATAGCGGAGATGTGAATGGGGATCGGAAGGCCGAAATTGTGGTTTTGCCGCGCGATACTCATCCCAATATTCAGGTCTTCACCTATAATGCCTCAACAAAGAAGCTGGATTCCTTTGGATATGTTTTTCCCTACGGAAAAACCCTTCCTAAGAGTGCGAAGATTGCGTTAGCGGATGTGGATGGCAATGGCGGGGATGAGATTATTACCGTTCCCAATGCCGGAACCGCAAATATTCAGGTCTACACCCACAGCGCGGGGTCGAATGAAGCAGGTGTCCGTCGGGCGTTCAAGCGTCTGGTCTGGGCAACGGGGTTCTCTGGCGCAACCCGAGGCGGGTTTGAGGTGGCGGCCGCAGATACCGATGGCAATGGAAAAGCAGAGGTGGTGATCTCGGCTCAAAAAGGATTGACCGGGCAGGTTCAGACGTTCGGCTATAGCAATAGCACTTTAAATCTCCTGGAAACCTTGTCCCCGTACGGATCTTCTTATCGAGGCGGTGTCCATGTCGCGATGTTTGATGTGGATCAAGATCAAAAAGCCGAGCTAATCACGGCGGCAGCGGACGGATTTTCAGCCAATACGCGAATTTACAGCTATGGCTCGCGTCTTGAGCAGAATGTCACGACCTTTGGATGGAATTTGGATAAGTGGTTTTATGGTTTCGCGTCGGCGGATCGCATTGGAGCACAGCTGTTCCGGTAGGGTATTTTGCGAACGAGCACATAGTAAATCCCCCGATCTCAATCGGGGGATTTTTGGTCGAGTTATCCACAGCGCAGGAATCATTTTGAGGTCAAAAAAGAAAAACATCCGAACTTAGCCAATTTTGTTTCATTTTTCACAAACAAGATCTTGTGCTAAAATGGACACTACAGACACAAGATCTAGTAATTAATAGAAGGGGAGTGTCCGGGGGCGATTTATCATCTCCGGATGCTCATTCGGGCGATTTATGAAATGTCCCGCTTGTCATTTTCTGGAAACCCGCGTTGTGGATTCTCGTGCGATTGACGAGGGCATGGCTATTCGCCGCCGCCGTGAATGCGATAAGTGTTTGTTTCGGTTTTCAACATATGAAGAGGTGGAAATATTGAATCTGACGGTTAAAAAACGCAACGGGCGAGAGGAAGTGTACGATCGGGAGAAGCTCGTTGCGGGCTTGAAAAAATCTGTAGAAAAACGGCCCGTGACCCTTGATCGGTTTAAGCGGCTGGTGAATGCTATTGAGCGGGATATTCAACTCGGCGCAAAGAATGATCGCATTTCTTCGGAAAAGATCGGCGAGTTTGTCATGCGGCATCTTAAGCGGCTGGATAAGGTCGCATATATTCGTTTTGCGTCCGTTTGCCAATCTTTTAAGAATATTGAGATGTTCCACGAAGAAGTGGAAAAGCTCGTTTCCAAGAAACATTAATCTATTTTTTGCGTATGCCAACAACCCTCCAAAAAACGCTTTCCGTGGCGACTGCGGATCTTGTCTCTCCGTCGCGTCCTTCCCAAGAAGAGGAGGGCGTCGTCATTTCCTTGACGGAGAGCGCGCGGGTTGTGCTTGAACGGCGGTATCTTCGAAAAGACGATCAGGGGAGAGTGATGGAAACTGCGGAGGATATGTTTCGTCGGGTCGCGCAAAATATCGCCTCTGCGGATCGGCTGTATGGCGCGTCGGATGCCGAAGTCCAGAGAACCGAGGAAAAATTTTTTCGAGCCATGACCCGTATGGAGTTTTTAAGCGGGATGAGTCTCCGGAACGCCGGGCGGGAACTTCAACAGCTTTCGGCCTGTTACGTGTTGCCGATTGGCGATTCTATGGAAGAAATTTATACAACGCTAAAAAATGCTGCGTTCCTTCATAAGTCTGGAGCCGGGATTGGGTATGATTTTTCCCCGATCCGCGCGAATGGGGACGTCGTCAATACAACGGGAGGCCGCGCTTCCGGTCCGGTTTCGTTTATGAAAATTTTTAACTACTCTTCAGATATCATCGTGAACAAGGCCGCAACGCGCCGCGGGGGGCACATGGGTATTTTGCGGGTGGATCATCCGGACATCGAGGAGTTTATTCATGCAAAGGTGGACAATACGGAGTTGAATAATTTTAATGTTTCTGTTGCCGCTACGGACGTTTTCATGAAAGCGGTCAAAGAAGGGACGACGTACGATCTCATCAATCCGCATAATCAGAAAGTGGTGAAATCCGTGGATGCAAGGGAGATGTTTCGGGAGATCGCGCGTCTGGCATGGACGTCCGCAGAGCCGGGGCTGGTGTTTATGGATCGGATGGAAGCCGCCAATCCCACACCACATGTGGGAACGATCACGGCCACGAACCAGTGCGGCGAACAGCCTCTTCTTCCGTATGAGGCCTGCAATCTCGGTTCGATTGTGTTGTCACGGTGTATTAAAACAACGTCCTCGGGAGAACGGAAAGTGGATTATGAAAAACTTCGCGAATTGGTGTGGATTGGGGTGCACTTTTTAGATAACACCGTGGATTTGAACTCCTACCCCCTGCTGGAGATTCGGGAAATGAATTTGGGTAATCGGAAGATCGGTCTGGGGGTTATGGGGTTTTCGGACGCGTTGATCCTGCTCGGTATTCCGTATAACTCGGATCCAGCAGTGGAGTTTGCCGACCACATCATGGAGTTTATCAAAGAAGAAGGGTATCAAGCGTCGGAGGAGTTGGCAAAGAAGCGCGGATCTTTCAAAAATTTTTCGGGTTCGCGGTGGGAGAGCGCCGGATATACTGCATTTCGCAACGCGACCGTGACGACGATTGCGCCGAATGGAACAACATCCATTTTTGCTAATTGTTCTTCGGGTATTGAGCCAATTTTCGCCTTGGCGTTCGTTCGAAAAAATATTTTAGACATTGGCAAGGATGAATTTTTGGAAGTCAATCCGGTTTTTGAGCAGATCGCAAAGGAGCGATGGTTCTATTCGAAAGATTTGATGCGTAAAGTCGCTGAGCGCGGAACGCTGGAAGGACTGCTCGAGGTTCCACAAGAAGTGAAAGAAGTATTTGTGACCGCTCACGATGTTTCCCCCGCATGGCATATCCGGATTCAGGCTGCGTTCCAAAAACATACGGACAATGCGGTGTCGAAAACAATCAATATGTTGCACGATGCCACGGTGGAAGACGTTCGCGATGCGTTCATGTTGGCGTATGATACGGGTTGCAAGGGCATCACGATCTACCGCGATGGTTCTCGCGAAGCGCAGGTGTTGAATCGAACCGGCAATCACGCCCTCACATCCCCGGCGGCTTGATCCATTATAGAATTTAATCAAATCTTTTTCCATCGTTTTATCTTTCGCTTATGCCAAACGGCTACCTCACCACGACTCAAAAAGAAGAAATTTTATCCACGGTGCGTCCGATGTTTTCTTCAGCCTCGATGGAGGTTATTCGCCAGCGGCATCTGAAGCGCGATGCATCAGGTACTGTTGTGGAAACCCCCGAGCAGATGTTTTTGCGTGTTGCGGAACACATGGCTCTTCCTGATAAAGACTTTGACGCGAATGCGGATATTGCGGAGACGACAAAAGTTTTTTATCAAATGATGGCGAGTATTGAATTTCTGCCGGGGTCGCGGATTTTATTTGAAGCGGGGAACGAACACTTAGGACAGCTGGCCTCTTGTTTTGTACTGCCGATCGAGGATGATTTAGAGCAGATTTTTCATTCATTGAAAGACGCGGCAATCGTTCAAAAGCGCAACGGTGGCGTGGGGTACAATTTTTCCAAGATTCGCCAGAAGGGCGCGGTCGTTAATGGTCTTTCAGGAGTGGCCGCCGGTCCGGTGCATTTTCTGCGTACGTTTTCAGTGGCACTGTCTCAAGTGATGCAGGGGAGCAAACGCCATGGCGGGAATATGGGGATTTTGAACGTGAATCATCCGGACATTTTGGAATTTATTGACGTGAAAAAAGAAGATGGGGAGATTCGGAATTTTAATATCTCGGTTGGCGTGACGCGGGATTTTATGGAGAACGTGCGCATGGACGAGGAATACGACCTTGTGGATCCCGGAACACAAGAAGTGGTGGCGCGATTGCGTGCGCGGGATGTTTTTAATCACATTGTTGAGAACGCGTGGAGATCCGCGGATCCCGGAATGATTTTTCTGGACGAGGTGCAGGACAAGAATCCGACGCCGGAACTTGGCGTAATGGATGCAACAAATCCGTGTGGAGAACAGCCTCTTCTTCCGTATGAATCGTGCAATCTCGGCTCTCTGATTCTTTCGACGTTTGTGGAAAATGGCGAGATTCAGTGGGATCGGATGAAGCGGACAATGCATACCGCGGTTCATTTTATGGACAATATGCTGGAAATTAATAATTTTCCCTTGCCGCAAATTGAGCACACCGTTCGATTCGGCAACCGGAAGATCGGCATTGGGATTATGGGGTTCGGTCACATGCTCTATAAACTTCATATTCCCTATAATTCTCCGGAAGCGGTGAAGCTCGCGGAAAAGATTATGAAGTTTTTGAATGCCGAGGGTCATAAGGCATCTGGAGAGCTTGCGTTCAAGCGCGGGAATTTTCCGAATTGGGAAAAGAGTATCTACAAAAAACAGAATAAGCCGATGCGGAACGCGACCGTAACGACCATTGCGCCCACCGGAACATTGAGCATGGTTCCCAACTGCACATCTGGCGTGGAACCGGCATTCAGCTTGGTCAATATTCGACGAACCTTTTTTGAGGGAACGCGTAATGTCGGCGCGGGCAAAACGCTTGTGTTTGTGGATCCGGTGTTTGAGCGCGTGGCGCGGGAGGAGGGGTTCTATTCCGACCATCTGATGGAGCAGATCGCTCAAGAAGGAAGTCTTCAGCACATCGAAGGCATTCCGGAGCACATTAAGCGCGTGTTTGTCACGACGCATGACATCGCGTATGATTGGCACGTCAAGATTCAGGCTGCGTTCCAAAAACATACGGACAACGCGGTGTCTAAAACCATCAATCTTCCGGGCTCGGCCACGATGGACGATGTCCGGCGAGCGTATATCATGGCCTATGAATTGGGATGCAAGGGGATCACGGTTTATCGGGATGGATCTAAAGAATCGCAAATTTTGAATACAACGGCAACGGCTCAAACGGACGATTTTCCCTTTAGGGTATCTAAGCCCCTGGTGGAAGAAAAAGTGCCGACATATATGGCGGAAAAAAAGGTGATGTTGAAAGAAGCATCGGCGGCATCGTTATTTTCTTCTGCATTGACGCCGAATGCGCTTGCGGTTCTTCGGAAGCGTGCCTTTTTGCGGAATGAGCAAGGAGAGGTGACGGAGACGCCGGATCAGCTTTTTCATCGCGTCGCTCGAACGATGGCTGCGGCGGAAGGACAATACGGAACCTCGGAGGAAGGGATTCGGACGTGGGAAGAGAAGTTTGAAGAGATGCTGGCTTCGCTGGAATTTATTGCCGGTCAAGCGCTTCGAAACGCAACCGCAAGCAGTCTAACGCTTTCCGCGTGTTTGGTGCTGCCGGTGGAAGATTCCATCGACGGAATTATGCGCGCGATTTCCGAGAATGTGATTGCTCACAAGGCAACATGCGGAACTGGGTTTAATTTTTCCAATCTCCGATCTCGAAACGCTTCCGTGGGGTCCACCGGCGAGTTGGCGGCCGGACCAGTGACGTTTATGAAAGCATTTGATGCGACGCAGGGAACCATTCGCACGAAGGGCGGCCGCAACCAGGGTGCCATGGCCATCCTGAATATTGACCATCCGGACATTGAGGAATTTATTCAGATGAAAGATGATCCGGCGCAGATGACACACTATAATATTTCTGTGGGCGTCACAGATGCGTTTATGGACGCATGGGAGCACGATGGAAACTTTGATTTAGTGGATCCACATAAGAAACAGGTGGTAAAAACAGTGCGCGCGCGGGAGTTGTTCCGGAAAATTTCTGAACACGCCTGGAAAACGGGCGACCCGGGCGTGATTTTTTTGGATGCGATGAATGAGAATAATCCTCTCCCAAAGATGGGGTCGCTCAACGCCACAAATCCGTGCGGGGAACAGCCGCTCCACCCCTATGATACTTGTAATTTGGGCTCGGTGGTTCTTCCGCGGATGGTGCGCTCGCGTGACGGTGTGACGTTTGAAGTAGATTGGGAAAAATTCCGTGAAACGATCCATCGGGCAGTGCGATTTTTGGATAACACGATTGATCTCAACCGATACCCTCTTGAAAAAATCGCGGAAGTGTCGCGTGCGAATCGTCGAATCGGCTTGGGGGTCATGGGGTTCGCAGATCTCTTGATTCTTTTGGGCGTTCCGTATAATTCCGAGGAGGCGGTGAAAGTGGCAGAGGAACTCATGGCGTTTGTGACGGCCGAGGCGCGCAATTATTCTGTGAAGCTAGGTCAGGAGAAAGGGTCGTTCCAGAATTTTTCGGACAGTATCTGGGCGGGGGAGTTTCCTGCATTGCGGAATATGGCGTTGACCACAATCGCTCCTACCGGGTACACGAGTATTGTTGCCGGGTGCTCGTCGGGGATTGAGCCAATTTTCGCGCTCGCGTTTCAGCGGAAGAATTCGATGGGTGGAGAAGATCAGGTCGAGGTGAATCAGCTCTTTGAGGCGGTGGCCAAGCGGGAAGGGTTCTATTCTCCCAAACTCATGGAAAAAGTTGCGGAAACCGGATCATGTCATGGGGTTGCCGAGGTTCCAATCATGTGGCAGAAGATTTTTGTGACGTCTCACGAGATTGCTCCAGAGTGGGATGTGAAGATTCAAGCGGCATTCCAGAAACATACCGACAACGCGGTCTCAAAGACAATCAACTTTCCCAACAGCGCGACCGTGGAAGATGTTGAAGCGGTCTATCATCTTGCGCATCAGCTCCGATGCAAGGGGGTGACGATTTTTCGAGATGGGAGCAAGGATATTCAAGTCATGCACGTCGGTACCAAGGAAAAGAAGGAGGAGAAAGCCACGGCGGTTGAGGCTGTGTCGGCGGAGGTTCAGGGATTGATGCCGGGTCATAAGATTGTCCCTCGAGAGCGGCCGGAGGTGACGCGAGGACGAACATATAAAATCAGCACCGCGTACGGAAGTTTGTTTGTGACCATCAACGATGATGCCGAAGGCCAGCCCTTTGAGGTTTTTGCAACAATTGGGAAGGCGGGAGGATTCTTCGCCGCAAAATCCGAGGCGATTTGTCGGTTGATTTCCCTTGCCCTTCGATCCGGCATTTCCGCAGAGGATGTGGTTTCTCAACTCAAAGGCATTCGCGGACCCATGCCGTCCTGGGGGAAGAAGGGGATGATCCTCTCTATTCCGGACGCGATCGCGCAAATTTTGGAAGAGCACTTAAAGAAAGATCAGGCAAAACTGGAGCTGGACTACGCGCCGAAGCGCGAAAAGGAAGAGAATGTGGAGTACGTTCAAACTTCCCCGCTGTCTGAAGAAACCGGCATTCCGGATGAGCTCATCATCAACCCCATGGATCAGACGCTCGAGGAAGAGGTGGAGGTGAGTGAAGAGATTCCAATGGTTGTGCCGCAGGCGTCTGCAGAGCCAGCTTATGCGGAAGCATCAGCAACTGTTACCGAAGATGTGACGACGTCCGGAGGGACGATTCTGCATAAAACGACTTCTGTGAGAAAGGTATCGATCGCGGATGCTGGATTCGCGCCGGAGTGTCCGGACTGCGGAAATCTTCTGGAGTTTGGCGAGGGGTGCATGATGTGCCGCAACTGCGGGTACTCTAAGTGTGGATAAGGATTGTCAGTCGGCCAATCCTTGCCGAACGCCGTCCGTTAGGGTATCATTGACTTTATGAATATCTCCAAAGACCTCGGTTACGTCCATGTCTACACCGGCGATGGAAGTGGTGTTCGCGAGGTGGGTCTTGGTCTCGCGCTTCGCGCCGTTGGGTATGGGCTGAACGTGGTTGTGATTCAATTTTTATGGGGAACCACGGAAAGCGGCGAGTATCGGATTCAGAATCGCTTGAAACCGCATTTTAAGGTATATCCATTTGGCCGAGCAGAGCTCGTGGATCCTGCGCAATCAACGCCAACCGATGAGTACTTGGCGCAGGAAGCCATGGAATACGCGCGGCGTCTTGTTGCTCGTCCGCATGAACGCCCAGATCTCTTAATTTTGGATCATGCGAATCCCGCCGTGCATTATGGACTTGTGGAATCCAAGGATATGCTGGATTTTATGGAGAACATTCCGGCAAATATGGAACTGGTGCTGACAGGAACGCCTGCGCATGATGAAGTTTTGTCCCGCGCGCATATTGTGACAGATTTGCAGAAAGTAAAACATTTAGAAGACCGCGGAGTGGGCTCGCGGCGGGGGATTGATCATTAATCAGGAAAGTCAATCATGAAGAAAGCCGTCTTTGCAGGAGGGTTGATCGTTATTGGAGTTGTGGGGCGCTTGCTCCTGGATGCTCCGAATGTTGAAACCGTCACGGCCGTGTCTCTGCTTGCGGGCGCGTTGCTTGGGGGAATGTATGTTGTGGTTGTTCCGCTTTCCGTGATTGCGATCACAGACATGATGATTGGAAACACACCAATCTTGCTATTCACCTGGTCTGCGTGGTTGGTGATTGGTTATTTGGGAACCATCATGCAGAAGGATGGGAGTCGAAAAAACTGGACGCTCGACATCACACTCCTCGGTGTGGGTGCATCCGTGTTTTTTTATTTTTGGACAAACTTCGGTGTTTGGCTGATTGGAAATTTGTATCCACTCACGGCCGCAGGACTTATGGAGAGCTACATCATGGGACTGCCATTTTTGCGATACGCGCTGGAAGGGAATTTGGTGATTGTTCCGGCCGTGGCGATAGGTGTCCGATGGTTGTGGGATCATGGTGCTGTGACATTTTTTTCTCATGAAAGCCCGGTCGCCCAAGCAACTCAAAAATGACGTTCAGCAGGTCATTGAAGAAGAAGTCCGCCCCAGCATTCAAACGCACGGCGGCGATATTGAATTTCTCGGCGTCGAGGACGGCATCGTGAAGGTGAATCTTTCGGGAAACTGTCAGCACTGCATGATTTCCACGGTGACGCTGTATGACGGCGTGGAGCGGATGTTAAAGGAGAAATTTCCGGAAGTTAAGGGTGTGGTGGACGAGGGCCTTACGGATGTAGATCCGTTTGAAGAAGACGGGGAGGAGTAGGAGTTGTTTTGTTATCCCTGACTTGATCCGGGACCGTTTTTTAGTTATTTTAGCCAAATTTCACAAAACTTGACAAAATCAAAAAAGTGTATCACAATATCCGGTTCACAAGTGTGCCAAAACCGTGCAAAACCGCGGTGAAGCCCTTGCGATTGTTCCTCGACAATGAGGTTGGTTTCAATGTCATTCCGCAATTGGGTGTTGTCATCCCGGACTTGATCCGGGATCCAGTTGCGGTGAAGGAAAAGGAGTGTTGCCATGGCTGACGACAAGGACAAAAAGGACGAGAAGCCCAAGCGGGGCTACAGCCGGTCCGAGGGTGCAGAAGGGGTCTGGGAGGCCATCGCTCCGCAATTGGAGGAGATGGTTCTCGAGGATCCCGGCCTCTCCGCATTCGTACGGCGGCATGGACCGCTCCTGACCCTCGGGTCGGGCGGGTTCATGATCGCCATGCAGAAGTACGGGGTGGAAGACAGCCTCCTCAAGCTCTTGGCGACGCAGGGGTTTGGATTCGTTCGCGGAATCCACACCCGCGTCAAGAAGGAGAAGGCGGGGGAGGAAGATCGCCGCCTCGACGAGATGATCCGCAACGCGGTGGTGGAGGTCGCAGTTCAGATGGATCTCAATCACCGCATCGCCGCGGGCGAAAATGTGTGGGTGCGCTCTCCGGTGACTCGGGAAGCGCTCCTCATGCACGAAGACGCCTGCGAGATCGTGGCGCAGGCAACGCGGGTCAACCGCAATGCCATGATCCAGATCGCAATCAAGGACGCTCTCAAGGATCCGAAGAAAGCTCGGCGCTTCTGTGAGAAGTGTCCGGGCTACATCAAGCGGGTGGACGACGAGGTCGTGTTCGTCGGGAAGGCAACGTACCATCTGTCCACGTGTCCCAAGGCGAACGTGTGGCGGTTGAGCGACGTGCCAATGGACCGCCGTGTCAACGTCGTCCGAAGGAAGTTGGTCTTGGCCGCGTGTTGCGGCGGGCCAGAAGACAAGCCCGAACACGATGCGATCATGCGTCGTTTCGTGTCCGGATTTCGACGTACCAGCCGCACACTCTAGTGCGGCGAAAGGAGTATCATGCCTCTTCCGGTCTTGTTGCAAGGCCTGCGCGTGCGACCCACGCGTGGGGAAGTTCATCACGTCAACTGCGTTGACCACCAAGGTGCCGCGGAAAAGGGCATTGAGGAGGTTGACGTGCGGCGCGCAATCGCCGCAGACTGTCGCGTACAGTTCGACCCAGCCGTCCGGTTGGCGCTCGCGAAGTACCTTCGGAAGCTTCCGCGGCGCAACCGGCAGACTAGCGCGGATCCGGACAATGCGGCCGACTCTCAGGTTGGTGACGCGGATCCGGACAATGCGGACGATCCGGTGACCGGATGGGGGGAGGTCGCGGGAATCGCGAACAACCTCCTCCGCGACGCGGCGCGACGCCCGTTCTTGGCATGGTGAAGGGTAGG